>NZ_FNTX01000002.1:954834-1273113 GCF_900105765.1 Ruania alba
ATGGGCTGACGATCGTGGCGGACTCGCTGGACTCCCGTGGGATTGCAGCATGAGCGCGCGGAGCCCCCGCGGAGGGATGCCGAGGGACGAGGTATACCGGAGCGAGGCACCGCAGGGGGTCATGCACAAGGAGCGCAGCATGAGGTGCCGCGTGAGCACACGATGACCAGCAGAACCTTCGACGTCCGTGCCTACGCCTCCGCCCCGGACGACCTGCGCCCCGCCGACCTCGACCTGACCGCCCTGGCAGACCTCCCCCGGCCGGTGCTGCACACGCTGGCACATGTGTGGTCGACCGAGCGGACCCTGCTGGACCTGATGCGCGACCTGCTCGTCACCCCCACGCACGCCGAGGCCCGGGTGACGGCGTTCCTCACCACGTGGGCCTACGAGCAGTACTGGATCGGGCAGTCCCTGCGCGCGGTCCTGGACGCCGGCGGGGCCGCACCGGAAGACCTCGCCGACCCACCGGACACCTCGTTCGGGCGGTTGCGCCGGGCGTGGGACGAACGCGCCCGCCCCACGGTGGACGCGATCGGGACCAACCTGCTCGGCACCGACGTGGTGGCCGCACACATGAGCGTCGGATGGCTCAGCACGGCCGTGATGGACCTCGCCTACCGGCGCCTCGGCCAGCTGGAACCGCGCCTGCAGGACCTGACGGCCGCCGTCGGGGTGGTGAAGGCCCGCCACCTGGAGTTCTACGCGGACGAGGCTCAGGCCAGGCTCGAGGCCTCCGCCGGAGCACGTCGGCGCGCCCTGCGTACCGTGCGCCGCTGGACCTGGCCGGGGGTGCGTTATGCAGGCCCGACGGCGGTCCGCCCGGCCGTGGTGCATCTGCTCGCCGACCCGTCGGCACGCCAGGGTGTGCACGCCGTCGATCGGGGTGTCGCGAGCCTGCCCGGGCTCGCCGGGGCGGCCCCGTTGCGCTCGGCCTTGGGTCAATTCCTGCGCTGAGGCCACAGGAAGCGCTCGGGCCGCGTACAGTATCCGAGGTGTCGGACCCTCTGAAGAACGCCCATGTCCTGGTGACGGGTGCCACTGGATTCGTTGGCCAGGCCGTGGTGGAGAAACTCCTCGCCGCCTACCCGACGACGCGGATCGCGCTGCTGGTGCGCCCGCGCGGTGCACTCACGGCACAGGACCGGGTGACCAAGCTGCTCAAGAAGCCCGTGTTCGGACCCTGGCGGGAGAGCCTGGGAGCTGAGGCCGCGGACGCCGAGGCGGCCCGCCGCATCACCGTGATCCCCGGTGACCTCGGCGATGTGCCCCCGCTGCCGAAGGACCTCACCCACGTGGTGCACTCCGCCTCCACGGTCTCCTTTGACCTGCCCATCGACGAGGCGTTCGCCGCCAACGTCGGTGGGCCGGTGAGCCTGTACGAGGCACTCGAGGCCACCGGCGCCGACCCGCACGTGGTGCACGTGTCCACCTGCTATGTGGCGGGGCTGCGCAAGGGGCTGGCCGAGGAACGCAGCCTGGACCACTCGGTGGACCGTGAAGTCGAGATGACCCGCGCGCTGCGCGCCCGCGAGTCCGCCGAGGCGGCCTCCCGCCGTCCGCAGGTGCTGGACAAGATCCTGGCTAAGGCGCGCGCCACGCACCGTCGCGCCGGTGCGCAGGCCGTGTCCCAGGCCGCTGAGGAAGCCCGCAAGGCATGGGTGAACACTCAGCTGGTCAACGCCGGCCGCACTCGCGCCACCTCGGTGGGCTGGCCCGACGTGTACACCTTCACCAAGGCCCTCGGCGAACGGGTGGCTGAGGACCTGTGGGCCGGTGGCGGGCACCGTCTGTCCATCGTGCGCCCCACCATCATCGAGAGCTCCTTGCAGCACCCGTTCCCGGGCTGGATCGACGGGTTCAAGGTGGCCGACCCGCTGATCGCCGCCTATGGGCGCGGCATGCTGCCGGAGTTCCCGGCGCTCGCGGACTCGGTCCTGGACGTCATCCCGGTGGACCACGTGGTGAACGCGATCCTCGCCGCGGCGGCGAGCCCGCCGGAGCCGAAGGACGCCGCCTACTACCAGGTGGCCTCCGGCAGCCGGAACCCGTTGCGGTTCGGCACCATCCTGCGGCTGCTGCGCGGGTACTTCCAGGAGCACCCGCTCACTGACGACGACGGTTCCTTCGTGCAGGTGCCGAACTGGACGTTCCCGAACGGTCCCGCAGTGCAGCGGTCGCTGCGGCGACGTGAGGTGGCCGTGGACGTGGCCGACTCGCTGGTGGGCCGGCTCCCGGCGAACGACACCACCCGCGGCTGGATCTCCTCGGTGTACAAGGCGAAGCGGAACCTGGGCACGCTGCGCAAGTTCACCGACCTGTACCAGGCGTACACGCAGACCGAGGTGGTCTTCGACGACACCAACACGCACGCGTTGCACGAGGCGCTGCCTGCCGAGCGGCGTGACGAGCACGGGTTCGACGTCACCGCCATCGACTGGACGTACTACATGCAAGAAGTGCATGTACCGAAGGTGCCCGGGCTGATGCGTGCCCGTCGCCCGAAGTCCACGCCGAGCACCAGCGCGAAGTCGTTGCCGCAGCGCGAGGACGTGCTCGCCGTCTTCGACCTGCACGGCACGGTGGCCGCGGCCAGCCTGATCGAGCACTACGTCTGGGTGGAGCTGGCCGCCAAGGGTGTGGTGCCGGCGCTGAAGGGTCTTGGCGGGATGGTGGCCTCCTCGGGCACGTACCTGCAGGCCGAGTGGCGCGACCGTGGTGACTTCATCCGTTCCTTCATGCGCCGCTACGCCGGCGTGGACGAGGCGGAGCTGCGGGAGATCATCGCCACGAAGGTGACGCCGTCGCTGCGGGCCCGGCTGCTCGCCGAGGCCACCGAGCGGATCGCGCTGCACCGCGCCGCCGGGCACCGCACCGTGCTGGTGAGCGGTCAGATCGACGTCTTCGTGGAGCCGCTGGCGGACATGTTCGACGTGATCGTGGCCGGGGAGATGGAGAAGGACTCGGCCGGGAAGTGGACCGGTCACCTGGCTGCCTCCCCGCTGGTGGACGAGGCCCGCGCCTCGTGGCTGCGTCGGTACGCCCGCGAGGAGGGGATGGACCTCGCCGGCTCCTACGCCTACGGGGACACCTACGCCGATCGCCCGTGGCTGGAGGTGGTGGGTCAGGCGAACGTGGTGAACCCGGACGCCAGCCTGTACCGGTTCGCCCGGGAGAAGCGCTGGCCGGTGCACACGTGGACCACGACGGCGGAGGGTCGACTCTCCCCGGTGGTGCGGTCGGTCACGGGGGGCCGCCGATGAAGGGCAGCACCCACACCACCCCGGTCCCGATCACCGGGACCGCGCTGATCACCGGGGGTACTTCGGGGATCGGGCTCGCCTTCGCGCGGGCGCTCGCCGCCCGCGGGTGCGACCTGGTGCTGGTGGCCCGCAACCGGCAGCGCCTGGACGAACGCGCCGAGGAGTTGCGCGCCGCGCACGGGATCGCCGTGCACACGATCGTGGCGGACCTGTCCGTGCGGTCGGACGTGGACGTCGTCGCACGCCGGCTCGAGGACGAGTCGGCGCCGGTGGACATCTTCGTCAACAACGCCGGGAGCGGTCTGCACGCACCGCTGACCCTGCGGGACGTGACCGTGCACGAGCAGGCGATCGACGTGATGCTTCGGGCGGTCCTGGTGCTCGGCGGGGCGGCCGGGCGGGCGATGGAGGAGCGCGGCACCGGCATCATCGTCAACGTCGCCTCGGTGGCGAGCCAGGTGGCGATGGGCAACTACTCCGCGATCAAGGCATGGGTGGCGACCTGGTCGGAGAGCCTGAGCCTGGAGCTAGAGGGCACCGGGGTGCAGGTGCTCACTCTGATGCCGGGGTGGGTGCGGACCGAGTTCCACGAGCGGGCCAAGATCAAGACCTCCGCGATCCCGGAGTTCCTGTGGCTGAACGCGGACCGGTTGGTGGCTGATTGCCTGGCCGACCTGGAGCGTGGCCGCACCTGGTCGGTACCATCCAAACGGTTCAAGGTTCTCTCCTGGTGTGCCGACCACTTCCCGCGGGCCGTGGTGCGACGCGCGACAGCGGGGATCAGGAAGGGGCGCGGATGAGTACGAGGAGCCCCCGCGTAGCTGGCGCGAGGAACGAGTGGCGGCGGAGCGAGGCACCGCAGTGCTCAGACCGGGCGGAAGAGTTGAGTACGAGGAGCCCCCGCGTAGCTGGCGCGAGGAACGAGTGGCGGCGGAGCGAGGCACCGCAGTGCTCAGACCAGAGGGGGAACGGATGAGCAAGACCTCCCGCTACCACTCGCCCCTGCACCGCTGGGCGCGGTACTTCGCGCAGCGGCTGATCCTGCGGTCGGTGATCTTCTCGAACGTGCGCGTCACCGTGGAGGGGGAGCGGCACGTGGCCGACCTGGACGGTCCGTTCATCGTGGTGGCGAACCACTCCAGCCACCTGGACGCCCCGCTGTGCATCACTGCGTTGCCGTACTCGGTGACCAAGAACGTCGCCACCGCGGTGGCGGCCGACTACTTCTACTCCTCCACGTGGCGCAGCATGCTGACGTCGCTGTTCTTCAACTCCTACCCGGTGGAGCGCGGCAAGTCGCGAGGCAAGTCGGCCGGCTTGTCGGTGACGCTGCTGCGGCAGGGGGTGCCGCTGCTGATCTTCCCGGAGGGCACACGTTCGCGGACCGGGGAGATGGCCGACTTCACCCCGGGCGCCGCCGCGCTGGGACGTGCGTTGCGGGTGCCGATCGTGCCGGTGGCGCTGGTGGGGGCGCACGATGCGATGCCGCCGGGGACGTTCTGGCCCAAGTCGGGGCGGATGCCGGTGAAGGTGCTGATCGGTAAGCCCGTGCGGGTGCGCCCGCGGGAGGCGCTGGCCGATCTGAACGCTCGCTTGACGGCGCGGGTACGTGCCATGCACACGATGCAGACGTCGTACGTGCTGGTGACCGAGGACGACCGCGCCGAGTCCGGAGAGACCGGCCGGGCGGAGAACGACATGCCGGATGCGCAGGAAGGGATCTCATGACCGACGTCGTGCACCAGAAGTGGTGGGGTTGGGGTGTCGAAGGGGTGGCCTTCAACCCTGACGACAAGCCTGGCTTTGCCCCGTTCGTGCACGATGTGCTCGGGATCGACGTGTCCGGACCGGCCGGGAGCCCGCCGGCGTTCGAGGAGCTAGACGTGCCCGCGTCCCGGCTGCCCGACGACCTCGGCGGCAGCCTGCGCCGGATCGTCGGTGACCACCACATCACCACCGACGACATGGACCGGGTGGTGCACACCTACGGCAAGGGCCTGCGGGACCTGGTGCGGGTCCGCGCCGGTGACCTGCCGCGGTTGCCGGACGTCGTGGTCTACCCGGCCAACGAGGCTGAGGTGCAGCAGATCGTCGATCAGGTGGTCGCAGCCGACGGTGTGCTGATCCCGTTCGGCGGCGGGTCCAACATCTCCGGCTCGCTGACCCCGCAGGCGGGGGAGGACCGCCCGGTCGTCTCGCTCGACCTGGGCCGGCTGAACCGGGTACTCGAGATCGACTCCGATGCCGGTCTGGCGCGGGTGCAGGCCGGTGGCCTGGGCCCGGACCTGGAGGCCCAGCTCACCGAGCAGGGCTGGACCATGGGACACCAGCCGGACTCGTTCAAGCACTCCACCCTGGGCGGGTGGATCGCGACCCGCTCCTCGGGCATGCAGTCCGACAAGTATGGAGATATCGCCGACATCACGCGCGGGATGCGGGTGGTGCTGCCGGGCAAGGTGGTCGAGCTGCGGCCGTTGCCGAGCACCTCCACCGGTCCGAGCGTGCGGGAGATGATCCTCGGCTCCGAGGGGCGCCTCGGCGTGATCACCGAGGCGTGGGTGCACGTGCACCGTTTGCCGGAGAACCGCGAGGTGATCGCCTACCTGTTCCCGAACTGGGCGGCGGGGATCGCCGCCATGCAGGAGATCTCGGTCTCCGACGCCACGCCGAGCATCACGCGCGTCTCGGACGCGAACGAGACGGCGTTCTCCCTGGCCACCCGCAAGGAGTCCAAGGGCCTGTCGTCCAAGGTAGGCGAGGGGCTCTTCGAGCTGCTCCGCCGCCGGGGCTGGGACCTGAACAAGGTCTGCATCTCCTACATCGGCTACGAGGGCGGGTCCGCGAAGGTCCGGGCCGACAAGTCCGAGGTGGGCCGGATCGTGGGCCGTCACGGCGGCATCAAGCTGGGCAAGGGCCCGGGCTCGATGTACGACCAGAAGAAGTTCGACACCCCGTACCTGCGCGACTTCCTGCTCGACCGGGGGGCACTCGGGGACGTCTCCGAGACGGCGACCCCGTGGTCCCGCCTGGGCGAGGTATACGTGGCGACGGTGCGGGCCGCGCGGAAGGCGTTCGCCGAGCTGGACGTGCAGGGCTTCATCATGTGCCACCTCTCGCACTCGTATCACTCGGGGGCGTGCCTGTACTTCACCTTCGCGTTCCCGCCGCGCGAGGACTCCCCGCAGCTGGAGCAGTACGACGTGGTCAAGTCCGCGATCCAGCAGTCCTTCATCGACCACGGCGGCACGCTCTCCCACCACCACGGCGTCGGTACCGACCACGCCCCGTGGATGGAGCAGGACATCTCGCCGGCCGGTGTGGACCTGATGGTGGGGCTGCTGCAGTCCGCCGACCCGGGCCGGCACCTCAACCCGGGCACCCTGCTCCCGCCCGACCGGGAGTGGTAACCCGACCCCCTCGCCGAACGCAACGTTCTGCGGTGTTCTTCGCGTAGACGCCGCACAACGTTGCGTTCGGCAGCGCGTGTGGCGGAGGGTCAGTCGACCAGGCCGGACTGGTAGGCGAACACCACGAGCTGCGCCCGGTCGCGGGCGGCGAGCTTGATCATTGCCCGGCTCACGTGGGTGCGCGCCGTGGCCGGGCTGAGCACGAGCTCCTCGGCGATCTCGGCGTTCGAGAGCCCGCGCCCGACCAGCGCCACCACCTCCCGCTCGCGGCTGGTGAGGTCGTCGATCCGCGGGTGCGGGGCGAGCGGCCGCGCCCGGGTGGAGAGCAGCTCGCGCACGACCCGCCGGGTCACCGACGGTGCGAGCAGGGCCTGCCCCTCGTGCACCAGCCGGATCGCGTGCAGGATCTCCTCGGCGCCCGCGTCCTTGAGCAGGAACCCGCCGGCCCCGGCGCGCAGCGCCTCGAGCACGTACTCGTCAGTCTCGAAGGTGGTCAGCACGATCACCCGGGTGGCGCTCAGCGTCGGGTCCGCGCCGATCCGCCGGGTCGCCTCCAGGCCGTCGACTCCGGGCATCCGGATGTCCATCAGCACCACGTCCGGACGCGCTCGCCGCGCCACGGCCACGGCGTCCAGACCATCTGCAGCCTCGCCGGCGACCTCGAAGTCGTCCTCGTCCTCCAGCAGGGCGGTCAGGCCACGACGCACCAGGTCCTGGTCGTCGACGACGAGTACCGAGATCATGGCGCCTCCGGGGTCGGGATCGTGGCGACGAGCCAGAATCTACCGTCGGCCACGCTGGTCGTCAGTGTGCCGTCCACGGCTGCCAGCCGGTCCTGCATGCCCGGCAGGCCCATCCCGGTGCGCTCGGTCCCGTCGTCGGAGTCCGGCCCGACGGCGTTGCTCACCGTCAGCCGGACGGCACCCTCGGTCTGCGCGAGGGTCACATCCACCTCTCCGGTTCCGTGCCGCACGGCATTCGTGAGCGCCTCCTGCGCCACCCGGTAGGCGGCCAGGTCCGCTGCGCCGGGCAGAGCGGCCGGCGCCTTCTCCACGTGCAGGCGCACCGGCCGTGTCGGTGTACTGATCCGCTCCACCAGGTCCGCGAGACCGTCCAGCCCAGGGGACGGCGCCAGGGACGTGCCAGGAGTCGTCGGCATCCCGGCCAGCACCGAGCGCAGCTCGTCGAGCGCGGCCGAGCTCGTCGTCTCGATCGCGCTCAGCGCTTCCTGGACCCGTGCGCGCCCGCGCTCGTCGTCCCGGCCAGCGGCTCGCAGCGCCACCGAGGCCTGCAGGTTGATGGCCGCCAGCCCGTGGCCGACCACGTCGTGCACGTCCCGGGAGAGGCGGAGGCGTTCGGTGTCCACCAGGGCCTGCACCTCGGCCGCCCGGTCCCGCTGCACGGCGCGCCCACGCTGGCGGACCGCCACGCCGATCGCCAGCCATAGGGCGGTCCACGCCCCGAGGAATCCGAGGCCGGAGAGTGAGGGCGTCACACTGTCGCGCACCAGCGCGCTGCTCGCGAGCACCAGCAGCCCTCCCGCGGCGGCGATCGCCGCGATCCGCAGTCGGCAGTGCCGACCCACGGAGTAGATGCCCAGGAAGAACGCGGCCAGGATGGGTCCGATGTGATACCCGACCGCCAGGTAGCCGGCCACCGCGACGCTCGTGACCGCGAGGGTGAGGACCGGCCGGCGCCGACGCAGCAGCAGCACGGCGGCAGCGACGATGATCAGAGCGATGCCGCCGGCGTCGAGATCGCGGCTCCCGGGGGAGTAGCGCTGGGCCATCAGCGTCAGCGGACCGATCGCGCCCACGCCCAGGGCGGCCGGCACGATCTCGCGCGCACGCCACCGTTCTCGCATGCGCCCATCCTCACCCCGATCACCGGCGCCTGCCTCCGCTCCCCGTCGCATCCTCGGCTACGTCCGGTGTCGTAGTCCGGGCGCCACCGAACGGGGTGGCCCACCGCTCGGCTACGCACGAGGGCGTAGCCACAGTCACGTCCCGGAGCGGACGCCGTCGGCTCGCCGGCGGAGAAGCCTGGAGGACGTCCCACCACCGAACAAGGAGGCCCCTCATGGAGCTCATCGGACACGTCTTCGCAGACGGACCCTGGCACGGCGGCTACGGCCCGCCGTTCCCTTTCTTCCTCATTCCGCTGTTCTGGCTCGTCGTCATCGGCGGGATCGCGACCGCCGTCATCCTGAGCCGGCGCAAGCACATGCGCACCGCCGGCGCCCGCGCCGGCGAACGGGTACTCGCCGAGCGATTCGCCCAGGGCGAGATCGACGCCACCGAGTACCGCCGGATGCTCGCCGAGCTGCGCGAGCGCACCTAACCCCGGCCGGGCGCAACCTTGTGCGGCGTTCTTCGCGTAGACGCCGCACCAGGTTGCGCTCGGCGAGCAGGAAGGCCTTGCCCACGACGGCGGATTGCCCTTGACTGCAGATGTGACCCACTCGGAGGTCCCGGCGACCCACACGACCGGTGCATCGGTGCGCCCCACTCCGCCGTGGCGCTATGCCATCGGCATGTTCGGCACCTCGATCCCGATCAACCTGATCAAGGGATCGATGATCCTGTACTACGTCGACATCCTCGGGATGGACGTACGTGCCTACGGGGCGGTGATGGTCGTCTACGCGATCATCGACGCCATCGACAACCCCGTCCTGGGTTTCCTCTCCGACCGCACCCGCACCCGGTTCGGCCGCCGCCGGCCGTGGCTCCTGGTCGGCGGGCCGATGCTGGCCGCCTGCATGGTGGCGTTCTTCTCCGCACCGGACTCGCTGGACGGCATCGGCGTAGTGCTGTGGTTCGCCGTCTTCGCGATCCTGTGTGAGGCGTTCGACTCACTCCTGAACGCCAACTACGGCGCCCTGCTCCCCGAGCTCTTCCCGGCCGAACGCCGTCGGGCGGTGGCCAACTCGCTGCGGCAGGGCTTCCAGCTCGTGGCTCTGGTGATCTCTCTCGCCGTGACGCCGTTGCTGACCACGCAGGTGCTCGGCACCGAGACCACCACCGAGGGGTTCACCACCACCGCGATCATCTACGGCGGGATCGCGGTCGTGGTGATCGTCTTCATGGCCCTGTCGGTCCGGGAGAACCCGCGCTACTCCACCCGGGAGCGGCCGCGCTTCCTGCCCGCGATCGGCTCGGTGCTGCGCAACCCGCTGTTCTGGCAGGTCGGTCTGGTGGGAGCCTGCTACGGCATCGCGATGGCCCTCGTGCTCAGCGGTGTGCAGCTGTACGTGCGCTACAGCCTGGGTCTTCCGGTCGCCAACGCCCTCTACCTGCAGGGAGCCGTGATCGCCGTCACGGCCCTCGCCCTGCTGGGGTGGACCCGCCTGGTGGCCCGGTTCGGCGCCCCACGGATGTGGCGGATCGCGTTCCTGGTGCTGGCCGCAGGATTCGTCGCGCTGTTCTTCGCCACCGACCTGGTCACCGGCATCCTCGCCGGCGCCGTGCTCGGTCTCGGCTGGTCGGGCATGCTCGCCACCAACGACCTGATCGTCGCGCGGGTGCTCGACGGCGACGCGGCCACCCACGGGGAGCACCGCGAGGGCCTGTTCCTCTCCGCGTTCGGGTTCTTCGGGCGCCTCAACGGGGTGATCACCGGACTCGCGCTCACCTCGCTCGGAGTGTTCTTCGGCTACAACTCCGGTGACGACCCGGGCAGCAATCCGGGCCAGGCATTCCGCATCTACCTCACCGTCTACCCGTTCGCCCTGACCGTGATCGGCGCCGTCGCCTCCCGCTTCATCAAGGTCCCCGAGGCAGGGACAGCGCAGTGACCCGGTCTCTGGTCCTGACAGCCGACGACTTCGGGCGCGAGGCGGCCACCACCGAGGAGATCCTTCATTTGCCCGGGCCTCGCTCATCACGAGCGTGACTGCGTAGTGACTCGCGTCAGTCAGTGTCGGTGCGCAGCAAGGTTTCGTAGTCGCGGCCGCCGTAATAGACGCCGAGGATTTCGACGGACTCCTCGGTCACAGCGAACGCGATGACCACGCGGCGGCGGAACCCGATCGTGCGTATGCCCGGCCTGAGGTCATCGCGGGCCACACCGACGAAGGGAAAGCTCGCAAGGCCGTCACAGTAGTCGACGATCGCAGAGACGTATCCTTCGGCACGGTCGGGGAACCCTGACGCCGCGGCAATCCAGCGGTAGAGGTCAGTGAGTTGCTGTCTGGCTCGCGGTGAGTAGACGATGCTGCGGGTCACGTGTCACTTTCGGACAGCCGCTGAGCGTGGAGTTCTGCGAGGTGACTGCGCATCTGCTCGGAACTGATCGCCTGCGACGGGTCGGCCCGCAGCTCGTCGTAGGCAGCTGTGACCTCGGTGCGCAGCCACGTCTCGACGGCTTCGTCACGCGCGAAGAGGGCGCGTAGACCGTCGCGGACAACCTCGCTCTCACTGGCATACGCGCCGGAGGCGACGCGTTCGCGGAGAGCGTCGGCCATGGTGTTCGGAAGTGTGATGCTGAGTTGCTTCGTCGTGCGCATAGTGCACCCTTTCGATATGACTAAATCCTACTCGTGCAGCGCAAGAGAGAAATGAGCCATAGCGGGGTTACCGGCTACGTGGCTCGTCATCGCCAGACGGATGACCCTCGCACGGGATCGCGACCCGGACAGCCTGGGCCTCCTCGTGGCAGGGTGGTGAGCGTGCCTCGCACCGTCCATCGCCTCCGGCTCGGCCTGGCCGACCTGATCGCGACGCCCTATCCCACCGTTCCCTTCGACCTGCCTCCCGGGGCCGACACCGTCGAGGTGCGCCTGGCCTACGACACCGAGGCCGGCGTCATCGACCTGGGCTGCGAAGGCCCGGCAGGCTGGCGCGGCTGGTCCGGCGGGGCACGCGACCGGTTCGTCATCGGCCCGACCGTCGCCACGCCGGGATATCTGCCCGGCGAGCTGGAACCGGGGGAGTGGTCCGTCCAGCTCGGCCTCTACCGGCTCCCCGCCGACCCGATCGAGGTCACGGTGACGGTGATCAGTCCGGCGGAGTCGCCGATCGACCCTGAGCCCGCACCGATGCCGCCCAGCGAGGCGGCACCCTGGGGGAGTACCCGCCTGCTGCCTGCCGAGCCGGGCCTGACCTGGTACGCGGGCGATCTGCACGCCCACAGCACCCACTCCGACGGCGAGCAGTCCCTGGCCGAGCTGGCCGCGCTCGCCGTCACGGCCGGACTGGACTTCCTGGCCGTGACCGAGCACAACACGGTCTCGCACCACGGACTGCTCCCGGACCTGGGCGCCGCACTCGACCTCACGCTCCTGCCCGGGCAGGAGGTGACCACCGCGCGTGGGCATGCCAACGTCTTCGGCGACGTCGGATGGATCGATTTCCGCCGACCTGCCGACGAGTGGATCGCCGACGCGCAGGCCCGTGGCGGCCTGGTGAGCATCAACCACCCCCTCGAGGGTGAGTGGGCGTGGCAGCACCGGGTCCCCTCACTCCCGCAGGCCGTCGAACTGTGGCACATCACCTGGTTCCGGGACCTGCGCTCCACCGAACCCTGGGGGCTGTGGCCCACCTGGCGGCAGGACGCCGTGCTCCTGGGTGGCAGCGACTACCACAATCCCGATCACGGCTACCTGCCGGGTACCCCCACCACCTGGGTCGCGGCAGAGTCGGCCGCGCCCGAGGCGATCCTGGCCGGGATGGCCGCCGGGCGCACCGCGATCTCCCACCCTGGCCCGGACTCAGCGGTGCTGCTGCGCGTGGGCGAGGAACTGGTCGCCATCGGCGCCGAGGGCGCCGTGCTCACCGATATCGACGGCCGCCAGCAGCTGGTGACCGGCGACCTCGCCCGCATCCCGCGGGAGCGAGCAGGGCGCGGGCCCTTCCGACTCACGGCACCGGATCGTCGCCTCCTCGCGATCAGCCCGTGACACGCCCGTTGCGAACCACGGTCGGCGGTCCGACACGCCGTGGCGGAAGAGTCAGACCGCCGAACCTGTGTCGGACGAAGAGTCGGACAGGGGAGAGCGATACGAGGTGTGGCGGGTGTGGGTAACCCCACCCGGGTGTGCACAGACCAGGGGACTCGTCACCTCCCGGACACGTGCTCCGCCGTCGGGGGTGTGGATGGGGAGGGGCTGTTCTGTGGACAACTCGGACCGGCCACCGATTACCCACAGGGTGACCCCCAGGTCGTACACAGATGGGGCCCAGAAGTCCACAGCAACACGCCGTCAGGCTGTGGATGACACGCATGTGACCCGACACGCCAACACAACCACTAGGGGTCTCACGGATCAGCCACCACAAGGTGTAGTGTCTCTCTAGTCGCACGACGTCGAGGCCGACGCAGCGGCTCCGACGAATGACACGGATGTAGTTACATGGCGGAAAGTCCAGGGGGACATCGCCGAGAACGAGCACAGAAATGACGAGGAAGGACGCCGATCATGACTATCACCGTCTTCAGCAAGCCGGCTTGTGTGCAGTGCGACGCCACGTACCGCGCGCTCAAGAAGCACGGTCTTGACTACGAGGTGGTGGACATCTCCACCGATGCCGAGGCCCTGGAGTCGGTGAAGGCGCTCGGTTACCAGCAGGCCCCCGTGGTGTTCGCCGGTGGGGACCACTGGTCCGGCTTCCGTCCGGACAAGATCAAGGCGCTCGCGGCTGTGGGGGTCTCGCAGACCTCCTCCGCACTGGCCTGATCCGACGATGGGGGCCGGGCAACGGCTCGGCCGCCATCACTGCATCGCCGAACCGCACGTATCACCCAGTGGGAGTGTCACAGCAGTGACGGGCATCGTGTACTTCTCCTCGACGTCGGAGAACACGCGCCGGTTCATCGACCGGCTCGATCTTCCGGCGCGGCGGATCCCGCTGCGCCCCGGGGAGGATGCGCTGCACGTGGACGAGCCGTACGTGCTGTTCACGCCCACCTACGGCAGTGGGAACGGCAGAGGAGCAGTACCCAAGCAGGTGATCCGGTTCCTCAACGACGAGAAGAACCGCTCACTGATCCGTGGGGTGGTGGCCGCAGGGAACACGAACTTCGGTTCGGGCTACTGCCTCGCGGGCAACATCGTGGCCCGCAAGTGTCAGGTGCCGCACCTCTACAACTTCGAACTACTAGGAACCACTGAGGACGTCATGCGCGTCCGCGAGGGATTGGGACAGTTTTGGCTCAGGCAGTGATCGACGACGCGACCGAGATCGACGCACCCGGCATGGACTATCACGCGCTCAACGCGATGTTGAACCTCTACGGTCCGAACGGGGAGATCCAGTTCGAGAAGGACCGGGAGGCGGCGCGCCAGTACTTCCTGCAGCACGTCAACCAGAACACCGTCTTCTTCCACAACCTCGCGGAGAAGCTGGACTACCTGGTCGAGCACGGCTACTACGAGACTGAGGTGCTCGAGAAGTACTCCCGGGAGTTCGTGCAGCAGCTCTTCGACCACGCCTACGGGAAGAAGTTCCGCTTCCAGACCTTCCTGGGTGCGTTCAAGTACTACACCTCGTACACGCTGAAGACCTTCGACGGGAAGCGGTACCTGGAGCGGTTCGAGGACCGGGTCTGCATGGTGGCGCTCACGCTGGCCGACGGTGACGAGCAGTTCGCCACGATGATGGTGGACGAGATTATTTCCGGCCGGTTCCAGCCGGCCACCCCGACCTTCCTGAACTCGGGGAAGAAGCAGCGTGGTGAGCCGGTCTCGTGCTTCCTGCTGCGCATCGAGGACAACATGGAGTCGATCGCGCGGGCGATCAACTCCGCCCTGCAGCTGTCCAAGCGGGGCGGTGGTGTGGCGCTGCTGCTGAGCAACATCCGTGAGCACGGGGCGCCGATCAAGAAGATCGAGAACCAGTCCTCCGGGGTGATCCCGGTGATGAAGCTGCTGGAGGACTCCTTCTCCTACGCGAACCAGCTGGGTGCGCGCCAGGGGGCGGGCGCCGTCTACCTGCACGCCCACCACCCGGACATCCTGCGGTTCCTGGACACCAAGCGGGAGAACGCGGACGAGAAGATCCGCATCAAGACCCTCTCCCTGGGCGTGGTGATCCCGGACATCACGTTCGAGCTGGCGAAGAACAACGAGGACATGTACCTGTTCTCCCCGTACGACGTGGAGCGCGTGTACGGCAAGCCGTTCGCCGAGGTGAACGTGAGCGAGCACTACCGCGAGATGGTCAACGACGGGCGGATCAAGAAGAAGAAGATCAACGCCCGCGAGTTCTTCCAGACCCTCGCCGAGATCCAGTTCGAGTCCGGCTACCCGTACGTGATGTTCGAGGACACGGTGAACCGGGCGAACCCGATCGAGGGCAAGATCACGCACTCGAACCTGTGCTCGGAGATCCTGCAGGTCTCCACCGCCTCGACCTACAAGGACGATCTCTCCTACGACCACGTGGGCAAGGACATCTCCTGCAACCTGGGCTCGCTGAACATCGCGCTCTCGATGGACTCCCCGGACCTCGGCAAGACCGTGGGCACGGCGATCCGCGCGCTGACGGCGGTCTCGGACCAGACGCACATCTGGTCGGTGCCCTCGATCGAGCAGGGCAACAACGACTCGCACGCCATCGGCCTCGGGCAGATGAACCTGCACGGCTACCTCGCCCGGGAGCGGATCCACTACGGCTCCGCCGAGGGCGTGGACTTCACGAACATGTACTTCTACACGGTGCTGTTCCACGCGCTCACGGAGTCGAACAAGCTGGCCATCGAGCGCGGCAAGGCGTTCAAGGGGTTCGAGAACTCCACCTACGCCAGCGGTGAGTTCTTCGACAAGTACCTGGATGAGACGTGGGAGCCGGCCACCGAGCGGGTGCGCCAGCTGTTCGACGAGGCCGGAGTCCGGCTGCCCACCCGGGAGGACTGGGCGGCGTTGAAGGAGTCGGTGCAGGCGCACGGCATCTACAACCAGAACCTGCAGGCGGTGCCGCCGACCGGCTCGATCTCCTACATCAACAACTCCACCTCTTCGATCCACCCGGTGGCCTCGAAGATCGAGATCCGCAAGGAAGGCAAGATCGGGCGGGTCTACTACCCGGCGCCGTTCCTCGACAACGACAACCTGGAGTACTTCCAGGACGCGTACGAGATCGGCTACGAGAAGGTCATCGACACCTACGCCGCCGCCACTCAGCACGTGGACCAGGGGCTGAGCCTGACCCTGTTCTTCAAGGACACGGTGACCACGCGTGAGGTGAACAAGGCACAGATCTACGCCTGGAAGAAGGGCATCAAGACCCTGTACTACATCCGGCTCCGCCAGCTCGCGCTGGAGGGGACTGAGGTGGAAGGCTGCGTCAGCTGCGCACTGTGACCCACGACGGCGGAGCGCACCTGAGCGTGAGCCCGTCACCTCTTGCAGGACTCAATCTTCGCGTGAACCAAGGAGCAGTACCCGTGTCAGAGAAGCTCAAGCTCGTGAGCAGAGTGTCGGCGATCAACTGGAACCGGATCCAGGACGAGAAGGACGTCGAGGTGTGGAACCGCCTCGTGAACAACTTCTGGTTGCCGGAGAAGGTGCCGCTGTCCAACGACATCCAGTCCTGGCACACCCTCACCGAGGCCGAGCAGCTGATGACCACGCGGGTCTTCACCGGGCTGACGATGCTGGACACGATCCAGGGCACGGTGGGTGCGGTCTCGCTGATCCCGGATGCCCTCACCCCGCACGAGGAGGCCGTCTACACGAACATCGCGTTCATGGAGTCGGTGCACGCGAAGAGCTATTCCTCGATCTTCTCCACGCTGATCTCCACCACCGAGATCGACGAGGCGTTCCGCTGGTCGGAGGAGAACGAGAGCCTGCAGCGCAAGGCCGAGATCGTGCTCGGGTACTACCGGGGTGACGACCCGCTCAAGCGCAAGGTCGCCTCCACGATGCTCGAGTCCTTCCTGTTCTACTCGGGCTTCTACGCCCCGATGTACTGGTCCTCCCGGGCGAAGCTGACCAACACGGCGGACCTGATCCGGTTGATCATCCGGGACGAGGCGGTGCACGGGTACTACATCGGGTACAAGTACCAGAAGGGTCTGGAGCAGGAGACGCCGCAGCGGCGTCAGGAGCTGAAGGACTACACCTTCGAGCTCCTCTTCGAGCTCTACGACAACGAAGAGGACTACACCGAGGCCCTCTACGACCCGCTCGGCCTGACCGAGGACGTGAAGGCGTTCCTGCGCTACAACGCGAACAAGGCGCTGATGAACCTCGGCTACGAGGGGATGTTCCCCAGTGACCAGACCGCGGTGAACCCGGCGATCCTCTCCTCCCTCTCCCCGAACGCGGACGAGAACCACGACTTCTTCTCCGGGTCCGGTTCCTCCTACGTGATCGGCAAGGCGGTCAACACCGAGGACGAGGACTGGGACTTCTGATCCGGTGAGATCCCGGTGGTGTGCGCCGTCTGCTATCGCACGGAAGCCGTGACGGTGAACTTCGGATCCCGCACGATCTGCCGGGTAGCGCCGACGCTCGCCTCCAGCTGCGGCCGGTAGCGCAGGTGCGAGTTCCACACGCACCACAGCTCGCCACCGGGTCGCAGCACGCGGGCCGCGTCGGCGAACAGGCGTGGCGCGATCCGAGCAGTCACCGCAGCGCCGGAGTGGAACGGCGGATTGAGCATGATCAGATCGGCCGACGCGTCGGACTGGGTGCCGAGTGCGTCGTCCCGGACCACGGTGACGCCAGGCGGCCCGCCGCGAACTGGATGCGGAGCCGATCCACTCCCAGCGGCGACTCCGTTCGCGATGGCCGTCGCGGTTGCCGACGCGACGGCAGCCGCGGACTGGTCGGTGGCGATCACCCGTGCATCGGGGTGCGCCCGTGCGTAGGACACCGCGAGGATGCCTGTGCCGCACCCCAGGTCGATCACCCGCGACGCGTCCGGCGCCTGGTCGAGCACGCTGAGCAGCAGACGCGTGCCGATGTCGACGCCCGCGCCGGCGAACGCGGCGCCGTGTGCGCAGATCGTCAGTCCTGTCGCCTCGTCGCGTTCTGTACGTGGCCAGGTCAGCGCGCCGGGGTGAGCGGGGCGTGCGCTCGGGCCCGGCCGTTCGGTGGCCGGTCGCACCCGGGTTCGTGGGGCCGATGCACGCAGCACCCGCGACTTGCCGACGCCTCTGTCGGCCGTGACGGTGTCGAAGTGCCTGGCCAGCACGCCATTCATCGCGGGTGCCATGTGCTTCACGCGACCGCCCGCAACGACGCGAACCGCCGGGTCGGCGTGGGCCGCAATCAGGCCTGCGATTTCGTCGAGCGCGCCGAGCGACCGCGGCAACTGCATCAGCACGAGAGTCGCACCCGCGAACAGGTCGCCGTCCAGTGGGTGCCAGCTCACCCCTGGCACCACGATGCTGGCGACGTCCGACGCCTGCACCAGCCCGACGGCAACGGCGTTCAGCCGCGCCGCCCGTTCTCCGGTGAGGGCGTCCTGATGCACGTGGACCCGGAAGTTCGCGGCAGCCAGCGGCAGCGTGAGCGCACCGTACCGATCCCCCACCACGACCACACGTGCCACGGGCGCAGTTGTCGTGGACGTCGCCGGAATGCGTCGCTCCGGAGGTCCGATGGCGGGAGTGGTCTCGCGGGCCGGCTCCGGATGATCGAGGCCGGCCGATTCCAGAATCAGCCGATCGCTTGCGTCGGCCGCCACCAGATCGTGCGCCTCGACATCCGGCCGCCGTCGCATGTGTGGGGCGAATGCGTCGAACGCTTCGCGGACCGTCGACGCCATGCTGTCCACACTAGGGCACCTCGGCCGTACGTCCGCTGGCTCAGCGCATCCGTGCGGCGAGCCCGATGGCTTGGGCCCTCTCACGAAGCTGGCGTTGCCGAGGTGCACGGACGACCGGGGCATGTTGCGGCGTCAAGCCAGCAAGCACTCAGCCAACATCAGAGTTCAAGGACGGGAAGGTGTACGGCGCATCCACCGGGCCCCCTGGCTGGTCAAGATGCGCCGGACGCTCCTGATCGATGTCGAAGACGATCCGTTCACCCACGTAGCGGACGACGACGAGCTGCACCGGGAGTTCCTGCTCGTCGACGAGCAGCAGCCGCTGCACCATGAGGGCTGTGCCGATCGCGACATCGAGGAGCTTGGCGTGCTGAGGAGTGGCAGGCTCGGCCGTCATGGTGCCCCGGGAGCGCACGGGACGGTGCCCGCACTCACCCAGTGCGGCGTGCAGGGAACGGGTCAGGTCGGCGTCGCGAACGGCTGCGCACCGTAGCGGCAGGACGGCGTCCTCCACAGCGAAGGGGACGCCGTCACCGTTGAGGACACGGCTGAGCGCGATGACCGAACCCTCACCCGGTTGCTCGAGGTCCGCGTTCTCCTCCCGGCTCCCGTCCCGTTCGGACATGCTCACCACGGCGGCCGAGGGGATACGCCCCTGCCGTCTCATGTGCTCGGTGAACGAGAGCAACCGGCTCATCCGCCGGTGGACGGGCTGCTCGGCCACGTAGGTGCCACTGCCGCGCACCCGGTACACCCGGCCTTCGGTCACCAGCGCAGCCACAGCTTGCCGCGCCGTCATGGGGCTCACCTGAAATCGCGCGGCGAGCTCGCGATCCCCCGGAAACTGGTCGCCCGGTGCGTAGTGGGTGAGCTCGTCCCGGAGCTTCTGGGCGATCGTCGCGTGGGCAGGTCGGGTGTCCGCCGTCATTGTTGCCCTCCAGAGCCGGACGTTGCGGTGAGTTATCTAGAGTACTAGATTCCAGAGATCTAGTACGCTGGACGGTATGTCTGTGTCTCGTGAGTCTCGCCCCAATATCGTGCTGATCCTCACCGATGATCACGCAGCCCATGCGATCAGCTGCTACGGGAGCAAGGTCAACCACACCCCGCACATGGATCGGTTAGCAGCCAGGGGAGCCAGGCTCGACTCCTGCTTCTGCACGAACTCGATCTGTTCGCCGTCGCGCGCCTCGATCCTGTCCGGTACCTACGGGCACGTGAACGGCGTTACCAGCATCTACTCCCACATCGACTACCGCGTCCCGAACTTCCCGCAGGTGCTGCGCGAATCGGGCTACCGGACGGCGTTGTTCGGGAAATGGCACCTGGGTGAGACCGAGCCGCACCTGCCGCGCTCCGAGGACTTCGATGCCTGGCAGGTGTTCCCTGGCCAGGGCCAGTACAACGATCCCGTCATGATCAGCCCCGACGGCGAAACAACAGTTCCGGGGTACGCCACCGATATCGTCACTGACCTGAGCCTGGACTGGCTGGACGAGCAGTCCGGTTCGGACCCCTTCTGCCTGATGATCCACCACAAGGCGCCGCACCGGCCGTGGGTGCCGCACCCCAAGCATCGGGACCTGTACCCGGTCGGCAGCATCGCCGAGCCGGACACCCTCTTCGACGACTACGCGACCCGGAGCGATGCGGCCTCGGTCGCGAACATGCGGATCAGCGACGATCTTCCCGACCGTGACATCCGCGAGGAGATGCCCCCGGAACTCGCCGGCGAGGAGAACCGCGAGGCGCGCACGCGGTGGTTCTATCAGCGCTACCTGCGCGAGTACCTGCAGACCGTGCAGTCGGTGGACGACAACGTCGGTCGCGTGCTGGACCACCTCGACGAGCGTGGTCTCGCGGACAACACCATCGTCGTCTACACCTCCGACCAGGGCTTCTTCCTCGGCGACCACGGCTGGTACGACAAGCGCTTCATCTACGAGGAGTCCTTGCAGATGCCGCTCATGATCGCGTGGCCGGACCGGATCGCCCCGGGCACGGTGACGGACGAGATCGTGACCAATATCGACTTCGCGGCCACCTTCCTCGAGGCGTGCGGCATCGACCCAGGTGACGAGCTGCCGACCGGTCAGGGCCGCAGTTTCCTGCCCCTCCTCGAGGGGGAGACGCCCGAGGACTGGCCGGAGTCGATGTACTACCGCTACTGGGAGCACGACGATCCGAACCACCACGTCTGGGCCCACTACGGCGTCCGGACCAAGACGCACAAGCTGGTCTACTTCTACGCCGACGGACTCGGTACAGACGGGTCATCCGACAAGACCTTCCCGCCGGCCTGGGAGATGTACGATCTCGTCGCCGACCCGAACGAGCTCACCAATATCGCCGACGATCCCGCCCATGCGGAGACGCGGGCCGAGCTGGAGCGTGAGCTGGCCCGCCTGCAGGAGCAGTACCAGGACGCGCCGTACGTCGGCTGATCGGGGACGCGGGCTGTGTCAGCTCCAGAGCCGTTCGACGGGCAGTGGGACGGTCCTCCGGCGGCCAACTCAGCCGACCACCGCAGCTCCAGTGCCGCGCGACACTAGCTACGTTCTGGGCGCCGCATCCAGGCGGAAGCAGCCAGGGAAAACCCGAGTGTGGCTCCCGCACCCCAGAGGACGCTTGTCCCCAGCCGCTGCTGTCTGGCGCGGTCGCAGGTGGCAGCGACCCAGTCACCGACTCGGCTGAGCGACGGATCGTCCAGCCGCGACGCATCGTCTTCGGCGATGACCGGCAAACCATCGACCGTCTCGTTCGACGGCTCCGCGTCGTCGCGCGCCTGCCGATCGCTGGGATCGGTAGCAGGTCCGGACAGCACCGAACCGCAGCGAACGATCGCGTCCGGCTCGGTCCACTGTTGTCCTGAACCGTCGTCGCCGCCCGTCATCGCACCTACGTTGACGGTGCGAGTATCCGAATCGAGAAGGCCGACGATCAGCACCACCGCTGCGATGACGCCAGCGACGGCGAACACCGCGCCCAGAACGTTCCGCTTCGTCGTGGACATGATGCGAGGGTAGCGTGCACGGCGGACAGTTCACTCTTTGAGCCGCGTGGTACCGCTGTTGGCGGTTCGTGAGGCGGACTGCATGGTGGATGGCCCGCACGCTCTGGTCGAGACCTGGTCTCGGGGCGCTCCCTAGACCGCCTCGACGTAGGCAGCGTCGATTTGTTCGCTCACAGATGGCCCCCGGTCTCCGGTGGCGGCATGCCCAGGTGGCGTTCGCGGAGCGAGTTCATCAACTCCTCCCAGAGCTGAGGACCGCCGTCGTCAAGTACCTGTGCGCGCACGCGTAGGGGTTCGCTCGTCGGGCAATGGCGCAATCCCCACCACCCGAGCTCGGCGAGGACGGGTACCAGCTGGATGGCCGCTTCGGTGAGGCTGTAGGCGGCGGCGCGGCGTCCGGCACCGGGACCCTCCCGCGTGAGCAGTCCTGCGGCGACGAGGTCACGCAGGCGACGGGCGAGGATGTTCGAGGCGATGCCTTCGTCGGACTCGCGCTGCGAGGTCCGAAAGTGCCGCCTGTCGCCGAACATGATGTCGTGCAGCACCACCAGGCTCCAGCGATCGCCGAGCGCTTCGACGGCGGCATTGGTGGGGCAGCCCGACCGCGGGGTCGTCATCGTTCCTCCTTAGTCGAGCAGAACTGGTTGCAATCTACCACCACCTGTGATTCGCTGCAGGTGCTTGCATATAACAACCACCTCAGGAGGGCGGCATCATGATCCGCAGCGTGTATGCCCAATGCACCGTCACCGACCTCGGGCGCGCCGAAGACTGGTACACCCGACTGTTCGGTCGCGAGCCCGATGCTCGCCCCATGCCCGGCCTGATCGAGTGGCACCTCGGCGAGACGTTCGGGGTGCAGGTGTGGTCCGAACCCGACCGCTCCGGGAACTCGACCATGGTGCTGCACGAGACTGATCTCGACGCTGCCGCCGACCATGCCCTTCAGGCCGGCATCCACCACGACGGTCCGCAACCCGGCGGCGGAGCACGCATCCTGCCGCTGACCGACCCCGACGGCAACCGCGTGGTTATCACCGGATCCTGAGGTCACTCCGCGGCCACAGTGCGACGCGAGGGTGGCTCCAGTGTGGTCGACCACAAGGATCGCGACACTGGGGCCACCCTCGCGCTGTGCGTGCGGGGGTCTACTTCCCGCCGGTGGTGGCGATGCCTTTGACGAGGAACTTCTGCCCGAACAGGAACGCGAGGAACATCGGTACGAGGGAGACGATGGACATCGCGAACATGGCACCCCAGTTGGAGCCGGAGGTGGCGTCCAGGAACGAACGCAGTGCCACCGGCACGGTGTACATGTCGGGGCTGGTCAGGTAGATCAGCGGGGTGAAGAAGTCTGACCAGTTCCAGATGAAGGTGAAGATCGCTGTGGTGGCCAGCGCCGGGATCATCAGCGGGATCAGTACTTGTCCGAAGATGCGTAGGTGACCTGCGCCGTCGATCGTGGCGGCCTCGTCCAGCTCACGGGGGACCCCGCGGATGAACTGGACCATGAGAAACACGAAGAACGCGTCGGTGGCCACGAACTTCGGCAGCACTAGCGGTAGGAACGTGTTCACCATGTCGAAGGCGTTGAACATGATGTATTGCGGGACCACGATGACGTGGATGGGCAGCATGATCGACATCAGCATGATCGCGAACCACAGCCCGCGCAGCCGGAACCTGAGCCGGGCGAAGGCGTAGGCGGCCAGTGAGCAGGAGATCAGGTTCCCGATGATCGCCCCGGTGACCACGATCGCGGAGTTGACCAGGTACCAGTCGAAGGCCTGGGACAGGGCGAACCATCCCTCGGAGTAGTTCTCCACGTACAGTTCGTTCAGCCACAGGCCCGGTGTGCGGAAGATGACCTCGGTGGGTCGCAACGAGGAGACGATCATCCACAGCAGCGGGTAGATCATCAGCAGGCTGACCGCGATCAGCACCGCGTGCTTGAGCATGCTGCGTGCGTGGTCTTTCGCGGTGCGGGGGGCGGCGATCTCGCCGGCGATCGTCTCAGTCATCGTAGAACACCCAGTACTTCGCGAGGAGGAAGTTCACCGCCGTGAACGTGGCGATGATCAGCAGCAGTAGCCAGGCCATCGCCGAGGCGTAGCCCATGTCGAACCGGGCGAAGCCCTGCTCGTACAGGTACAGCGTGTAGAACAACGTCGAGTCCGACGGTCCCCCGGTGCCGTTGGAGACCACGAATGCCTGGGTGAAGGACTGGAACGCGTTGATGATCTGCAGCACCAGGTTGAAGAAGATGATCGGTGACAGCAACGGCATCGTGACCCGGGCGAACTGCGAGAGCCGGCCCGCACCATCCAACGCCGCCGCCTCGTAGTACATCGACGGGATCTGGCGCAGCCCCGCCAGGAAGATCACCATCGGTGAACCGAAGGTCCACACGTTCAACAAGATCAACGTCCACAACGCATAATCCGGGTCCGAGACATACCCCGTCGTGGCATCGATGCCGAAGAACTGCAGCACCTGGTTCACCAGACCGGTCGTGCCGAAGATCTGACGCCACAACAACGCGATCGCGACCGACCCACCCAACATCGAGGGCAGATAGAACACCGACCGGTAGAACGCCAACCCGCGCATGCCCTTGTTCAGCAGTACCGCCACCGCCAATGCGAGCGCGAGCTGCATCGGCACACCCACACCCACATAGATCAGGGTGACCTTCAGCGACTGATGCAACCGCCCATCAGTGAGCATCCGCTCGTAATTGTCCAACCCGAGGAAGTTCGGCGCCTGGATCAGGCTGTAATCGGTCATCGACAAATACAGCGACGCCAGGATCGGACCCAACGTGAACAGGAACAACCCCACCAGCCACGGCAACAAGAACAGATACGCCGCCTTGTTGTCATGAGACTGCTCCTTACGCCGCGCAGCCCGCTGCTCCGGGGTCACCGGCCCCTTCTGCTTCAGATGGGACAGTTCGGATATCGCGGACATCAGCTGATAGCAGCGCTGAGCTCGTCGTAGAAGCCCTGGGCTGCCTCGTCGACGGTTGCGTCACCGAACAGCAGCTGCGTGGCGTGACGCTGCAGGAACACGTCCGTCTGACCTCCGGGCGCTGGCGCGACCGGGGTCTGTGCCAGCTCGGGCTCGATGTCCTCGATGAACTGGGAAACCCGCTGCTGGGGCTCCGACAGCTGCTCCCGGATCGCGGCGGAGATCTCGCCGTTCGGTGGGATGCCTCGCTCGGCCAGCTCGATCTCGGCGGCTGTGGTGCTGTTCATCCACCAGTTGATCACGGCCACGGCGGCCTCCGGGTCCTCGGTCTCGGCCGAGATCGACCACAGCATGGACGCCTTGTACCACGCGGCGCGCTGCAGGGCATCGCCCTCGATGCTCGGGAAGCGCAGGAGTCGGAACTCAGTTCCCGCCGACGTCTCGAGGGCCTGCAGCTGGTTCGACCAGTACTGCGCGATCGCCGTGTTACCCACCACGAAGTCCGCCTGGTCCAACGGCTTGGTGAAGTCCTCGTTGATCGCCGAGGGGCTGGGCGTGGCACCGGCATCGGCAAACCGCATCCCGAGATCGAACCACCCGCGCAGGTCATCGACCTCGAATCCGATCTCGCCGCCTTCAGCGAAGAGGCTCTTGCCCTGCTGGCGCAGCCACGCCTCGAAGAGCGCGTCGCTGGCGATGATCGCCTGAGTGCCGGTGGCCGCGCCGCTGTCGGAGATGGCGGTGGCGATCTCCAGCCAGTCCTCCCAGGTCCAGGTCATGTCGTCCGGCAGGTCCACCCCGGCGGCCTCGAAGACCTCCGGATTGGCGAACACCATCGGAGTGTTGATCCCGGCGTTCATGCCGTAGAGCGCGCCCTCGATCATTCCGGAATCTGCGGTGCCTTCGATGAAGTTGGACGTATCCACCCCGTGCTCGGCGAGATCGAGCAGGGCACCCCGTTGCCCGTACTCACTGATGTATCGCATATCCATCTGGATGATGTCCGGGGCGTTGTTCCCGGCGGTCTGGGTGGCGAGGCGGTCCCAGTAGCTGGCCCACTCACCGGGTTGCGGCTCGATGGTGATGTCTGGGTTCTCCTCCATGTAGGCATCGAGCGCATCGGCGGTGTTCGCGTTGCGCACCTCGTTGCCCCACCAGGTGAACTGCAGTGTTCCGGTCCCTCCGGATTCGCCGGATGTCCCGCCACCGCCGCCTCCGCGGCGGCAGCCGGCGAGAGCGGCGGCGCCCGTAGCGCCAAGGGCTCCCATGGCCAGAAGGTGTCGACGGCTGAGTTCCATTGCCGTGTCCTTTCGTCGTCGAAAGTGGCATGCCGTGTGGCACTCCTTGACGATAGTCGCCAGGGGTGCTGCGTGCGCGGGAAGTTGCCACCTATTGCCTTAAATGCCGAAGGTGCGCGTATGTCAGGTCGCGCTGGTCAGGTGGGGCCGACCGACGACGTGCGCCCATGCCAGGGGAGTCCTGCCTGCACCTTCTTGAGACGATGACCTCTGATCGATCCCTCTCGCGGATCACACACGGAAACAGGGAGCGGCACACGAATGACGAGACAGGTGAGAGGCGCCGTTGACTCGGCACTGCTCGAGAGGCTGATCGCCGACGCCCACGCAGCATTCGGGGAGACAACTGCAACGATGTTCGGACATGCGATGCGCCGCACCCTCTCCGACGCGGTGGTACCGGGCCCTGATGGGACGGCGTTCGTGCTCACCGGTGACATCCCCGCCATGTGGCTGCGCGATTCCGCTGCCCAGATGCGCCCGTACGTGGCCCTGGCCCACCTCGACGACGGCCTCGCCGATCTGATCGCCGCGATCGTCCGGCGCCAGTGCGCACAGATCACGCGGGACCCGTACGCGAACGCCTTCAACGATGGCCCCACCGGTGCCGGCCATCAGAGTGACCGGACTGCAATGACCCCGTGGACCTGGGAGCGCAAGTACGAGGTGGACTCGCTCGCGTTCCCGATCCAGCTCGCCCACCAGCTCTGGTTGGCCACCGGACGCACCGATCACCTCGACGGCGCCTTCGCCCGCGCGGGACGCGCGGCGATCGAGACGATCCGCACCGAGCAGGATCACGCGGCCCGCTCGAACTACATCTTCGAACGGACCGAGGCCGATGCCGGCCCGCTGGACTCGCTCACTGGTGGTCAGGGCAGCCCGGTGGCCGTGACCGGGATGACCTGGAGCGCCTTCCGCCCCAGTGACGACGCCTGCACCTACCACTACAACGTCCCTGGCAACCTGTTCGCGGTCGCCTCACTCCGCGCGCTCGGCGAGCTCACCGATGCGGCTCTCAACGACGCCACCCTCGGCGATATCGACGAGACCCGCGCCGCCCTGGCCGCCGACGCCCGCGTCCTCGCCGACGAGATCGAGGCCGCCGTGGCCGAGCACGCCCGCGTTCCCACCAAGCACGGCACCGTGTGGGCCTACGAGGTGGACGGACTCGGGCATCACCTGCTCACCGATGACGCCAACATGCCCAGCCTGCTCTCGCTGCCGCTCACCGGCGGCATCGACCCGGCCGACCCCACCTACCTGTCCACCCGTGCCCTGGTGCTCAGCGAGACCAACCCGACCTACGCCGTCGGGACCACCGGGGACGGGGTGGGCAGCCCGCACACACCGCCGCGCTATGTGTGGCCGATCGCCACCGCCGTGCGTGGTCTGACGGCGCAGGACTCTGACGAGGCGAGGCAGTGCCTGGAGCTGCTCGTCGCGACGCAAGGTCAGCGCGGCCGGATGAGCGAGTCCTACCACGTGGACCAGCCTGATCGGTTCACCCGTGAGTGGTTCTCCTGGGCGGACTCGATGTTCTGCGAGCTGGTGCTGGCCCAGCTCGGGCACCACGTGCCGGACCGGGTGTAGGGCAGGTGCACCCCAGGCTCCCGGGAGCTACTCCTCCTCGAGCGCCTCACCGGTGCGGTCCGGCAGCAGCAGCGCCGCCGCACAGGCCAGCACGAAGGCCGCCCCGAGCATCGCGAACGCGAACGGCTGCCCGCTGAAGGCGACGAAGAACGGCACCGCGAGCGGGGCGAGGATGGAGGCGATCCGGCCGAACGCCGCCGCACTGCCGGCGCCTGTGCCGCGCAACGCCGTCGGGTAGAGCTCGGGCGTCACGGCGTACAGGGCGCCCCACGCGCCGAGGTTGAACGCCGAGAGCGCCATCCCGGTCGCGAGGATCGTACCCACCGACTCCGCCTGGCCGAACAGCAGCGCCGCGACCGCCGACCCGGCCAGGAAGGTGGCCAGGGTGGCGCGCCGCCCCCACTTCTCGATCAGGAACGCCGCTGCCGCGTACCCGGGCAGCTGGGCGAGGGTGATGATCAGGGTGTAGCCGAAGGAGCGGACCAGGTCGAAGCCGCGGTCCACCAGCAGCGAGGGGATCCAGATGAATGCCCCGTAGTAGGCGAAGTTCACGAAGAACCACACCACCCATAGCGCCAGGGTCCGACGGCGGAGCCTCGCCGTCCACAGGTCGCGCCAGCGGGCCTTCGGCGGGGTGGGAGAGCCCTCGCCCGAGGTGACGGACGCGGCGTCGGAGGGGCCGCCGTCGGGTGCCTGCTCGGGGTGGTAGACCCGCTCCGGCACCGGGGCGGGGATGCCAGCCGAGGCTTCGTAACTGCGCACGGCCGACTCGGCTTCGGCGTGCCGGCCGGTGCGCTCCAGGAAGCGCACCGACTCGGGCAGCCGCCAGCGCACGTACAGTGCGTAGGCCGCCGGTGCCATCCCGATCAGGAACGCCCAGCGCCAGCCGTTCTCCAGTGGCACTACGAAGTAGCCGATCAGCGCCGCCAGGATCCACCCGACGGCCCAGAATGCCTCGAGGATCACCACCACCCGGCCACGGATCTTCTTCGGCGCGAACTCGCTCACCAGGGTGGAGGCCACCGGCAGCTCAGCGCCCAGGCCGAGGCCCACCAGGAACCGCAGCGCGATCAGCGCCGCCACCCCGCCTGCGGCGGCCGAGGCGCCCGTGGCCAGCCCGTACACGAGCAAGGTGAGGGCGAACACCTGACGGCGGCCGATCCGGTCGGCGAGCAGGCCGCCGAGGCTCGCGCCGACTGCCATCCCGACGAAACCGACCGAGGCGATCCAGCCGCGCTCTTCGCCACTGAGGTTCCACTCGGTGGCGAGCGCGGCGAGGATGAAGGAGATCAGGCCGACGTCCATCGCGTCCAGCGCCCAGCCGATGCCGGAGCCGCCGAGCAGTTTCGTGTGCGCGCGGGTGTAGGGCAGTCGGTCGAGCCGTTCGGTGCGGGTGAGGGAGGTGTTCGGCTCGGTGGCGGACATGGCCCGGATTCTCCCAGGTTCAGCACTCGAAGGCCCGCGAGTGCCCACAACTGCGGGTATATCTCAGCAAATGGTCGTGATCGGCCGCACTCGCGGTGGGGTGAGGGCCAGGTCCGTGGGTGGGGTCAGGGCCAGGTGACCGGCACCGGGAGGCGTTCGGTCCGCGGTTCCGGGTGCGCCCCGCGTGGGGTCGGGGCCAGCAGGGTGAGGAGGTGCTCCATCGCCCGCCCGCCCAGGCCGGCGCCGTCGACGTCCACCATCGGGGCTTCCGGGCGGCCCACCACGGCGACACCCTCCTCGTTCGGTTGGGGGGTGGTCGACCAGGAGGCGCGGCCGCGCTGGTGCAGCGTGAACAGGGCGCCCAGGCCGAGGTCGGTGGCGTAGGGGAGGGCCACTGAGGCGCCGGTCGCCAGCAGGTCGTCCACGCTGGCGGAGCCGGCGGCGAAGGTGGGCGGATAGGGGCCCAGTACCGCGAGGTCCACCTGATGCTCGGCGGCCAGGGAGCGGAGCGCGTGGGTGCGCTGGCCGCTCTGCCAGGACCGGTCCGGTCCGCCGAGGAAGGCGACCTGGCGGTGCCCGGCCTCGGCCAGCGCGCGCAGCAGCTCCACGAACGCGGTCGCGGTGTCGGCCACCACCGAGTCGGTCCCCTCCAGCTCGCGGTCCACCAGCACCGTGGGCCGGACCGCTGCGGCGGAGCGCAACGTCTCGTCGGTGCACCGCGGGGCCACCACCACCACGCCGTCCACCTGCTGGGCGAGGCGCTGGTAGCGGAGCAGGTCCTCGGGGGTGGCGAGCTCGTTGACGGCGACCGTCACCTGCAGGTCGTCCTCGGACGCCCGGACCTGGGCGCCGCCGATGATCGGGGTGAAGAAGGTGTTGGTGAGTGTGGGCACCACGAGGGCGATCACCCCTGTGCGACCACGGGCGAGCTCCCGGGCCGCGCGGTTGGGCACGAACCCCAGCTCCATTGCCGCCGCGAGCACCCGGTCCACCGTGGCTGGTGCGACCAGCTGCGGGTGGCCCAACGCACGGGACGCGGTCGACTTGGACACGCCTGCCCGCGCGGCGACGTCGAGCAGTGTCGGCACCGGCAACCCCCTCCTGTCACTTTCCGTTGAGAATCCGGCCTGTTCGCGGGCCGGGACTAGACGTACCCCGAGGTCGTCTGGTTCCATACCCTAGCGAATGGAACCGGTTGTGGGAACGGTTGTGGTCTGACATAGGCCGCGGTCGGCTGCCTCCGATCCTCGCGACCATGACCCCCGAGAGCAGATGAGGCAGGAATGCGCGGACGCGGCCTGACGGTGCTGCTGCTTCCCGGTCTGGTGCTGCTGCTCGCCGGGTTCCTGGTGCCGGCGGTGATCATGCTGCTGGCACCGCCGGACACCACCACCGGTGAGGTGCTGGCCCGGCTGGGGCAGATGCTGGTCGATCCCTACGACCTGACCATCATCGGGCGCACCCTCGGGCTCGGTCTGATCGTGACCGTCACTTGCGTGGTGCTCGGGTTCCCGATCGCATACCTGCTGGCGCGCTCGCAGTCTCGCTGGGCCGGTGTGCTGCTCGCCGTGGCGATCTTCCCGCTGCTGCTGTCGAACGTGGTGCGCACCTTCGGGTGGCTGGTGGTGCTCGGGTCTCAGGGCGCCGTCGGGCAGACGCTCGTGGCGCTCGGGATCGTGGACGAGGCACCCCAGTTGCTCTACACGCCGCTGGCGATCGTGCTCGGGCTGGTCCAGCTGTTCCTGCCGCTGGCGGTGGTGTCCAGCTACTCGGCGCTCGCCCAGGTGGATGCCAGCCTGGACGAGGCGGCCCGAGGTCTCGGTGCCGGCCGGGCGCGCACCTTCTGGACCATCGTGGTGCCGCTCTCCTGGCCCGGGGTGGTGGTGGCCGCCACGCTCGTGTTCGCCGGGTCGATCACCGCCTACACCACCCCGTACCTGCTCGGCGGCTCCCGCCAGCGGATGCTCTCCACCCAGCTGTTCCAGTACTCCAGCTCCACCATCGACTGGGCGGCGGCGAGCGCGACGGCGATGATCATGACCGTCCTGGTGTTCGGGGTGGCCGCGCTCTCCAGCCTGATCGGACGACGGGCGAGGACCTCATGAACACACGCCACCCCGTAGCCGCTTCCCTGGCCGTGCTCGGGTACATCGTGATGATCGCGCCGCTGACCTTCGTGGTGATCACCGCCTTCACGGCCGGCTCCACCGTGCGCTTCCCACCCGACGGGCTCTCCCTGCGCTGGTTCGAGGCCGCCGTCACCTATGAGCCGTTCATGTCGGCGCTCTTCTCCAGCCTTCAGCTGGCCGTGTTCGCCGCGGTCGCTTCGCTGGCGTTGGGTGTGCCGGTGGCGCTGGCCATCCACCGCGGAAAGATCCCGGGCAAGGGGTTGCTGGAGGGGATGTTCCTCTCCCCGCTGATCGTGCCGGAGCTGGTGGTGGGCCTGGCGCTCTATCAGCAGTTCATGATCGGGCTGGGGATGAACAACCTCACCACGCTCGCGATCGGGCACACCGTGCTGATGTTCCCCTACGCCGTGCGGGTCACCGGTGCCTCCCTGGCGCTGATCGACCCGGCCGTGGAGGATGCCGCGCGTGGGCTGGGTGCCTCCCCGCTGCGGACCTTTGTCACCATCACCCTGCCGTTGCTGCGCCCGGGGCTGTTCTCGGCCGCGTTGCTCGCGTTCGTCACCTCGTTCAACAACGTGCCCTTGTCCTTGCTGCTGCAGAGCCGTGAGTTCCGGACCTTGCCGGTCACGATGCTCGACTACGTGCAGCAGAACTACGACCCGATCGTGGCCTCGACCTCGGTGCTCATCCTGGCCGGCACCGTGCTGGTGGCCGTGGTGGCCGAGCGCACGGTCGGGTTCGCCAAGATTTTCGGAGGGATCAACCGATGAGTGCTGCCGAGTTTCGCGCTGTCTCCCAGGTGTTCGGCGACTTCACCGCGGTGGACGCGATCGACCTGACGATCCCCGAGGGCAAGCTCACTACGCTGCTCGGGCCGAGTGGCTGTGGGAAGACCACCAGCCTGCGGATGCTCGCCGGGTACCTGCGCCCCACCGGCGGCCAGATCCTCATCCGCGGGGAGGACTTCACCACGGCCCCGCCGGAGAAGCGCAACCTGGGCATGGTGTTCCAGTCCTACGCGCTGTTCCCGCACATGAGCGTGGCGGACAACGTGGGCTACGGGCTGAAGCTGCGCCGCGTCCCCGGGCCCGAGCGTACGAAGCGGATCACCGAGGCGTTGGAGATGGTGGGCCTGGCGCACCTGGCCGGCAGCCGCCCCAAGCAGCTCTCCGGCGGCCAGCAGCAGCGGGTGGCGATCGCCCGCGCCGTCGCGATCCAACCGAACCTGCTGCTCCTGGACGAACCGCTCTCCAACCTCGATGCGCGGCTGCGTCTGCAGATGCGCGCGGAGATCCGCCGCATCCAGTCCGAGACCGGGCTGAGCGTGGTGCTGGTGACGCACGACCAGGACGAGGCGCTCGAGATGAGCGACCAGATGATCGTGATGAAGGACGGCCGGATCCAGCAGCAGGGCTCCCCGCAGGAGGTCTTCCCGGCCCCGGCGAACCGGTTCGTGGCCGAGTTCCTCGGGTACGAGAACTTCGTCCCCACTGCCGACGCGCAGCTGACGGTGCGGCCCGAGCACCTGCAGGTGAGCCTCGGCTCGGCCGAGACCTCCGACGGCCTCTCCCTTCCCGGCCGCGTCACCGACCTGGCCTACCGCGGAGTGGACGTGCTGGTCACCCTCTCCGCTGACGCCCCCGGCACCTCCGAGCCAGTGCGTCTGGTGGCCGACCTGCGTGCCACCACCGCACCCGATCTGCGGATCGGCGACGAGGTCACGGTCGCTGCCGGACCCGCTCACCTCGTGACCCTCCCCGCCTGACAATCCCCCTCGAAAGGACCCCCATGTTCTCCTCCCGTAGGTCGCTGAGCGCCCTGGCCGCTGTGGCCGCCACCTCCCTGGCCGTCGCCGGCTGTTCGTCTTCCTCCGACGACGGAGGTTCCGGTGGCGAGTCCGCCGACACCATCGTGGTGAGCACCTTCCCGTTCGGGGTGGAGGAGTTCACCGAGGCGGTGGTGGACCCGTTCACCGCCGAGACCGGTATCGAGGTGGAGTTGGACACCGGTTCCAACGCCGACCGGCTCTCCCGGTTGCAGCTCGAGGGTGAGGACACTGGCATCGACGTGATGCTCATGTCCGACTCCTACGTGGCGATCGCCGAGCAGGAGGGCCTGTTCCAGCCGGTCACCGAGGAGAACGTGCCCACGCTGGCCGACATCGCCGACTTCGCTGTGGATGAGGCCTACTCCGGGCCCGCGTACAGCTACCAGCTGAACGGGATGCTCTACAACACCGACGAGCTCACCGCCGAGCAGGCCGCGGACTGGGAGCTCTACGCCGACTCCGCCTACGCCGGAGAGGTCGCCCTGCCGGACATCGCCGTGACGGCCGGTCAGCTGACCGTCTCGGGAGTGGGGGACGCCTACGGATCCGGACCGTACGACGTCGACACCGCCTTCGAGACGATGGCCGGCTGGGCGCCGAACGTGCTGCAGTTCTACAGCTCGACCACCGAGTTCACGAACCTGCTCACCCAGGGTGAGATCGTGGGCGGGGTGGCCCTGAACGGCTTTGCCACCAACTTGATCGCCTCCGGTGAGCCGATCGGCTGGGTGCCGCCGGCCGAGGGGCGCTACATGGCGACCAACCGCGCGGTGGTTCCGACCGGTGCCCCGAATGCCGAGGGCGCGTTCGCGTTCATCGACTACCTGCTCTCCGTGGAGGCGCAGCAGTCCTCCGCCGAGCTCGTCGGTGACCTGCCCGTGAACCTGGAGGTGGAGGTCCCCGAGGAGCTCACCGCCGTCGTCGGTGACATCGCGCAGGACCCGACTGCCGCCGGCTACGCCACCCTGGACCCGGCCGAGACCGTGGACCAGCGCGGCGAGTGGGTGGAGCGGTTCGCGCGCGAGGTCGTGGGCGGCTGATGACCGACCAGCTCACCACCGCGCCTGATCAGGCTCGGGTCCTCGACCTGGCCAGGCTCCCCAAGGCGGATCTGCACTGCCACCTGCTCGGTACCGTCCGGGCGAGCACCTTCGGCGAGCTCGCCCGGCGGGAGGGGCTGGCGTTGCCGGAGGGGCCGGAGCAGATCTTCGCCTCGATCAACTCCCACCCACCGGACCCGGAGCTGTACCGGAACACCCGGATCCCGATGCCGCAGGGGCCGAGCGAGAACGAGCCGGAGCGCTCCTACTCGCTGTTCCAGGCCTCGGGCTGGGTGCGTGATCTGCTCCGCGACGCCGACGACCTCACCCGCATCACCTACGAGGCCTTCGAGGCGGCGCACCGGGCCGGTACGTGGCACCTCGAGGTGTCCTTCGACATGATCCCCGAGCACCTGCGCCACCTCGGCTATGCCGGGTGGGTGGAGGCGCACGCCGAGGGCATCCGGATGGCCGAGCGGGATTTCGGGATGACCGGGCGGCTGCTGGCGGCGATCGACCGCAGCGGCACCGGCGAGGAGGCGCTCGCCTGGGTGCGCACCGTCGTCGATCATCCGCACGAGTACGTGGCCGGGATCGGGCTGGACAACTTGGAGACCGCCGGGCCGCCGGAGCGGTTCGCCGACGCCTACCGGCTGGCCGGCGAGGCGGGTCTGAAGCGCACGGCGCACACCTCCGAGCACGTCCCGGCTGCCGTGAACGCGGTGACCTGCCTGGACGTGCTGGGGTGCGACCGGCTCGACCACGGGTACTTCGTGCTCGAGGACGACGCCGTGGTGGCGCGCATGGTGGCCGAGCAGGTGCCGTTCTCGGTCGCTTCGACCACCTCACGCCGGTCCTGGCGGCCGTGGCGGAAGGCCTCCATCGCCGCGATGGTGGAGGCCGGGATGAACGTCTACCCGTGCTCAGACGACCCAGGCATGTTCCCCACCACCGTGTTGAACGAGTACGAGATCCTTGCCCGGGACGTGGGCGTCTCCGACGAGCGTCTGGTTCAGATGGCCAAGGCGAGCTTCGAGGCCTCGTGGCTGCCGGAGCAGCAGAAGGCGGACGTGCTGCGCCGCTTCGACGAGACCGTCGCCGCCCTCCTGCCCCGCTAACCCACCCCACCCCACCGACCCCACCCCACCCGCGAGTGCGGCCTATTCCTCTCATTCTTCGAGATTTGGCCGAGATTGGCCGCACTCGCGTACGAGGGTGGGGTGATGTCCGACGGCGCCCCCGACCAGCGCCGCGTCCGTCACCAGGTTCGTGGGGAGCCCACCTTGGGTCAGCGTGAGCGCGGCGGTGGTGTGGTGCTGCCGAGGAAATCCAACGCCAGATCCCGGGCTCGTGCCTCCGCCCGAGGTGCGTCCTGCAGTCGTTCCGCGATCACGTGGCGCTCGACGAGGCCGGCGGAAACGAGGGCGCCGACGAAGCGATGGTCTTTGGTCCGGCCTGCCAGCAACTTCGCGACGCAGAGATCGTGTGGTTCCAGGCATAGCCCGGTGCGGCCATTGGTATTGGCGTTGTCTACTCGTACCAAACGGTCACTCCACCCGGTTGGCAAGATGGCGGTCTGCCGACCGACGCCCTGGACGTAGAAGCCGTGCAACTCATGGAATGGTGACCACTCCCCGGCGACGCCGTCCAACCGAGTTGCCAGCGAGTCGGCGTCGTCATCATCCAATGGGCACACGTCGAACTCGATCGAGATGGTGGCATCCGGCGGAAGTTCGTCTTCGCCCCACGTGCCCAATATTGACTGGGACCCGATCACCAGGACCGAACTCTGCTGGATGATCTCGGTCGCAGCACGGATTGCGTGCTCAAGCTGCGCTCGGGTTGCCACGGCTCGCCCTTCTGATTGCAGCACGACGCTGCGCCTGTGTGAGCACACCGAGGAAGGGGCCGACCTGACGCATGTCGATCCCGTGCTCGTCGGCCCTCATCATCGTGTCCACCAGGCTCGAAACTGGTCCGCGAAGCACGGACTCCCATTCATCGAGCCATTCCTGAGATTGGTCTCCTCGGACCTGGGAACGCATCTGCCCGATGTTGCTCAGGGCTCGCGCGATCACGGCAGCGAGATCTCGCTGCATGGAGCGAAGCACCTCGCGATGTAGCTCGAGCGCAACCCGGTCTTCGCGGCGCTCCAGATAGGTCACTCGTGAGAGTGCAGAAGCTATGGACTGGTGTGCGGCGTGTTCGTTGCTTGCAGGGCTTTCGATTGCATGCAAAGTGATGTCCAGGGCCCTCAGGAGACCGACTAGCTTTCCGATCTCGGCGCGCGGGTGTCCCGACTCGACGTCGACCACGAACCGGCGTCCGACCTGCGCCTCTTCGGCGAGGCGCGCTTGGGTCCACCCGCGAGCTCGGCGCGCAGACCGCACCGCAGCCCCAAGGCCCTCCGATGAAGTGATCGCGGCCGCATCCATGCACTCAGTTTACAAGAATGTTCCCGTACGGGAACAGACGTCCGCGTTCTGTCGCCGTCCCTCGCGCCGGGAGCGATCAGTGGAGTGCCTGCACGAGGGAGGGGAGCATCCGCGGGTCTGTCTGCAGGATCAGCGTGGTCACGCAGCTCGCCTCCCAGCGGGCGAGCTGCGTGGTGATGTCCGACGGCGTCCCCACCAGCGCCACGTCCGTCACCAGGTCCGTGGGGATGGCTGCCGCCGCACCTGCTTTGTCGCCGGCCAGGTACTTCGCGGTCACCTCGTCGCAGACGTCGCGATAGCCGGCCCGGGCGATCGCCTCGCGGTGGAAGTTGGTGCTCTCCGAGCCCATCCCGCCGATGTACAGGGCTAGGTGGGGCCGAACCTGGTCAGCGGCGGTCTCCAGATCATCGCCAATCACGGCCGGTACCGCGGCGCTGACCTCGAACTCGCCGCGGGGCGACCGGGCGGCATCCCGGCGCGCGAACCCGGTCTCGAGGTTCTCCCGGTACTCGGCGTCGAGCGCGGGGGAGACGAAGGCGGGCAGCCAGCCGTCGGCGATCTCGGCCGCGAGGGCGGTGTTCTTCGGTCCCTGGGCGGCGAGGTGGATCGGCAGGTCGGAGCGCACGGGATGCACGGTGGAGCGCAGTGCCTTGCCGAGGCGCGTGCCGCCGTCGTGGGGAAGCGTGAAGTGCCGACCCGAGAAGGTGACGGGCGCTTCGCGGGCGAGCACCTGCCGCACGATGTCCACGTACTCGCGGGTGCGCTCCAGGGGGCGCGGGTAGGGTTGGCCGTACCAGCCTTCCACCACTTGCGGCCCGGACGCGCCGAGTCCGAGGATGAATCGTCCGCCCGAGAGGTGGTCCAGGGTGAGGGCGGCCATCGCGGTGGCCGTGGGGGTGCGGGCGGCCAGCTGCGCGATGCCGGTGCCCAGGCGAACCCGGTTGGTCTGCGACCCCCACCAGGCGAGCGGGGTGAAGGCGTCCGACCCGTACGACTCGGCTGTCCAGACCGAGTCCAGGCCGAGCTCATCGGCGGCTCGCACCGCCCCAGCGGCACCTGCCGGGGGACCGGCCGACCAATAACCCGTGTGGAATCCGAAGCGCATCCTTCATCCTCGCACTCGGTGCTCGGTGCTCGGTGCTCGGTGCTCGGTGCTCGGTGCTCGGTGCTCGGTGCTCGGTGCTCGGTGCTCGAGGTGGCAGCGCTCGGCAACCGGAGCGCGTCTGCCTCGTCCCGCGTACATCTCGTCACGGCGCACGCACCTCGGCTGTGTGGGGATGGCGTGTGCGCACCCCCACGTGCGAGTACGTCGGCCAATGCCGCTTCGCAGAGTTTGCTCGGCGGCGGCGCACTCCCCGTGTGCGGGTATGCCAGTCCTATGGGGCGTGCGGGTACGCCAATCCTGCTGGCGTGCTGGCGTGCTGGCGTGCTGGCGTGCGGATGTGCAGTGGCGCACGTCCGGTCGGCCTCGATGGTCGGGTAGCTGGCGTTCACCCGGCGTGCTCGTACTCAGCCCGGCTAGTCCTGTGGGGTGGCTTATTCCCGTGGGATGACTGGTGGTCCCGGTGGTGCTGGTTCCTCGGGTGGGAAGGCTGGTTGTTCGCAGGGTGGTGGGTGGTGGTAGTTGATGGGGTGGCCGCTGGGTGTGGTGAAGTGCCAGTGGTCGTGGTGTCGGGTGATGGTGATATCGCGCTGGTGGACCAGGCGATGGTGGAACCAACAGAGCAGGATGCCTTGGTGGGTGTTGGTGTGGCCGCCGCGGGACCACCAGATGCTGTGGTGGATCTCGCCCAACCCGGGTGGTGCGGTGCAGCCGGGGTGCTGGCAGTGCTGGTCGCGGGCCCAGATCGCTTTGGTCTGGGCGGCGGTGTGTAGCCGTTGTGCCCGGCCGACATCCAGGGGTTGGCTGTCGGGGTTGAGGATGATGCGGGTGAACTCGGCATCACAGGTCAGGTGGGCGAGTTCGGTGGGGCTGATCGGGGTGCCATCAGCCAGGGTCGCGGGTTCTGCGCCGACCAGGTGTTCGTGGTCGATGGTTGAGCTGATCACGGGTGCGGACGGGTCGCCCGGGCATCCGGGCGCATGCCCCGGGCCTTCGGCCGGGCCGGATGGCGTACCGAGTCCGGGCAGTGCGGGGGTGGTCCCGAGTGGGCTCCTGTTTGTGCAGGTGCAGCGGGGGCGCCGGTGATCACTGATGGGGGTGGGTGTGGTGGTCAGGCGGTGCAGGGTGTCGGCGGGGACGTGGACGAGCAGGTGGGGGCGGACCCGGGCTGTGGGTTGGAATTGGCCACTGTCGAGGACGTGCTGGGCGAGGGTGACCAGGGCGTGGGCGTTGCGCTGGGACGGGGTGCGTTCATCATCAGCAGCCGGCACCCCGGTGACGGCGGCGAAGGCTTGCTCCACGATGTGACCGTTGGTGTCATCGAGCCACCCGTCCACGCGGCGTCCTGCGGTGGTGGCCGAGACGAAGAGGTGCTCTTTGGCGGAGTCCTCACGCCAGTTCCGCTCCGCCGCCTCCGGGTCAGCCCGCACCGCCCAGGTTTTCACCAGTTTCGTGAAGGAGTCCGCATCCAACACCCGCGCCTGAGCCACGAGGAAGTCCTCACCCACGTCGGGGTGACTCAACCGTTCCCGCAGGATGGGTGTGGTGGTCGCGTGCCTAGCCAACGCAGCCGCATGGTCGCCACTGATCACCCCGGCACGAAGAGCCATGGTGGTGGCGGGCAGGTGGTCACGCAGGGTGCGGGACAGGTGCACCTGGCCACGTGCCTTCCCACCATGAGTCCCAGTGGCGTTGGCCCACCAGGACGCCATCGTGCGTGCCCCCGACACAGCCCACGTCCCATCGGCTTCGACCGCACTGACGGTGGCGGTGGTCAACGCGTCCAACCGGCGTCGCGCCTGCTCCAACTCACCGACCATGTCGGGCAGCACCGCGGAGGGCAGGTCGTGCAGGTCCGTCTCGAGCACGTCATCGAGCAGGGCGGTGATCACGGCCAACTTCCCGGGCGCATCGGTCTCGGTCAGGTGTTCGCTCAGCAGGTCCCGGACAGCCTCGGCCGGGGTGGTGCCCAGGTGGGTGGTGGTGCTCATCCCCGCCTCCTCACGGTCCCCCGAATCCGGCCCTGTTTCCTGCCTCACAGTCTAGAACTGTTGTTCGCCCCGGTCAAGGGTAATCGTTGGTATTGCAACGAAAAGTCCGACTCTGCCTGTGGATGAAGGTGCATCGGGTATGCACTTGTGGACAGGGGCCTTCGAGAGCACGTATCGGGTGCCGTCCTGTGGGCAACCTGCATCGGATGTTCGTGGTGCGTGGTGCGTGGTGCGTGGTTCGTGGTTCGTGGTTCGGCGTTCGTGACGTCTGGTCGAACACCGATCTCCAGCTACCGGCCTTGGGCGCAACCTCTCGGCCCACGTCGAGTCTCAGCGGCGGCCCCCGAGTCGAACACCAGCACGCGCTGGCGATGGAGTCGGTGAGCCGGCAGGGCGAATGCTCGGCGACCTCCCTCCGACGGGGACCTGCTGGTCGATCATTCTCGCGTGCATGGTCCTCTTGACCGCCCGAGCGCTCCTCGTGCCTCGACTACCCCTCGTGCCTTGACCACCCCTCAGGCACCGGAGCCATACTCAACCAAGCGCCACGAGCAGTGCCGAGAGCCATGTCCGTGGAGGCCCAAAGAGGGGCCGACCAGTGGCGCCCGAACAGAGGAGCCCATGCATGTCGAAGTACCTGATCTCGTTCCCCAGTGAGGCCATGGTGATCCCGGAGGGCGACTTCCAGGCCGTGGTCGACGACTCTCATGCCGTCATCGAAGAGGCCAAGGCGGCCGGCGTCTACGTCTTCGGTGGTGGGATCGACGAGGGCATCCCCCCGGTTCTCGTCGCCGGTGACGGCAGCGTCACCGAGGGAACGTACCCAGGGCACACGGCGCCGAACGGCGGCTACACCGTGCTCGAGCTGCCCTCCCGTGAGGCGGCGCTCGAATGGGCGGCCAAGTTGGCGGTCGCCTGCCGCTGCCCGCAAGTGCTCAGGCAGTTCGGGGACGATCCGGCGAGCTGACGGCTCGTCGTCAGGCAGGCACTGGTGCCTCGACACGCTCACGCACCGCCACGCCGTCGGGCCCTTCGAAGCGGCGCCCCCAACCGGTGACCACGGCCACGATCAGCACCACAGTCAGCGCGAGCGGGTACCAGGCGGCGCCGAAGATCTGCACGGTGGAGAGCTCGGGGGCGCCCTCGTGCCCGCCGGTCAGCAGCGCACCGATGAACAGGAAGGCACTGAAGACCGGGATCACGCAGGACAGGCCCATCGCGAAGCAGTCCATCACGTTCGTCCGCCGGTATGGGTGCAGCCCCTGCCGCGCACCGATCTCGTCCGCCACCGGCCCGAAGGTGAGCATCGAGGCCGAGTTCACGCCACCGAAGAGCACGGTGGTGGCGCTGACTCCGAGCCCAATCGCCGCCTCCGCGCCCCGCGGGGTTCCGGCTAGGCGGCCCCGTGCGAGCCCGTCCACGATCCGGTCCAGCACGCCGGCCGCACGCAGCACGCCCATGATCCCGAACACCGCGGTCACCAGACACACCGTCGGCAGCAGCGCGGACACCCCGCCGACCAGGAACCCGGTCGCATGCCCGTCCTCCACCCCGATCACACCGGACGGCTCCAGCAGGCCCGCGAGGAGCGCCGTCACGGTGCCCAGCGCCAGCCCGGCCGTCACGGCGAGGAAGATGTTGCGAGTACGGAACGCGACGAACAGCATCACGGCCATCGGGGCCAGCATGATCAGCCCGAGCGGGTTCGCGCTCTCGGCGAGTTGCGCCTCGTCCACGGCCGCCGCGCCACCGGCGCCCCCGAAGATCGCGAAGCCGACGGCGCTCAGTCCGGCTGCGACCAGGGCGTACCGCGCCCGGCTGGTTACCACGCCGCCGATGTCCGCGGCGCCCTCCTTGCGACGGAACCGCTGCGTGGAGGCGGAGATGATCGTGGTGTCCGAGATCGGCGCGAGGTTGTCGCCGAAGATCGCCCCGGAGACGATGGCGCCCGCGAGCATGGTCGGATCGGCGCCGAGCAGCACTCCGGCCGGGTAGAAGATGGGGAACGCGGTGAACATGGTGCCGATCGAGGAGCCCGTGGCCATCGCGATCAGGCAGCACGCCGCGAACGAGAACAGGGTCAGCACCGCCCCGCTCATCCCGGCCTGGTCGGCGATCCAGACGAACCCGCCGGAGACGTCCGAGTCCTTGATGAGCTGGCCGAGCATGCCGACCATGAAGAGCACCACGATGATCGAGACCGACGTCGGGCTGCCGATCCCCGCCATGACGGCGTCCCAGAACTTGGTGTAGCGCCGGGCCAGCAGGGCGCCGATCAGCAAGGCGATGAACCCGCCCGTGGCGAGCGCGGTCATGTCGAAGGCGTCCAGCACCACGAAGTAGAGCACGCAGAACGCACCGAAGATGGCTACCGGCAGGAACGCCATCGTCCAGCCGCCGCGGAAGGTCAGTGTGTCGTCCGTCTGCTTCTGGTCAGTCATTCGTCTCCACCTCAGGCTCCGCCGCGCACCGTCGCGCGCATGTCGCCCCGGACGGTACACCGCCCCTCCCTCTTGTGCAATCACACTGCACAAGTGCAGTGAGACTGTATGCTGGCGTGCATGATCGGGGGACGACTTCGCGACCTGCGCGCCGAGCAGGGGCTCAGCCTGCGCGCCCTGGCCGAACGGACCGGCCTCTCGGCCACTCTGCTCAGTCAGATCGAGCGGGGCAAGGCCGAACCCAGCCTGAAGTCGCTCCGGCTGCTCGCCTCGGTGCTCGGGCAGTCCGTCGGAGAGCTCTTCGACTCCTCCGAGTCCTTGACGGTGCGCGTCTCCCGACCCGGGGAGCGCTCCCGAATCACCTCCCCGCGCGGGTACATCCAGTACGAGCGTCTCGCCCCCAGCAACGGCCAGCTCGAGGTGCTGCGCGGGGTGCTCGCTCCGGGCGAGGTCTCCAGCGACGAGCCGTGGTCGCACCCTTCGATCGAGTGCGTCGTGGTGCTGACCGGCACGCTCACCGTGCATGTGGCCGAGACCGCTCACGAGGTCACCGCGGGGGAGTCGGTCACCTTCGACTCCCGCCACGCACACCGCTACCAGAACGTCACCGACGGTGTGGTCGAGTTCCTCGTCTCCGTCGCCCCGCCGTCCCCGTAAAGGAACACCATGGACCGCCACAGCATCGACTGGACCGGGTACATCCCCGCCATCACCACCCCCTTCAGCCGCGACGGCGCACTCGACCTGGACTCCCTCGCCGGCCAGATCGCCTGGATGCGCGAGCAGCGACTGCACGGCATCATCCTCGCCGGCACCAGCGGCGAGTGGTTCAGCATGTCCGCCGCCGAGCGTGCCGACCTGTTCACCGAGGGGGCCCGCGCCGCCGACGGGTCGATGTGGGTGATCGGCGCCTGCAACGCCTTCACCGCCGCCGAAGCGATCGAGCACGCCCACGCGGCCGAGCGCGCCGGGCTGGACGGCATCCTGCTCACCCCGCCGCCCTACATCGTGCCGAGCCGGGCCGAGGTGACGCGCTTCTACCAGGACGTCTCCGACGCCACTGACATCCCGCTGTGCGTCTACAACTGGCCCCGCGGCTGCATCGTGGACCTGGACACCGACACGCTCACCGAGCTGGCCGCGATCGAGAACGTGGTGGCGATCAAGAACTCCACCGGGAACTTCTCCCAGTTCCTGGCCGGGATGTACGCCCTCGAGGACTCGGTGCGCTACTTCGGACTGCCCACCAGCGAGCTCGGCGCCGACCTGGCCCTGCTCGGCCACGGCGACGGACTGATGGGCTCGGGCGCCCCGCTCGGCGCCGACCACTCCGACTACTGGCGTGCCATCGACGCCGGCGACCGGGAGCGAGCCGTCGCTCTTGGCGCCCGTGATCGCGTGGTGATGCACCGGTGGTTTCAGCCCGACTACGGTGCCAGGTTCGGCAACCAGCAGGCCATTATGAAGACCGCCCTGCGACTGCAGGGCGTGCCCGCGGGATACGTGCGCCGGCCCCTCCTCGAGCTCACCGACGACGAAGTGGCCATCATCGCCGGGACCTTGCACGACCTCGGTATCGAGACCGTGCCGCTGGCCGACTGACCGATGTCGGCGCACTACGACGCGGTGGTCATCGGCGGCGGTCTGCTCGGCTGCACCGTGGCCTGGATGCTCGCCCGAGACGGCGCCTCGGTGCTGCTCGCCGAGCGCGACGAACTCAATGCGCACGCCTCCGGGCAGAACGCCGGGAGCCTGCACTTCCAGCTCGAGTATCGGATGGTCGAGCAGGGGATCGAGGCCGCCCGCACGGCGGCCGAGGCGATGCCGTTGCACCTGGCCGCCGCCGAGCTGTGGGCCGGTCTGACCGACGAGCTCGGTGAGGAGCTCGGCGTTGCCCAGCACGGCGGGCTGATGCTCGCCGAGGACGCCGAGCAGGCGCGCGTGCTGGAGGCGAAGACCCAGCTCGAACAGTCCTGGGGCCTGGACGTGCAGCTGCTCGACGGGGACGAGGCCCGCCGGATCGCCCCGTACCTTTCCGGCGAGGTGGTGGCCGCCGCGTACTGCCCGATCGAGGGCAAGGCTGACACCCGGATCGCCGCCCCCGCCTTCGCGCGGGGCGCCATGGGCGCCGGTGCGCAGGTGCGCACCCGGACCGAGGTGGTTGCCCTACGCAGGTCTGGCACCTCGTGGCTGGTGGAGCTGGAAACGCCCGACGGCGAAGGTGCTGACGAGCGGGTGGTGACGGACGCCGTCGTGCTCGCTGCGGGGGTGTGGACCGGCGAGCTGGGCGCACTGATCGATGCCAGCCTTCCGACCATCCCGATGGCGCTGACGATGACCGCCACGACCGCGCAAAAGCCCACGATCGGGCACCTGGTGCAGCATGCCGGGCGGCGGCTCTCCCTCAAGCAGGCCAGTGCGGGCAACGTGCTGATCGGGGGCGGGTGGCCGGCCCGGCTGCTCACCGACGCCGCCGGACGCCCCGACTTCCGCCGGCGCCCGGAGCTGATCGCCTCCTCGGTGGCCGGCAACCTCGCTGCCGCGGTGCGGGCCGTGCCCTGGGTGGCCTCCGTTCCCGCGCTGCGCACCTGGGTGGGCACCACCACCGTGACCCCGGACCAGCTGCCACTGGTGGGTGCGGTCCCGGGGAACGCCGGGGTGTTCGTGGCGACCGGCGGCTCCGCTTTCACGTTGGGACCGAGCTTCGCGCAAGTGATCGCCGACCTGGTGCAGCACCGCCCGCCCGGCCACGACCTGAGCCCGTACGACCCCGCCCGGTTCGGCAAGGAGGCAGCGTGAGCAGTTTTCGGCGCCTGGATGTGCGGCGTGGGGCGCCCGTGCAGGTCACCGTGGACGGCGCGCAGGTTCAGGCACACCAGGGGGAGACAGTGGCGGCCGCCCTGCTCGCCGCCGGTGTGGACGAGTTCCGTCGAACCTCTGCCGGTGACCCACGCGCCCCCCTGTGCCACATGGGCACCTGCTTCGAGTGCGTGCTCACCGTGGACGGCGCGCCGCTCACCCGCGCCTGCCTCACGCCGGTGCGCGACGGGATGATCGTGGACCGAGAGGTGGGGCAGCCGTGACGGCGGTGACGATCGTCGGGGCCGGACCGGCTGGGCTCGCTGCGGCCGAGGTGCTGGATGCCCACGACGTGCCGGTGCTGCTGGTGGACGAGCAGCCCCGTCCCGGCGGGCAGATCTTCCGGCAACCCCCAGCCAGCTTCCCCGGAGCGGAGGCCACCTACACGGCCGGCTACGGCTGGGGCAGGGACCTGGTGACCGTGCCGGAGCGGCCGGGTATCAGGTTCGCCGGCTCCACCACGGCGCTCGGCGTGCTGCACGAGCGAGCCGACGAGGGCGGGCACGGGTTGGTCGCCGGACCGGCCGGACCGCGCACCGGGCCGGACCGGCTCAGCGTGGTGCTCCGGGGACCGGACGGAGTGCGCTCGCACGAGACCGCCGCGCTGCTGGTGGCGACCGGCGCCTACGACATGCCTGTCCCGATGCCCGGCTGGACCTTGCCCGGGGTGGTGATGGCCGGTGCCGCGCAGGCCATGGTGAAGAGCCAGAAGATGGTGCCGCCCGGCCCGATCGTGCTCTCCGGCGCCCACCCGTTGCTGCTAGTGGCGGCCGACCAACTGCTCCGCTCCGGCGCCGAGATCTCCGAGCTGGTGCTCACCCGCGGCCTGCCCGGACCGCGTGAGGCCTGGGCGGCGCTCCCGGCCGTGCCCGGTCATGTGGCGATGCTCGCCGAGCTCGGGACCGCACTCGCCCGGCTGGTTCGTGCGGGGGTGCGGATCAGCACGCACAGCACCGTGGTGAGCGCCTCTGGCGCAGACCGGGTGGAGGCCGTGCAGATCGACCGGCTGGATCCCCACGGCAGGCCGAGCGGGCGTCCACGAACCGTCGAGGCCGCCACGCTCGTGCTCGGGTACGGCTTCCAGCCCTCCACCGAGCTGGCCCGGCAGGCGCGGTGCCGTCTGCACCACAACGCCAAGGCCGGTGGCTGGGTGGTGGACCACGACGGCACCGGCCGCACCACCGCACCTGGGGTCTATGTGGCCGGCGAACCGACCGGTGTGGCCGGGGCCGAGGCCTCACGTGCCGAGGGTGTGCTCGCCGCGCTGTCGATCGTGGCCGACCTGGGTCGCCCCGTGGCCGCCACGCGGTGGCGCGACGCCCGGCGGGGCGTGCGTGCTGCGGCCCGGTTCGCCCGCGTGGTCCAGGACCTGTTCCAGGTGCCGTCGGCGCTCCTGGATTCCCTCGCCACCGAGGAGACGGTGGTGTGCCGCTGTGAACGGGTCAGTGCCGGGGACCTGCGGAGCACGCTGGATCGGAATCCGCAAATGACCACCGTCAGTGCCGTGAAGCTCGAGTGCCGGGCAGGCATGGGCCCCTGCCAGGGGCGCTACTGCGAGGCCAGCGTGAGCCGTGCGCTCTGCGCGGCGCGAGGGCGCCGCCCGGATCAGGCCGGGTATGCCGCGGCACACCTGCCGATCAAGCCGGTCCTGGTGCGCGATCTCGCCGCGCTCGCCACGGATTTGCTCGCTACCAACCCCGACGCCACCGACCACCTCGCCACCAACCCCGACGGCGAACGCAACGTTGTGCGGCGTCCACCCGCTCAGGAGCCGCACAACGTTGCGTTCGGCGGGGTGGGGGATGGTGCGCTCGACGGGGTGGGGGATGGGCATACCGACCCGGACGCTCCTGCATCAGGTGGGGTGCGCTGATGACCTCAGGGGGTGGGCGGGGTGACCGCGAGGATGATCTGCGCGCCGGCGTCGGTGTTGTTGGCGAACAGGTGCGGCAGCCGCGAGTCGAAGGTGATCGACTCGCCGGTGGACACCACGTAGTTCTGCCCGTCCACCGTGGCGGTGATCTGCCCGGCCAGCACGTAGACGCATTCGGTGGAGACGTGCCCCCACGGTTCGGCGGCGCTCCGGTCCCCAGGTGCCAGGTCGGCGCGCAGCACCTCCAGGTCGCCGCGCCCGGGAGTGAGGCGCTCGTAGGTGATCTGCCCGGCCGGCGCCTGCATCCGGAACCGCTCCCCGGCCCGCGAGACGTGCACCGGCGGCGCGTCCGGTTCACGGAAGAGGTCCGCGAGGTCGGACTCGAACACCTTCGCCAGCTTGCGCAGGGTCTCGACGCTCGGATCCGTCTTGCCGTTCTCGATCTGACTGAGCAGCGCCACGGACAGCCCGGTGCGCTCGGCCAGCGAACGCAGGGTCAGCGACCGCGCACGGCGCAGCACTCGCAGACGATCACCGATCACAAGCCCTCCCGTGTTTCATTTCGATGAACATTTTCACCAAGGCTATACACTGGCCGCGATTGCATGGTCTCATACCGGCAATCGGAGCCACCGGAGTATCGACCACGCTGACCCAGCGACGAGGCCGGCACGGTCGACTGAATGGAGACATCATGGGAGCGCGACCTGGACGCGTCGGAGCGGCCGTAGCCGTTGCCGCCGCCCTGACACTGACGGCATGCACGGCCGGTGGGAGCGGAAGCGGCGGCGGAGCCGGCGGTGGTGATTCCGACGACGGCGGTGCCACCCAGGGCGGGACTCTCACCGTGAGCACGTCCTTCGTGGTGAACAGCCTGGACCCCGGTCAGGTGTACGAGGCGACCGGTGCCCTGGCCGTGCACGCCATGTACGACACGCTCGTCACGTTCGAGGGCTCCGACGTGACCACCCCGGTGCCGCTCCTCGCCGAGTCGTGGGAGGTCAACGACGACGCCACCGAGTTCACCTTCACGCTCACCGATGGCGCCGTCTTCTCCGACGGGTCCCCGGTCACGGCAGAGGACGTCGTGTTCAGCATCAACCGGCTGCACAACCTGCAGGGCAGCCCCGCGGTCACCGTCGAGGGCCTCGCGGCCAGCTCGCCGTCCGAGGGCGTGGTCGTGGTGACCAGCGAGCAGTCCAACCCGAGCGTGCCCACGATCCTCGCCATGCCTGCGGCCGGCATCCTGAACGCCGAGGCCACCGAGGCCGAGGGTGGCACCGCCGCCGAGGACGCCGCCAGCGTGGACGCCGCCACCGACTTCCTGAACGGCGCCTCCCTCGGTTCGGGCCCGTACATGCTGGACTCCTTCGACCCGGCGTCCGAGATCGTCCTGACGGCGAACCCGGAGTACTGGGGCGAGACCCCCGGATACCAGCGCATCGTGATCTCCAACGTGGAGGCGGAGACGCAGAAACTCACCATGCAGCGCGCCGAGGGCGACCAGATCGCCCTCGACCTCTCCGGTCGCCTGCTCGAGGACCTCCCGGAGAGCGTGCAGGTCTCCGCCAGCCAGGACACCTTCTACTTCCTCACCCTGCACCAGGACCCGGCGGTCTCGGAGATCACCTCCAACCCCGACTTCGTCCGCGCACTGCGTGCCTCGATCGACTACGACGGTCTCGCGGCGCTGTTCGGCGAGGACGCCCTCCCGGCCGCCGGGATGGTGCCGACCGCCTTCCCCGGGGCGCTGCCGGAGGTCGAGGCCCAGCAGCAGGACCTCGACGCGGCCGCCGACCACCTGGAGGCCTCCGGCATCACGGACCCGACCGTGGAGCTGATGTACCCGGCGATCACCTATCGCGGGGTGGACCTGGGCACGATCGCCACGAAGATCCAGTTCGACGCTGAGCAGGCCGGGATCGAAATCGTGCTCGACCCGCAGCCGATCGCCTCCTTCCTGGAGGCGCAGACCGCCGGTGAGGTGCCGTTCCGGTTCAGCCCGCAGTCGCTGAACTACCCGGTGGCAGCCTCCCTGGTGAACAACTTCGCACCGGGCCAGGCCAGCGCCGAGCGCACCGGTTGGACCGAGGACCGGGCCAGCGAGGAGATCATCGCCGCCGGTGAGGCGGTGCAGAGTGCACCCGACTCGGAGAGCCAGATCAGTGCGATCCAGGACTGGCAGCACCTGCTGAACGAGGAGAGCCCGTACGTGACGCTCGCCTACAACTCCGGCGTGGTGGCGGCCACCGAGACGATCGCGAACGCCGAGTACTCCCCGGCCGGGTGGCAGGTGGATCTGCGGGCGGTAGCGCCGCAGTGACCCGATGAGCACAGCCACTACGTCCACTGTCTCCCGCTCCGCGGCCCGGCGGCTCCGAGTCGGCGGGTACGCCCTCGGGGCGTACCTGCTCCGCCGGCTCGTGATCACCGCGGTGCTGCTGCTCGGCGTCACCGCCGTCACCTTCCTGCTGGTGCAGCTGGTGCCGGGGGACTCGATGACCGCCACGCTCTCCGAGGCGGCCCTGCAGGACCCCGAGATCGTGGCCGCCTACCGTGAGCGCTGGGGGCTGGATGAGCCCTTGCACATGCAGTACTTGCTGTATCTGCAGAACGTGCTCTCGGGGGACCTCGGCGTCTCCCAGCAGACCGGCCGGCCGGTCCTCGGCGACCTGATGACCTACGTGCCGGCCACCCTGGAGATCGCCGTCCCGGCGATGCTGCTCTCCCTGCTCATCGGCGTGGCGGTCGGCCTGTACGCGGCCGTCCGGCACGGCCGCGCCGGTGACCAGGTGGTGCGCGCGGGCACCCTGCTGGGACTCTCCACCCCACCGTTCTGGCTCTCCCTGGTGGTGCTGTACGTCTTCTTCTTCGTCCTCGGCGTCTCGCCCTCGGGTGGCCGACTGAGCACCTACTGGGTGCCGCCGGAGCAGGTCACCGGGGTGATGAGCCTGGACGCCCTGCTGGCGGGTGAACCGGCCATGGCGTGGGACGCCGTCCAGCACGCCGTGCTGCCGGTACTCGTGCTGACCGTGCTGACCGTGGCCACGCTCGTGCGCTTCGTCCGCTCGGCGATGCTCGAGGTGCTCGACCAGGACTACATCCGCGCCGCCCGAGCCAAGGGGCTTCCGGGCCGGACGGTGCTGCTCTCGCACGTGCTGCGTGCCGGGCTGGTGCCGGTGATCACGGTGAGCGGGCTCGCGTTCGCGGCGCTGCTCTCCGGCACGGTGCTGGTGGAGCAGATCTTCTCCTGGCCCGGGGTCGGGCAGTACGCCTACCGCGCTGCCGCGGCCCTCGACATGCCCGCCATCCTCGGCGTCAGCCTCTTCGTGGCCGTGGTGTACACGGTGGTGAACCTGATCGTCGACCTCCTGTACGGACTGATCGACCCGAGGATCCGGCTGTCATGAGCATCGAACCCCGTACCGACGACGTTGTGGCCCACACCGATGACCGGGTGGACCGCGCGCTCGGCCGGCGCCGCTGGGTGCGCCGGCTCCGCCTCTCCCAGGTCCACTCCACCTGGCGCCAGCCGTCTGTGGTGCTGGCAATGGTGCTGCTGGCTGCCTGGGTGCTGGCCGCGCTGCTCGCCCCGGTGATCGCCGGGCAGGACCCGATCGCCCAGTCCGGCGACCTGTACATGCCGCCCTCGGGTGCGCACTGGTTCGGTACCGACGAGCTCGGCCGGGACGTCTTCGCCCGGGTGGTGCACGGCGCCCGGCTTTCCCTCCCGCTCGCCGTGATCATCGTGGCCTGCGCACTCGCCATCGGCGGGTTGCTCGGGCTGCTGGCCGGCTACCTGGGTCGTGGCTTCGACGAAGCGATCATGCGGGTCACCGACCTGGTCTTCGCCTTCCCGCAGATCATTCTCGCGATGGCCGTGGCGGCCGCCTTCGGCCCGAGCACGCAGAACGCGGTGATCGCGCTGGTGATCGTCTCCTGGCCGGTCTACGCCCGGGTGATCCGCTCGGCCGTGCTGAGCATCCGCTCTTCGGACTTCCTGGCCGCCTCCCGGCTGCTCGGGGTCGGGCCTTGGCGAGCGCTACGCAAGGACGTCCTGCCGAACAGCGTGGGCCCCGCCGTCGTGCTGGCCACCCTGGAGCTGGGCAACGCCGTGCTGATGCTGGCGGCCCTGTCCTTCCTTGGCCTCGGCCCGCGCCCGCCGGCGCCGGAGTGGGGCGCGATGATCGCGGCGGGGTCCAAGGACCTGTCCATCTGGTGGGTGAGTGTGTTCCCCGGCCTGGCGATCCTCACCGTGGTGCTCGCCTTTAACGTGATCGGTGACGCACTGCGCGACCGACTGGACCCCCGCTACGCGAAGGGACTGTCATGACCGCGCTGCTCGAGGTCGAGAACCTCGGCGTCCACCTGCCCGGCGACATGCCCGTCATCCACGACGCCACCCTGCGCGTGGACGAGGGGGAGGTGGTCGGGGTCGCCGGCGAGAGCGGGTCCGGGAAATCGATGACGGCGTCCGCACTGCTCGGTCTGCTTCCTCCCGGGGCGCGCACCAGCGGCGCAGCCCGGTTGCACGGGGTGCCCGGGCCGGGCGGCACCTCCACGGTGGATCTGCTCGGCCTGCGTGGCGCGGAGTGGAACCGGGTACGCGGCACCGAGATCGCGATGGTTTTCCAGGACGCGACCGCCTCCCTGCACCCGATGCTGAGCGTGGGCCGCCAGCTCACCGAGCACATGCGCGTGCACCTGGGCATGGACAAGTCCGCGGCCCGCCGTCGCGCCGTCGAGCTGCTGGACCGGGTGCGCATCCCCGACCCGGACCGCGCCCTGCGGGCCTACCCGCACCAGTTCTCCGGCGGGATGCGGCAACGGGTCGCGATCGCCAGCGCCCTGGCCTGCCACCCGCGCCTGCTCATCGCCGATGAGCCCACCACTGCCTTGGACGTGACCGTGCAGGCCGGCATCCTGCGGCTGCTCGATGAGCTGCGCACCGAGACGGGCTTGTCGGTGCTGTTCGTCACCCACGATCTCGGGGTGCTCGCCTCCCTCACTGCCCGCTCGTACGTCTTCTACGCCGGCCGCGTGATGGAGACCGCCGCCACGCCGGAGCTGGTGACTCGGCCGCGCCACCCGTACACCGCTGCGCTGTTGCGCGCGCGCCCGCACGCCGATGAGAGCTGGGGCCAAGGGGCTCGCCAGCCGTTGCAGTCGATCCCGGGCAGCCCGGTCACCCCGGCCACGGCGCCGCCCGGCTGCCCGTTCGCACCGCGGTGTACGCACGCGATCGAGGAGTGCACGACGGCGGTCCCCACCTTGAGTGCAGCCGGTCCGCCCGGCCATGAGCTCGCCTGTGTGGTCCGCCCCGATCTGACGGAGGTACGTGCATGAGCGCGAGGAGCTCCCGCGGAGGTACGGCGAGGGACGAGGTGTGCCGGAGTGAGGCACCGCAGTGGTCATGCGAAAGGGGTACAGCATGAGCGCGCAGGCGCAAGCTGCCCTCGAGGTCACCGACCTGGAGGTCACCTTCCGCAGCCGTGGCCGTGGCACCGTGCACGCCGTGGACGGAGTGAGCCTGAGCGTCGCCCGCGGTGAGGTTGTCGGTCTGGTCGGGGAGTCCGGGTGCGGGAAGTCCTCCTTCGCTCGTGCCGTCGTCGGGCTGGAGCGGGTGTCCGGTGGGTCGGTGCGCTTGGACGGCCGCGAGGTGCAGCCGGTGGGCTGGCGGGTGCGTTCGGACGTGCGGGTGCAGATGGTGTTCCAGAACCCGTACTCCTCGCTGAACCCGCGGCGCACCATCGGCTCCCAGATCCGCGACGGCGTCCCGCCCGACGTGACCGACCCTGAGGCCGATGTGGCCGACCTGCTGGAGCGGGTGGGCCTGGGCGCCGAGGCGGCCACCCGGTACCCGCACCAGTTCTCCGGTGGTCAGCGCCAGCGCGTGGCGATCGCCCGGGCACTGGCGCCGCGGCCCGAGATCCTGATCGCCGACGAACCGGTGACTGCGCTGGACGCCTCCGCGCAGGCGCAGATCGTCACCCTGCTCACGTCCCTGGTGCGGGACCTGGACGTGGGCATGCTGTTTATCTCCCACGATCTGGCGCTCGTCCGCCAGATCGCCGACCGGACCGCAGTGATGTACCTGGGCCGGATCGTCGAGGACGGCGCCACCGACGCCGTCTGGGGGGACCCCGCGCACCCCTATACGCACGCCCTGATCGACGCCATCCCGCGGATCAGCGCGCAGGCCTCCCTCCCGGAGACCCTGGCCGGGGAGGTCCCGGACGCCGCACACGTACCTACCGGGTGCCGGTTCCGCCCCCGCTGCGCATCGGCCATGGACATCTGCGCCGAGGAGCCACCGGTGGTGCGGCTCGGCGACCGGCACACCGCGTGCTGGCTGCACATCGAGACCAAGGAGAAGCAGGACGTATGAGCACCAGCGAGGCCCGCGAGCCGATCGTGCTGACCCATTGCACCGTCTGGGACGGGTCGGCGGCGGCCACTCAGGCCGATCAGTCGATCGTGATCGGCGCCGACGGCACGATCGAGGCCATCGGTCCGCACGCGGAGGTGCTCGCGCGCCTGGGTGAGTACGGCGCCAGCGCAGCGACGCACGTGGACCTGGCAGGCGCCGTCGTGATCCCCGGCCTGGTGAACATGCACGTGCACCTCGGCCTCGGGCTGCCCGGCCCGATGCAGGATGCCCTGCACGGTTCCAGCGACGCCGAACTGGTGCTGCGGATGGCCGGGAACGCGCGCGAGGTGCTGCAGGCCGGGGTGACCACGGTGCGCCTGGTCGGGGAGACCCGGTACACCGACATGGCGCTGCGTACCGCGATCACCCACGGTGCCGTGGACGGACCGCGGATCTTCACCGCCGGGCACGCGCTGTGCTGCACCGGCGGGCACGGACACGACTCCGACGGGCTCGAGGCCGACGGCGCCGACGGGTTCACCCACGCCACCCGCGCCCAGCTGCGCGCCGGGGCGGACCTGATCAAGGTGTGCATCTCCGGCGGGATCGCCGGTGAGCACGAGTCCATCGACACCCCGCAGCTCACCGACGAGGAGATGGCCGCGGTGCTGCGCACCGCGCATGACTGGGGCCGGAAGGTGACCGCGCACGCCGGACCGGCACCGGTGATCACCCGCGCGGTCGAGCTCGGTCTGGACTGTGTGGAGCACGGGTACGAGCTCACCCGCGAGCTGTGCGATCTGATGGCCGCGCGGGGCGTGAGCTACGTGCCGACGATCACGGTGAGCCGGTGCGAGGAGTTCTTCCGCGCCAACCAGGTGCCCGAGTGGATGATGAACCGGGCGCTCGCGGCCGGTCCGCGGCACTGGGAGAGCCTGCAGCACGCCATCGCCGCCGGGGTGGAGATCATCATGGGCTCCGACATGCCGCCCCAGGCGCCCTTCGACGGGACCACCGCCACGGTCCGGGAGATCGAGTTCATGGTGGAGGCGGGGATGAGCCCGCAGGCGGCGATGGTCTCCGCCACCAGCGCCGGCGCGAACTGGTTGGGCCGCGCCGGGGAGATCGGAGCACTCGTGCCCGGCGCCGCGGCCGACCTGCTGGTGCTCGATTCCGACCCGCTCGCCGACATCTCCGCACTGCGGTCGATGCATGCCGTGGTGCAGGCGGGGCGTGCGGTGCGCGACGATCGAGGGATGTTGCACGCACTGACCGGGAGCCTGTGATGGACGAACGCCGCACCGAGCTGCACGACCTGCGGGTGGTGGTGGACCGGATCGAGGGCCGCTCGGTCTGCGGGATGGCGCCCGGGGACCACCTGGACGTGACCTGCTCGAGCCGGATCAGCATCCCGGAGGGCAAGCACTTCTGCCTGTACGCCCTCTCCGCGGTGCTGCCGCTGCTGCCGGCCGCACAGCGTGCGGTGGATCCCGGCGACTGGCTCGCCACCGACAACGAGGTGGCCTGCCCGGATCCCGACGAACGGCTGATCATGCGGATCGAGCGCACCGGCCGTACCAGCATCCCCACGGAGGAGCTCACATGAGTGTCTCGTTGACGATCGCGCTGCAGTCGGACAAGCACGCCACCGACTACGCCCGGCTCTCCCGCGCCGTGGAGGCGCATGGCTTCGACGGGCTCTCGGTGTACTCCGACCTGGGGTTCCAGCCGCCGATGGCGCCGCTGATGGTGGCCGCCGACGTGACCGAGCGACTGCGCCTGGGCCCGTCCTGCCTGAACCCGTACCTGCTGCACCCGGTGGAGATCGCCGGGCAGATCGCCGCCCTGGACGAGGCTTGCGGTGGTCGCGCCTACCTGGGCCTGGCGCGCGGGTCCTGGCTGCAGCAGGTGTGCGTGAGGCAGGACCGGCCGTTGGCGCACCTGGAGGACACCATCGAGATCGTCCGGCGACTCCTCGCTGGGGACGCCGGCGGCTACACCGGGCGGGCCTTCTCGATCGAGCCGGGGTTCCGGCTGCACTACACCCCGGTCCGGCCCGAGGTGGACGTGCTGCTCGGGGTCTGGGGCCCGCGCGGAGCGGCACTCGCCGGGCGGCTGGCCGATGAGGTGAAGATCGGCGGCTGCGCCAACCCGGACATGGTCGCGCAGATGCGGACCTGGTTGGACGCGTCGTCGGTGGCCGCCGGTCGTGGGGCCGGGGCGGTGGACGTGTGCGCCGGTGCGGTGACCGTGGTGGACGACGACGGCGACGTGGCACGCGGACTGGCCCGCCGCGAGGTGGCCATGTATGTGGACGTGGTGGCCGCCCTCGACCCCACCGTGGAGGTGGAGGAGGAGCTGCTCACCCGGCTCCGTGACCTGCTCGCCGAGGACCGCCCGGACGATGCCGGCGCCCTGCTCAGCGACGACCTGCTGGACCGGTTCGCCTTCGCCGGCACCCCGGCCCAACTGGTGGAGCACACGCTGCGCCTCGCCGACGCCGGTGCGGACCGGGTGGAGTTCGGCACGCCGCACGGGCTCACCGGCACCGGAGGGATCGCCCTGCTCGGCTCCCAGGTGGTGCCCGCCGTGCGCGCCGCACTCGGCGAACCGGAAGGACCCCGCGGATGAACACGCGCCACGAGGCGGTGCGCGCCATCGCCGACGACTACGTGCGCGCCCGCGCCGCCGACGACCCCGAGGCCGCGGCCGCTCTCGGCCAGACGCCGGAACTGGTGATCGCCGACCTGTCACCGGACGGCTTCGCCCGGCGGCACGCCACCGACGTGGAGGCGTTGCGCCGGCTCACCGCACTGGTCACCGAAGCCCCCGAGACGGCGGACGACCCGCTGGCCGCGGCCCTGACCGAACGCCTACGCAGCGACATCGCCCTGGACGAGGTGGGCTTCACCCGCCGGCTCCTCGCCCCACTGGCCACCCCGGTGCACCAGGTACGGCAGGCCTTCGACGACCTGCCCCGCTCCAGCGAGGACGACTGGCAGCGCGTGGCCCGGCACCTCGAGCACGTCCCGACGGCGTACGCCCAGTTCCGTGAGACCCTCACCGCCCAGGCCGCCTCGGGGAACATCGTGGCGGTCCGGCAGGTGCGCACCGTGGCCGAGCAGTGCCGCCGCTGGGTGGACCAGGGGTACTACCCGGGTGTGGTCGCCGGCTACGAGGGCGGGGGCGCCACGGCGGCCCGGCTCGCCAGCGGCGCCGAGCGGGCCGTGGAAGCCACGGCGTCGTTCGCTCAGTACCTCGAGACCGAGCTGGCGCCTGCCGCTCCGGTGACCGACGCCGTCGGGCGGGACACCTACACGTGCACCAGCCAGGCGTTCCTCGGCGCGAGTGTGGACCTCGATGAGCTGTACGACTTCGGGTGGGAGCTGATCGACGAGCTGCGCGGGCGGGCCCGCGCCCTGGCCACCGAGATCGTCGGCACCCCGGACGTGGCGGCAGCGGTGGCGGCGCTCGATGCTGACACCGACGGCCGAGTCGCGGTCGGGGACGAGCTGCAGGGCTGGCTGCAGGGCCGCATCGACGAGACCATGTCGGCGATCGACGGGGTGCTGGTGGACGTGCCCGCCCGCACCCGCCCGGTGGAGGCGATGCTCACCACCGCGGCGTCGGGGGTCATGTATTACACCCCGCCGGATGCGCAGCTGACCCGCCCCGGGCGGGTGTGGTGGACGGTGCCGGAGGGGACCGAGAGCGTCGCTACCTGGCACGAGGTCAGCACTGTGCACCACGAGGGGGTGCCCGGCCACCACCTGCAGCACGCCGTCACCTACGCCATGGACGACCTGCACCCGTGGCAGCGGCTGCTGTGTCACGTGCACGGCTACGCCGAGGGATGGGCGCACTACGCCGAGGAGCTCGCCGGCGAGCTCGGGCTGCTGCGCACCCCGGGAGAGGAACTCGGCATGGTGTTCGCCCGGTTGTGGCGCGCCTGCCGGATCGTGATCGACATCGGCCTGCACCTGCAGTTGCCGATTCCCGTCGGTGCCCCCGGGCTGCCGGACGGAGCGCGGGAGTGGACGCCGGAGCTCGGCGCCCAGATGCTCACCGAGGTCGCGCAGGTGGACCCGGTGACCGCCGGGTTCGAGGTGGACCGCTACCTCGGCTGGCCCGGTCAGGCGCTCGCGTTCGCCGTGGGGGCGCGGCTGTGGCGGCAGACCCGGCAGAGCGTGCAGGCACGCACTGGCGCCGCTTTCGACCTGCGCGAGTTCCACACCGCCGCGCTGCGGCTGGGCCCGATGGGGCTGGGGCCGCTGCGGGCAGCACTGACCCGAACCTTCACCGAGGAGCAATCATGACCGAACCGCGAGCCGATCACGACGGTGCGGTCGCCGAGACCATCGGGTCGCTGTACCGGGCACTGGGGGACAGGGCGGCCTTCGACGCCCACCTCGCCGAGGACATCACCATCTGGGAGTCCGACGCCCCGGACCTGATCGATGGCGTGAGCGGGCTGGACGCGCTGCGCGACGAGCGCGCCGGCCGGGCCCAGGCGGCCGACAGTGCGGCACCGGCCTGGGTGGCCCCGGAGGACATCCGGGTGGACCGCTGGGCCGACGCCGCGGTGGCCCGGTTCGTGCTGCGAGCCCACTATCCCGATCGCGAGGACGAGACCTTCCGGGTCACCGACGTGCTCACCCCGATCGAGGGCCGGTGGCGCATCGTGCACCACCACGCTGAGCGCTACCCCCACCCCTGACCGCGAGTGCGGCCCATCTCGCTCAAATCGCGAGATATAGCCGAAATCGGCCGCACTCGCTTCACGGCGAGTGCGGGCTCCCGGGTACACGGCAGGCCCGCTCAGAGCTGCGGCGCCACCTCACGCGCGATCAGATCCAGGTGATCCAGGTCTGAGAGATCCAGGATCTGCAGGTACGTGCGCTGCACGCCCTGCTCGGCCAGCCAGGCCAGTCGATCGACCACCTCGGCGACGGTGCCGGCCACCCCGTGCTCGCGCAGCTCCGCCGGCTCGCGGCCGATCGCGGCGGCGCGGCGCGCGAGCTCCGCCTCGTCGGTTCCCACACAGGCGACCAGTGCCGCCGAGTAGGTGATCTCCGCCGGATCGCGTTCGACCGCCCGGCACGCCTCGCGCACCCGCTCGAAGCCGGCCGCGATCTGGTCCAGCGGTGCGAACCCGAGGTTGAAGTCGCTGGCGTACCTGGCCGCGAGCGCCGGGGTGCGCTTCTTGCCCTGGCCGCCGATCACGATCGGCACCGGGGACTGTGCCGGCTTGGGCAGCGCAGGGGAGTCGGTGAGCTGGTAGTGCCGGCCGTGGTGCGAGAACGTCTCCCCGGTCGGGGTGTTCCACAGGCCGGTGACGACGGCCAGCTGCTCCTCCAGCATGCCGAACCGCTTGTCCGGGAACGGGATGCCGTAGGCGGCGTGCTCGGCGGCGAACCAGCCGGTGCCCAGCCCGAGCTCCACCCGGCCACCGGACATCGCATCCACCTGCGCCACCTGGATCGCCAGCATGCCCGGGTGGCGGAAGGTGGCCGAGGAGACCAGCGTGCCGAGCCGGATCCGGGACGTCTCCCGCGCTAGTCCGGCCAGGGTCACCCAGGAGTCGGTGGGGCCGGGACGTCCGTCCCCGCCCATCGCGAGAAAGTGGTCGGAGCGGAAGAAGGCGTCGAAACCGAGCTCTTCGGTGGCCTTCGCCACGGCGAGCTGATCGTCGTAGCTCGCGCCCTGCTGGGGTTCGGTGAAGATTCGCAGCTGCATGGGTTCAGCCTGCCACGCCCCGCCCCGACCGCAGTAGGTGCCGACAGTTGTCGCTCACGATTGGTTGTTCCGACGGCCGATGGCACGTACCGGGCGGGTTGGTGTCAGCGGTTGTCGCGGTGGTAAGCGTGCGGCGACGACGAATGGCACCTACCGACGGATGGCCGCAGTCGAAAAACCCTGGCGCGCTCCGCCGTCGGGATCTACGGTGGTGCGCACACGGGAAAGGAGGTGATCCGAGAAGTGATTTCTTTTTGGACGCGTGAGGTGACTGTCCGCTAGTCGCCCGTTACTGACACGGACGGACCGCCGTCTCGTCAGTGCGCGCGCACTAGCGAGACCACGGCAGTCACCGGAAGCCCGCGGGGGCCACCATTCGTCCAGGTGGCACTCGGCAGCAGCCGAGAACCCGCGGGCTTCGCCGTGCTCAGAAGGTGGAGATCAGGGCAATGGCCAATACGATCGCCGCGATCGTACCTATCGCGATGAGGAAGGTGAGCACGAAGATCTTCCCGAAGCTCCAGAACTTCGCCGGGACCCCGTAGGTCGCGAGCCGATCGATCCACCACCGGCGCGGCGGGATGCCCACCTGAGCGACCCGCTGGTTGTACTGCTCCACCGATTCTCCCTGGTGCGGGGTCGGCCGCGCGCGGCCGAGGTCGACCTTCACCTTGGACGTGCCGGTGCGCAGGGTGAGATAGCTCTGTTCCGCAACCGAAGGACCAGCCACGTAGCTGGCCTTGGTGATCTCCGGCGGCCGGGCGCTGAACACGAGTTGCTGGTCACCCATGGGTGAGGTGTCGATCACCTGGATCTGGTCGTCCGCCGTCCACACCAGGCGCGCCGGCGTGGTCTGGAACACCGTGATGCCGGTGCTGCGGGAGACGTTCAGGCTGACATCACGGCTGTGGCCGGGCGTGGACATGGTTCCTCCGGAGTGCGTGCGGGGTGCTCAGGAAACGCTAGCGTGCCGATCATGCCCGAAGGCCACACCATCCACTCCCTCGCCCACCGGCTCGATCGCGCCTTTGCCGGACGCCCGGTGCAGGCGTCCAGCCCGCAGGGCAGGTTTGCCGGCGGGGCGGCGCTGCTGGACGGGCGGGAGCTGTTCGGCTCCCAGGGCTATGGCAAGCATCTGTTCTCCGAGTTCGCCGGGGATGTGTGGTTGCACGTGCATCTCGGCCTGATCGGCCTCTTTCCGGTGCTGCCGATTCCCGACGGCGCAGCGGATGTTCCCGTGACCGGTGCGGTTCGTCTGCGGTTGCGCGGGGATGGGCATGTGGCTGACCTGCGTGGCCCGATGACCTGCGCGGTGCGCACGCCGGAGGAGGTTGAGGCCATCATGGCTCCGCTGGGGCCGGACCCGTTGCGCCCTGACGCCGACCCGGACCTGGGCTGGCAGCGGCTGCAGCGCAGCAGCAAGCCCGTGGCCGAGCTACTGATGGACCAGAAGGTGATCGCCGGCGTCGGCAACGTCTACCGGTGCGAGGTGCTGTTTCGCCGTCGGGTGGACCCGATGCGGCCTGGCAACGAGATTCGCCCGGCCACCTGGCGGGCCATCTGGGAGGACCTGGCCATGCTGCTGCCACTCGGGGTCGCGTTCAACCAGATCCTCACCATGGACGATCAGGTGGAGCAGGCGACGGCGGAGGTCGCCTCGGGCGCGGCCGCCGCCTACACCGCCACCCTCACCGGACAGGGCCTGGGGGACCGGTTCGAGCGCCGGTTCTTCACCTACAAGCGCACCGGCGAACCGTGCCTGGTGTGCGGGTCCCGGATCCGTGCGGCGCCCTTGGCCGGGCGCACCTTGTACTGGTGCGGGCGGTGCCAGCGGCGCCGGTAGCGTGATTCCGCTCGAGCGAGGTCGGTGGCGGCGGATAGTCTCGGGCCATGGCAGTACTCGGAGCTCACGTGGACCAGGCCGACCCGATCGCAGAGGCGCAGGCGCGCGGCGCGCAGCTGGCGCAGATCTTCATCGGGGACCCGCAGGCGTGGAAGGGCCACGCGGTCGGGTACCCGGACGGGCCAGCTGCGCTGAAGCAGGCCGCGGAGGACGCCGGGATCACCCTGGTGGTGCACGCCCCGTACGTGATCAACGTGGCCACCACGAACAACCGGATCCGGATCCCCAGCCGGAAGATGCTGCAGAAGCAGGTGAGTTTGGCCGCCGAGATCGGTGCGATCGGGGTGGTGGTGCACGGCGGGCACGTGCTCGCCTCCGATGACGAGGCGGTCGGCTTCGACAATTGGCGCAAGTGCATCGACCAGTTGGACGCCGAGGTGCCGATCTTCATCGAGAACACCGCCGGCGGCAACAAGGCGATGGCTCGCGGGGTGGAGAAACTGGAACGCCTGTGGGCTTCGGTGATGGAGGCCGACGGCGGTGATCAGGTGGGCTTCTGCCTGGACACCTGCCACGCCTACGCTGGCGGTGAGGAGCTCGCCGGACTCGTGGACCGGGTCATGGCCGTCACCGGGCGGATCGACCTGGTGCACGCCAACGACAGCCGGGACGCCTTCGACTCGGGGGCGGACCGCCACGCCAACCTCGGCCACGGCTCGCTCCCCGGTGATGAGCTCGTTGAGCTGGTCCGCTCCGCTGGTGCGCCCGTGGTGGTGGAGACCCCGGGCGGCGCTCCCGAGCACGCGACGGACCTGGAGTGGTTGCGGGAACGCCTCGGCTGACTCTCCCGTCGCCGACGCAACCGGCGTTTGCGCCTTCTCCTACCCTGGTACAGCGGATGGCAGGACACACGCGGCGCGTCGAAGGAGCCCGGGGCGACATGGCAGCGAACCGGCCGGCGGAACCGGTCTGGCATGAGTATCAGGTGAGTCCGCTTGCGCGGGCTGCCTCCGCCTTCCAGCGCGGTGCGGGCGCAATCGCCGTGGCTTGCGGCGTGCTGGCCGCCCTGGCGATCCTCGTGGGTATCGCGGCGGAGGAGGCGGACTTCGTCGGGCCGGGTCTGCAGAACGACCTCAACACGTGGCTGCTGGCCGTGCTCGCCGGTTGCGGTGCCGGAGGACTGCTCGCCGTCGTGCTGCATCTGTTCACCCATGTCGCGGTCCCGCACGGCACGGTCCGGGCATTGGCCCGGGTGAGCGAGCAGGGGCTCGATCCGTACGTGGTGCCGGCACCGTCACAGTGGACGGTGCTGCACGAGGAGTCGAAGGCCGGCCACCGGCTGGAACAGGTGTGCTACCTGCTGGTGGCGATGGGGGCCGTGCTCGCACCGATCATGCTCGGCTTCATCGTCGTGGACTTCACCATCTACGCCGTCTACGGGTTGATCGTGTCCCTGGTGATGGCAGGACTGGCGCTGCTCGCGATCCGGTGGATCCGGTCGGTCGTGCGGCCCGGGATCGAACGCGTCGCGGCGATGGTGCGTCGCTCCTGGCCGGAGGAGCGATACGAGCAGATCGTCGAACGAGCCGAGGCGGCGGCCGTGGCGCCGAGAACGGGCACCTCCCTGGTGCCGGACCGCAATCACGCGATCGTGATCGGTCAGCGGATGTCCGGCATCGGTGGCGTGCTCGTCGGCATCCTCCTCACGATCTTGCCGCTCACGCTGAGGATCCGGAAGCCGAGCCGGCTGGCGGACGCGCGCACCTACTCCGAACCCGTCGAGGTGATCCTGCGCAACGCGTTCGTGGCCGAAGCGGTGATCGGCGTAGCAGCCGTCGTGCTGGTGGTGGTGGGCGCGATCATCGCCTCCTCAGCCCGGCTCCACGAGCGACGCGCGCTGCGGAACGCGGCCGGCGACCCCGAGGCGGCCCGCCCGCCCGAGCAGGTGCTGCTCCGGCACACACACCTGACGTTCGTCCCGCTCTCCCTGCTGCTGATCGGCCTGGGGAGCGTGGCCACCATCACCTCGATGGCGGCGAGGCACGCCGCCTCGACCGGGGCGGAGACGTTCTTTGGTGCCGAAGGGGTGACCGTCGCGGGACTTGCCGGCGGTCTCGCCCTGATCGCGGCAGGCGGGGTGGCTGAGGTGTTCCGCTCTGAGTCCGCCCGGACCGCGCGTAACGTGGTGCTCGCACGCTGGCCGGTCCCCGTGCCCAGGACGGGGCTGGCGAACGGCTCCGGGGCCGAGGAAGCCCCGGGGCCGGACTCCCGATAGGGCGAGCGGTTCAGCGGCCCAGGCTCGCGGCGACCGGACAGGCGAAGGGCTCGCGCGTCGAGCCTTCGACGTCGTTCAGATATCGGATCACGATGCGGTAGGAGGAGAAGAAACCGACCTCGGTGTAGGTGATGTCGAGGTCGTCGCAGTGCTCGCGCACGATGGGCTGGACTTCGCGGAGCGCCGGTCGCGGCATGCTCGGGAACAGGTGGTGCTCGATCTGACGGTTCAGACCGCCCATCAGCACGTCGACGACCGGGTTGCCGCGGATATTGCGCGACATCAGCACCTGCCGCCGCAGGAAGTCGATCCTGCTATCTGCGGGGACGATCGGCATGCCCTTGTGGTTCGGGGCGAACGCTCCGCCCAGCAGCACACCGAACACGGCCAGCTGGACTGCGAGGAAGGTCGCGGCGAGAGTCGGCGGCATCAGCAGGAACAAGGCCGCCACGTAGAGCACGAGCCGGCCGAGCACCATCGGCGCCTCCACTGCGCGGCGCGGTATGGGGCGTCGCCCGAGCACCGCCCGCACGCTCGCGACGTGCAGGTTCAGACCCTCCAGAGTGAGCAGCGGGAAGAAGAACCACCCCTGTCGGCGGGCGAACCAGCGTCGGAACCCCCGTCGGGAGGAGGCGGCCGCCGGGGTGAACGCGATCACCCGGGACTCGATGTCCGGATCCCGGCTCTCCTGGTTCGGTGCGTTGTGGTGCGCGTCGTGCTTGAGCGTCCACCACGCGTTGCTCAGCCCGACCAGTCCGTTGGCCAGTACGCGGGAGGTCCATTCGTTCCAGGACCACGAGCGGAAGATCTGGCGGTGGGCGCTGTCGTGGCCGAGGAACGCCAGCTGCGCGAGGATGAACGCCATCGTGACCGCGAGCGCGAGCTGCCACCAGGTGTCGCCCAGCAGCACCACGCCCACCCAGACGCCGGCGAAGGCGGCCACGGTCAGCACCAGGCGGGTCCAGTAGTACCCGTACCGTCGCTGGAACAGTCCGGTGGCGCGGACGCGCCGCGCCAGTGTCCGGTAGTCGCGGGTGACGGCCGCTGCCTTTCGCGGGGTGTTCCGCTGCGGGGGGATGTTCGTATGGTCGGCCATCGGGCCGACGAGTGTGTCAGCCATATCTCCACGGTACGCCTGATGCGGGGAGAGGGCCGGGTCAGCCGATGCGGACGGTGCGCACCCCGGGAGCGGCGGCATCCCAGGCCTGAGTCAGTGCCGCCGCCCGCGTGCGTAGCTCCTCCGGGCGTACGCCTGGGGCGAACAGCGAGTTGCCGATCCCGAACCCGGTGGCACCCGCGGCAACCCACTCGGCCATCTGGTCCGCGCCGACACCACCCACCGGGATCAGGTCCACCGGCGGCAGCACGGCGAGCCAGGCCTTCATCCCCGCGAGGCCCACCTGCTGAGCCGGGAACAACTTCAGTGCCCGGGCGCCTGCCCCGATCGCGGTGAACGCTTCTGACACGGTCGCTACCCCCGGGTAGCTGGCCAGACCGGCCGCCACTGTGGCCTCGATGACGGCGATGTCGGTGTTCGGGGAGACGACCAACTGTCCACCGGCCGTGCGCACCTCGGCGACCTGCGCCGTCGTGAGCACGGTCCCGGCGCCCACCTGGGCGTCGGTGGGGAGCGACTCCCGCAGGATCTCGATGCTGCGCAACGGTTCGGGTGAGTTCAGTGGCACTTCGAGCGTGCGGAAGCCGGTCTCGTACAGCACCTGCCCGACGGCGGCCGCGTCAGCCGGCTCGAGTCCGCGCAGGATGGCGATCAGTCCAGTCATCAGGTTACTCCTTCGCCTAGCCCGGCCGTGCGGGCGAGATGGATGAGGCCGCGGGTAGTGACACCGCCGTCGGCGATGTCGGCCACGATCCCCGCGGCGGCGAGGGCGCGCCGGTACCGCTCAGCCAGCGCAGCGGAGGCCACCACCGGCAGGCGTGCTGGGGTGTGGCCGAGCCAATGGCACGCACCGGCGATCTCGGCCCCGATGAGAATCCCGGAGAGCTCCTCGCGCGCCTGCTCCGGGGGCATCTTCTCCAGCAGCGCCCGGGCACGGACCCCGAACACCAAGGCGGCCGCACCGAGGCCGGCGCCGGCCAGCCCGCGCTGCACCCCGGCTTCGAAGGCCGACCAGTCCGCCTCGCTCGGCGCGACGTCACCGACCACCTGCGCGATGGTGCCGTGCGTGCTGAGCAGCGCGAACAGCTCACCGGTCATCGCCGTGTGGAAGTCCGTGAGCGCGCCGTCGGCCAGTAGCGCCCACTTCGTGTGGGTGCCAGGCAGTACGGCCGGGCCCGTGGCGTGCCCGGCGAGGGCAAGGCCCAGCAGTTGCGTCTCCTCCCCACGCATCACACCGCCGTCGGTGCTCACCCCCGGGACCAGGTGTACCGGCCCCCACGGGCCGGCCACCTGCGTCAGCGGCACCTCGCCGGCGGTCAGCGGCACCGGCGCCGGGAGGTACGGGACCTCGTGCCAGCCCTTCGCACTGCCCACCATGCCGCATGCGATGACGGCTGGGCGGGATTCGGCCCACGAGCCCGCGAGCCGGGTCAGGGTCTGGGCGTACGCCGCCGGTTCCGTGCCGACGGTGAGGATGCCTTCGGAGGCCGAGGCGGAATCCAGGACCGTGCCGTCGGCGCCCACGGCGCTCGCCCGCACCGACGTCGTTCCCCAGTCGACGGCGAGTAGGACAGGTTCAGCCATACCTGCACCTAACCGCGCTGAGCGGGGACCTGTCGAGCAGGTCCCGCCCCTCGGGACGATGGGCAGTGCTGCCCATTCCCGCGGTGACTCTCGAGGGCCGCGCGCCCATATGATCATCGTCATGGTGATCTGGCGTGGCTGGGGGATTCTCGGCCTTCTCTTCGTTCTTGTTGTCGGCGTGGGCCTGGGTGGCCTGTTCCGCCTCGTCATCGGCGAGGAGCGTGAACCCCTGCCGATCGGTCTCGGACTCGCGGTCGCCGGTCTGATCCTGTTCTTCGCCGGACGGTGGTTCCAGGACTGGGATGCCCGCCGCCGCGCCGACAAGTACATCGAGTCGCGGCGCGCGGAGGTGGCGCAGACGATCGCGGCCGGTCGGTTCCAGCCGGTGCCCGGGTACCAGCCGGCCACTCGCGAGGAGGCGGAGCAGCTCGGCGCTGAGATGCTCGAGAAGGAGCACGCGCAGGTGGTGCGCAAGCTGCGCGGGCACCACACCCTGTTCTTCATCCCGATGCAGTACTTCGGTCTCGTGGTGGTGCTGATCGGAGGGGCCATCGGGGCCCTCGGGCTCGCCGGATAAGCACCACGTCAGACGGTCCACACACGACAACGCCCCCGCCCGATGCGGGGGCGTTGTGCTGTGTGCCTACTCGGCGATGGCCTCGTTGGCGGCGTCCTGTGCCTGCTGCAGTGCCTCCTGCACCGGGAGCCGGCCGGCGAACATCTCCTCGAAGTAGGGAGCGATGGCGTTCGCTCCGGCGTTCGCTCGTGGGCCGAGCGGTGCGGCGATCGTCTCGCCCTCGGCGGCGGCGATGAATTCGGAGGTGTCCACCCCCTGCTCGGTCCAGTAGTCCACGAACGAGCTCTGCGCATCCACGGCGGCCGGGAACGCGGCGCCGTTGGCACCGAGCGGCTCCTGTCCCTCGGCAGTGCTCAGCCAGCGCAGCACCTCGAGGGTGGCCTCGGGGTGCTCGGTCTCGGCGTTGCCCACCGCCGCCACGCTGTGCACCACGCCCACGCGCCCGTCCGGGCCCTCGAGCATCGGCGCGATACCCCAATCGAACTCGGCGTCGGCCATGTGCGGCAGCGAGTACTGCCCGGACTGGAACAGCGCCATCTTGCCCTGCACGAACAGGTCGCGGGCCAGGTCCCCGTTCTGGTTGGTCTCAGCAGCGGACGGGGAGACATGGTAGGTGTTGATCAGATCCACCAGGTACTGGAACGACTCCGCACCCTCCGGGGTGTTGAAGGCGTACTGGTCGCCGTCCTGGTACCGGGCGCCGTTGGATCCGAGGAAGTCGATGTAGATCGCCTGCAGGTCGTTCTGGGCGTTGAAGGCGTACTGCTCGATGTTCTCGGCATCGAAGTCGTCCTCGGCGGCGGTCACGCCGCTGGCGTCCACGGTCAGATCGAGTGCCGCTCCCAGGAACGTGTCGTTCGTGCCGCTGGGGTCCCACTGCAGGCTGCTCGGGTCGACCCCGGCCTCGGCGAGCAGGTCAGCGTTGTAGTAGAGCGCGATCGAATCGGTCAGCTGCGGCACGCCCCACTCGGCGCCGTTGCGGGTGTACAGGTCCACGGCGGACTGCACGAGCTCGTCCTGGTCGGCACCGATCTCGGCACCGATGTCGATCAGGTTGCCGTTGTCGGCGTAGATGCCGAAGTTGGAGGTGTTCGTCCAGAAGATGTCAGCCATCGTGCCGGAGCCGATGTCCTGCGGGAGACGGTCCCAGTAGTTCGCCCACGGGACGGTCTCGACATCCACCGTGATGTCGGGGTTCGCCTCGGTGAATGCCTCGAAGGACTCCTCGTAGGCCGCGGCGGCCGCGTCGTCCCACAACCGGAAGGTGACCGTCGCGCTGTCCTCGGACCCTCCGCCGTCGGGCTCTCCCGAGCTGCCCGGTGAGCAGGCGGCCAGGGTGAGCGCGGTAGTGGCGGTGCCGGCCACCAGGGCGAGCGAACCTCGTCTGAACATGTCATCTCCTTGTCGGCCCCGAGAGTGCACACAGAGTGCTGCGTGCTGATGTGAACGCACGGTAGCCCGCGATCGATTCCCGCGGGAGACATCCCCGCGCGGGCGACCGAATCGTGACCTTCTCGTTCAGACGATCGGCGCAGGTAGCCCGAACCGCACCGTGGTCGACGACGCGTAGAGCACGCTCTCCGGTGGCCCATGCTGAGGAGGGAGCCCGCAGGCAGCGAGCAGGCCGTCGTCGTGCCAGGCCTCGAGCGCTGTGTACTGCAGCGGCCAGGGCGGATGATCGATCGGGAACCGCACAGTGGTGCCGTACCACCGCTCGTGCAGCGACCAGCGGGCGGTGAGTTGCTGCTCGACCTCGGTGGGGGCAGGGTGCCGCGGACCCGGCCGCACCGCCAGCCGCACCCCGGCCCCGCCGGCCGCCGGAGCGAGTCGCCGGGTCGCGTACGCCACATGGTCGGCGGTACGGGCGTACCGGAAGTCGGCCCAGGTGTAGGGCAGCCGCACGGCCGCACGGCACCCTGCCGCGAACAGTGGGTCGGCCGCCTCCATGGCCCGGAACACCACCCCGGCGTGCCCTTCGACGTCCCGGCTGTACAGCCGCACGTTCAGCTCGAAGAACGACGGATAGGGGACCGGCCCGAACCACAGGTTCCGCATCCGCAGCCCGATCACCCCGACCCACGCCGATCCGTCGATCAGGTCCGGGACGGTTCCCGGGGGGAGCAACGGTGCCACGTCCTCCTCGGCCACCCGCCAGTGCAGGAACACCACCTCCTGCCAGCTTTGCCGCAGCAGCGTCCGCGGGCTCACCGGGTGCGGAGATGCTGCGTCCATGGGCGTCACAGTAGCCATCCAGCACACCTGGGTGGGGCAACGTTGCGGTCGGTTTCCGACCCGAGAGTGGCCGCAACGTTGCCCAAGCGGGCCATGGTTCGTCAGCCGGCCGCCGGTTCGAGGGAGATCGGCTGCGGTGCGCTCGTGCAGCAACCGACTGCCTGCTCCGGTTCGTCGAACAGGCCTGCTCCACCACAGACGCCCGTGTCGGGCAGGTCCAACTCGACCCGTTCGGCGGCCGCGTCGTCGCCTGCCAGCTTCGCGACGACGCTGCGCACCTGTTCGAAACCGGTGAGGGCGAGAAAGGTGGGTGCCCGGCCGTAGGATTTCGCGCCCACGATGTAGAAGCCCGGTTCCGGGTGCGCGAGGTCGGTGGCCCCGGTCGCAGCCACGGACCCACAGGAGTGGATGTTCGGATCCACCTCCATGGCCACGCGCCGTGGAGCCTGCAGCCGCAGATCGAGTTCGAGACGTACCTCGGAGAGGAAGGAATGATCGGGCCGGAATCCGGTGAGCGCCACCACGTGGTCGGCGGGATCCAGGCGGCGGCCGTCCTCGGCACTGACGATCACCGAGCCGTCGACCATGTCGATCCGGTCGGTGCGGAAGCCGGTGACGAGGCGTACCAGCCCGGACTCGACGGCTCGCTTGGCCCGCTGACCGAGGGCGCCGCGTTCGGGGAGCTCGTCCGCCTGGCCACCGCCGAAGGTGTCGCCTACTTGGCCGCGACGCAACACCCAGGTGATGCGGGTGGTCCGATCGCGCCGAGCCACGCGGGCGAGGTTCGCGACCGCTGTCGCGGCGGAGTGCCCGTTGCCGATGACGACGGTGTGCCGGCCAGAGCAGCGCGAGTCCACGTCGGGGATGCGGTAGGTGAGCATCCCCGACGCGGCCGCATCGCGTTCGCCCAGCGCCGACAGCCCGTCGGCGCCGGCGGGGTTCGGGCTCGACCACGTTCCGGAGGCATCGATCACTGCCCTGGCCTCGATGCGCTCCTCGCCCTCCGGTGTCTCGATGTGCACCACGAACGGCTGGTCCTCGCGCCCGGAGTCCACCGAGAGGTCACGGCCCTTGCGTCCGACGCCGACCACGTGAGCCGAGTATCGGACTCGATTGCCGAGCGCTGCCGCCAAGGGAGCCAGGTACTCCGACACCCACTGGCCGCCCGTGGGATACCCCTGGTCCGGAGCGCTCCACCCGGCACCCTCCAGCAGTCGGCGGCTGGCGCCGTCGATCAGTTCCGGCCACGGGGAGAACAACCGCACATGTGCCCATTCATGCACCGCCGCGGCGGGTCCGGGCCCGGCTTCCAGCACCAGCGGTTCCACATCTCGCTCCAGCAGGTGTGCTGCGGCGGCCAGGCCCTGCGGGCCGGCCCCGACGATGACGACGGGGTCCATCATTGCGCTCCATTCATCGACGTTCTTCGATGTGTCGAGCATCCGCTTCAGATCGACATATGTCAATATGAGGGGCAGACTGGTCGCTATGAGCACACCCCGGACTGTCGCGTGCTGCACCGAGGTCGGCCCAGTCCCCTCGAGGAGTGACGCGGAGCGAATCGCTGCCGTGTTCAAGGCACTTGGCGACCCCACCCGGGTGACGCTGCTCGCCCTCATCACCGCCAGCGCAGCCGGCGAGATGTGCGTGTGCGACCTGACCGAACCCGTCGGACTGTCCCAGCCCACGGTCTCCCACCACATGAAGGTGCTGGTCGACGCCGGGCTGGTGCAGCGGGAACAGCGGGGCCGGTGGGCGTACTACCGGCCCTCCATCGGCGCGCTCGTGTCCGCGACCCACGAACTCACCGGGACCTAGACTCCTTAACCAGCACAACGGGAGGTTCACCCAGCGTTAGTTCAGAGGGCGTTGAGTCTCAGGTCACCGGTCGGTTGACTCCTCACCATGGGAGACAAAAAGACGTTCACACGGTTGAAACCCGCCTCACCCTCCGAGAGTCCGCTCCGCCGTATCGCTGCCGCAGCTGCCACGCTCGCCGCATTGGCCATGCTCGCCGGCGGCCTTTCCGCGCCGACCGCAGCGGTGGAGCCCACTCCGCAGACGGAGTGGATGCCCGAGCAACTGGACTCCTGGTCCAGCATCACACGGCGAACCGCCACTGATCCGGTGCCCGTGACGAACGGAGTCACGGCCTCCAGCGAAGTCATCGATGCGGTGGCGGGTCGCGTCCCGATCCACCTGGTGACGGCCGACACCCAGGACCCGAACGTTCGACTGGGCACGGTGGTCTCGAACGACTCGGTGATCGACCCGGGAAACGAGACGCTGACCTCGATGGCTGACCGCACGGGTGCGGTGGCGGGTATCAACGGTGACTACTTCGAGATCCACGCCTCCGGGCAGGCCACCGGCGGCGAGATCGTCGACGGCGAGATCTGGAAGAGCCCTCGGCCGGACTACGAGGGAACGATCGCCGTGCTGGAGGACGGCTCCCTCGCGTACGGCACGCAGGAGTTCGGCGGCTCGGTGACAGCCGGTGACGCGACCCGGGAGGTGTCCTCGATCAACACCCTCGATGACGCCTCCGAGGACGGGATCACGATGATCACTCCTCGTCTGGGGGCCGTGGCCGACACCTGGCTCGACGGGTCGCACGTCGTGGCACTGGGCACCTCTTCGGATGGTGGCGCCACGATCGAGATCGCCGAGGTGTCCACCGCGACCGCACTTGATGACGGCTTCTACGGTCTGGTGGCCGGCACTGCGGACAGCGCCGGCGGACGCTGGATCCTCGACAATGTCGAGGTCGGGATGACGTTGAGTACGACGAGCCAGATCAGTCCGAACGACAACATCGAGCAGCTCATCCAGGGTGCGGGCCGGATCCTCAAGGACGGCGCGATCTACCAGGACCCGACCGAGCAGATGCCCTCCAGCCTGCACCCGGAGTCGGCCGTAGGCACCACAGCGGACGGGCGCCTGGTCATGGTCGCCCTCGACGGGCAGCGTCACGCCGATACTGCCGTCGGTGTCGGCTGGGCCCAGGTCGCCTCCTACCTGCAGTCTCTGGGCGTCACGGATGCCATCCTGCTCGACGGTGGTGGATCGACGGAGCTGGTGGTCCGCCAGCCCGGCGACACCGACGTGTCCGTCGCCAACAGCCCGTCCGACCTGGCCGAGCGTCCGGTCGCCAATGGCCTGTTCGTCTACTCCACGGCCGAGGCTCCGGCCACGGCGACCGACGTCGTCGTGGGTAACGGGACCACTGTCTCGACCGCCGTCGGCGCGTCCACGCCTCTCCCTGCCTATGCGCTGGACGAGTTCGGCAACCCCAGCGCTGACCCGGTCGAGGTGACGGTACGCCCGCAGCGGCTGGGCACCTGGGAAGACGGGGTGTTCACCGCGACGAACAGGGGCGCGGGCAGGCTGATCGTGCGCGCCGGCTCAGCCATGTCCAGCATCTCCATCAAGGTCGACCCTGCCTTCAGCGACCTGACGATCACCCCGGAGCAGGATGGCGTGTCGAACGGTGAGTCGCAGCAGTTCGTGGTGCACGGCTCCACCGGCGATGCCGCACCTGTGAGAGTGGAAGCGGACTCGGTGACCTGGGAGCTGGACCGTGACGACCTGGGTTCGATGGATTCCGCGACCGGCACATTTGCGGCAGCGTCCTCGGGCAGCGGCGCGGTCGAGCTGACCGCCACCGCAGGCGGTCTGAGCGCGACTGCCGAGATCAACGTGGGTGTGGTGATGCGACCGTTGGTCGTGGCCGACAGCGCGGCGGACTGGGAGCTGCGATCCACCGGCGAGGGGGTCACCACAGTCCCCTCGGGCGACCATCCGGCCGAAACCACCGATGTCCCGCCGGACGCCACCCAGTCCACGGCCATCGAGGTGGACTACTCCTTCCCGAATGCCCCCGTTCAGCACCGGATCTGGCTCAGCCCGAACAATGGTGCCGGTGTCCTGGCCGACCGGAACGAGTTCGGTCAGGTGCCGGAGAACTTGCACTTCCGGTTCAAAGTGGACAGTGACGCACCGCCACAGTCGTGGATCGTGTTCAACGTCACCGACGCTGCCGGTCACACCATGGGTCTGTGGACCGCTCTCGAACCGAGCGACTATGGCACCTGGGTGGAGATGGACAAGAGCATCAATCGCGGTGTCTTCACGGAGTACCCCTTGACGATCCGGGACATCAGCTTCGTCGGGCAGTACGCCACGCATGCTAGTACCGGGACCTTCACGCTGGCCGACCTGCGGGTCGACTACCCCGCCGGCACGCCGGTTGACGAAGCCCCGTACACCGCGATCAACCCCGATAACCCGGAATGGCTGACCTACGAACAGGATCCCGCCAACTTCCAACCGGGCGGCCAGACCTTCGTGATCGGGGATGACGGACACCTCATTGCGGCCGAGCCTGATTCGACGAGTGCGGTGAACATCGAGGGGATGGTCCAGCGCACCGCGGGGACCGCGTACACCACCTCGGCTGGCCAGACCGTTGAGCCGCTTCCGGAGGTGGCGCGCCCGGAGGTGGCGCTGAGCCTCGGGGACATCTCGGACACCGGCAACCTCGATGACCTGGTGTTCGCGAAGGAACAGTGGGAGCAGTTCGGGGTGCCGCTGTATGACGTGGTGGGCAACCACGAGATCAGCCAGGGCTCCGAACCGGCGGACGGCAACTTCTACTCCGTCTTCGGTCAGGACACTCACTTCACCTTCACCCGGCCCGGGATGACCTTCATCGGGCTGGACAACTCGATGGGTTCGATCACCGGATCCGACCCCCAGCAGGTACCCGGGGTTGAGCAGTTCCCGTGGTTCGTCGAACAGCTCGAGTCCGTGACCAGCCCGGTGGTGTTCGTCGGCATCCATATGCCTGCCTATGACCACTCGCCGAGCAACTCCAGTCAGTTCTCGAACCGTTGGGAGGCCGAACAGTTCCTGCAGGTGATCCAGAACTACCGGGTCGAGCATCCCGACCAGCGCGTGGTGGTCATGTACGGGCACGCGCGCGGGTTCGCGAACCAGTTGCTGGATCCGCATGGTGATCCGGGCGATGCGGAGACGGGCATTCCGCAATTCACCATCGCCGACATCGGCACTCCGCCGTATGTGGCGGCGGATCAGGGTGGCTTCTACCACTTCGCGCTGTTCCACGTGAACACCGACGGTACGGTCCAGTTCAGCGTGCTGCCGATACTGAAGTCGGTGACCATCGACCAAGGCACGGCGGATGCTCTGGACGACACCAGGGTGGACTCGGTGCCGGTCGGATCGACCAGGCAGTACACGGCAACGGCCGTGAACGAGAACGGTTCCAACATCACCGATCCGCCCGTCATGCCGGTGGCCGATCCGATGTCCCACGTCTGGTCCAGCTCGGACCCGGATGTGGCCACGATCGACCCGGTCACGGGGGAGGTCACCGCGGTGGCCGCAGGGGTGAGCACGATCTCGGTCCGCACAGGTGGCATCACCGCGAGCCTGACGCTCACCGTCACCGAGTAGCCGGCGCGGAGCCACCTCGGGCACAGAGGAGGTGCGCGGCGCCCGTCCCGATAGCGGGGCGGGCGCCGCGGCCGGTGGGCGGCACCTCAGGAGATACCTGGCCTGCGCCGTCAGCCACACTGTCGGTATGCCACGTCGCGACCGTCATCGAGACGATGAGTACTTTGCGCTGACCACGTTCCGGCGAGATGGGACACCAGTGTCCACGCCGATCTGGCTCGCCCCTGCGGGCGGTCGACTGTACGGGTATACGCCGGGTCGTTCGTGGAAGGTGCGCCGGATCGCCCGAGATCCGCGGGTCGAGTTCGCGGAATCGACGTTCCGCGGCGTGCCGACGGGCGCCTGGCGGCGAGGGGAGGCTCGGGTCCTGTCCGGTGCAGAACTGCGCGTGGCGAAGCGGGCGATGACGGCCAAGTACGGCAACCGATTCCGGTGGTTCACGATCGTCACGCTGCTGGGCCGGCCGCGCCGGCGCGGTGGTCGCGCTGTCGGCCTTGAGCTGACCGTGAACCCCGAAGAACGCTCACGTGAGACGTAGGTCAGCGATCGCCGTCGATGACTCCCGCAGCCCCACCGGGGGAGGCCGCGGAGGCACCCCGCAGCCGGAACGCCACCGGCGCGAGCGCCGCGATCGCGACCGCAAGCACCACGAAGCCCCAGGTGTAGCTCGACGCCGCCACCACCACCCCGAGCAGCACGGCACCGATGCCGACGCCGCCGTCGTAGGCGATGTTCCACACCGTGCTGGCCGAGCCCAGGCCCTTGCTCCCCGCCCGTGTCATCACGGTGACCAGCGAGTCGTTCTGCACCGCCCCAAAACCCAGACCGAAGACGGCGGCCGCGACGACCGTGAGCACACCGGCCTCAGGTCCGGTGGTCAGCGCCACCCCGAGCATCCCGACGGCGCTGAGCACCGCGGCCGGCAGGAGCAACCGTCCGGCACTGACTCGGTCACCGATCCGCCCGGCCAACAACCGCCCAAGCACCATCAGCGCCGAGAGCGAGAACAGTGACAGGGTCGCGACGCCCGGGTCCGGCACCGCGATCGGGACGAACGTCGTCGCGCCGCCCAGGGCCACGGCCGTCGCCGCGAACACCGCCGTCGGAGCCAGGAACTTCGCCCAGGTGCGCATCGGCAGGTGCCCGCTGCCGCTGCCGGACCCGGCGTGGGAGCGCCCGCCGGAGATCGCGAACGCCAGCGGGACCGCGAGCACTGCCAGCACGCTGGCGGTGATGAACATCGGCGTGAAGCCCCACGTCTGCGCGAGCCACACCCCGGCAGGCAGAGCCACCACATTCGGAAGCCCGGCCGCCACGCCGTACACACCGGTCGCCGTCGCGAGCTTGCCTGCCGGCGCGAGCTCGGCAGCGAGGGCGGCGCCGGCCACCACCACGAGGGCGAACCCCACACCGCGCACACCGGAGATCAGCACCAGCGAGGCGACGGCCGTCGATGCGATGTAGAACGGGGTGGCGGCAGCGAGAAGTAGTGAGCCGATCAGGATCATCTGTCGCAGTGTCGCGACCCGGAAGATCCAGCCCATCGAGAGTTGGGTGAGCACCGTGGTGGCCATCATGGCGCCGGTGATCGTGCCGACCAGGGCCTCGCTCGCACCACCTTCGGCCGCCCACAACGGTGCGACCGGGAGCATCAGGGCGTAGTTCGCGAGGGCGCCGACGGTGGCGACCAGCAGCAGCACCATGTCCCGGTGGAAGAGGCGGTCGAGGCTCACCACCTATGCCTACGCCAGCCGGTTAGGTCGCCGCAATCCGAGAGTCAGATCGTGGCAGTGATCAGCGCGCCGATCTCCTCGGCCAGGTCGCGGCTGGCTGCCACCACACCCGAGTAGCGACGGGTCAGGTCATGGGAGAAGTCGAGGTCGCGGCCGAAGGCGTCGCAGACGTGCCCGCCGGCCGCCGGCACGATCAGCTGGGCCGCGATCAGGTCCACGAGGCGGTGCGTGTCCGATCCCGGGTCGGCGAACGCATCGATCGAGCCGTCCGCCACCAGCATCGACTCCAGGCAACTGGTCGAGAGGATCCGCACCCGGCCTGCCCGTCCGCTCAGGGCCGTCCAGACCCCGGTGGTGTCGCCCCGTGCCCCGACCTTCGGGCGCAGCATCGACAATGCGGACCCGGCCAGGGCGGTCCGGCCGCTGGTCCGGTACGTCACCGGCACACCCGCCCGCGCGCTGATGCTGCGCCCCGTCTCCAACCAGCAGGTGAGGGCTTCGACCGGCGTGCCGTCCGCCACGAGCGCACCGGAGAAACAGGAGAGCGGTACACCGGCGGCCGCGTTCGCGGAGCCGTCGAGCGGATCGACCACCAGGGTGCGGGCACTGCCGTGATCGAGGAAACCCACCTCCTCGCTGAGCACGTTGATCCGGTGAGCCTCGGCGACGGCGACGATCGCGTCCTCGACGAGTTCGTCGATGCGCATCGTGGGCGTGCCGTCTGCCCCCATCCGCACCTCCTCCGCCCGCGCCTGGCGATCCAGTGCCGACCATGCGTGCCGCGCTGCGGTCGACGCCGCCCGGCACGCCTCCGCGAGTATGGGGTTCAGATCGGCAGGGAGTGCGGGCTCGGGCAGCGCGGTAACCGTCATGCCCGCACACCCGTGGCCGAGAAGGTGGAGACCGCCGTCGGCCACTGCCTGTCGAGATCGACGAGTACCAGATCGGCGCGAAGCCCGGGTTCGATTCGACCTCGGTCGCTCAGCCCGGCCACGGCGGCCGGACCTGCCGTGAGCAGCCGGAACGCCTCCGGCGGCTCGACGCCCAGATCGCGGCGCAGTACCGCGAGGCTGCCAAGTAGCCCGGACGGGAGATAGTCCGAGGCGAGTGCATCCACCAGCCCTGCCGTGATGAGCTCGGCGGCGCTCACGTTGCCCGAGTGGGAGGAACCTCGGAGCACGTTCGGAGCTCCAGCAACGGTGAGCAGCCCACACTCCCTCGCACGGCGGGCCGCGGCCAGCGTGGTCGGGAACTCCGCCACCGCACCCCCGCGGGCGAGGAGCTGATCGATCGCCTCGGCCGTGTCCGGGTCGTGCCCGAGCAACCGGGCCCTTCCCGACGACGCCAGCTCGCCCGCCCAGGTGAGGTTCGCCTCGCGCACGTGCTCGGTCCGGGCGGCCTGCTCCATCCGCTCCTGCACGCGACGTTCGACCTCGGCGCGGTCCTCGCCGGACTCGACGAGTGTGTCGATGAAGTGGCCCACGTCGGCATACTGGCCCTGACCGGGTGTGTGGTCCTCATGGGAGAGCAGGATCGGGCCGGTGCCGGGTGACAGATCCGCGATCCGGGTGCCGATCAGCTCGGCGCCCTGGTCGGAGCGGACGTTGAAGCGGTGCAGCACCCGATGGTCCACCCGGGTGCTGGTGAAGGCGTCCACCACGTCGCACAGCTCGAGGGCGAGCGAGGGCCGGCGAGCGACGCCGTCGGAGACCTTGTTGTGGAAGCCGGCGCCGTGGAAGACCGTGGTGATCCCGGCGGCCACCACCTTGCCTTCGAAGGACGCCATCGCGTAGTCCCACGGCAGCTCGGCCGACGGACGCGGGGTGCGCTCCTTCTCCAGCGCATCGCTGTGCACATCGATCAGGCCAGGCGCGAGCAGCAGCCCGCCGCCGTCCACGTCACCGCGGATCTTGGCCGACTCCACCACCTCGGCGATCAGCCCGTTCTCGACGGCGACCGCCGCCCGATCGGTGACCCGCCCGGGAAGCACTACGTGGACGTCGGAGATGACGTAGTCGGCCGGGGTGGTGCCGAACCGCCAGCCCTGCCGCACTGCTGAGATGGTCGTGCTCATGCGTAGGCCTCCTCCAGGACGGCGTGCCCGGGGACGAGCACGTCCTGCGGTGGTCCGTCCGCGGTGATCTGACCGTCGGCCATGACCAGCACCCGTCCGGCCACCCGGCGGATGATGCTCATGTCGTGGTAGACGGCCAGCACGGAGACGTCCTGGTGGCGCAGGGCCTCGATCACCTCCAGCGCGAGGGTCCGGTTCGCCGGATCGAGAGCCGAGACCGGTTCGTCCAGCAACAACAGCCGTGGCGGGCTGACGGTTCCGGCAGCCAGATTGACCCGCTGGCGCTCACCACCGGAGAGCACCGAGCAGTCCACGTCCCACAACCGCTCCTCGATGCCCAGCCGCAGGAGCGCAGCGGCGGCGGCCTCCCGTGCCTGTCCGCGGTCGAGGCCCCGGCGCAGCGCCGCATCGCTGACCAGTCGCAGCGGTCCCACCCGCGGTGGGGCGTTGAGGAACTGGGAGACGTAGCCGAAGTCCCGCCCGCGCAGGCGTGCCATCGACCGGTCGTCCAGCGCCGTCAGGTCCACGGACTTGTGCCCGTCGTGCAGCACCACCGTGCCGGAGTCGGGCAGGTAGTTGCGGTAGATGCACCGCAGCAGGCTCGACTTGCCCGCCCCGCTGGCACCTGCCAGTGCGAGGTGCTCGCCCCGGCGCAGGGTGAAGGAGACCGAACGCAGCGACTGCACCCGCCGGTCGATGGCGTGCAGCGTGAACGACTTCGTCAGCTCGGTCACGGTGAGGATCGGCTCGGGGTGGGGTGAGGTCATCATGTGCTCTTCCGGTGTCATGCCCGTGCCGCCGCGACGAGCTGCTGGGTGTAGGGGTGGTGCGGGTCGGCGAACAGTTGGTCGGTCAGTCCTGACTCGACGACGCGCCCGTGGCGCATCACGACGGCACGGTCGGTGAGCGCGTCGATCACCGCGAAGTCGTGGCTGACCACGACGACGGCGAGCTCACGTTCGGCGAGCAGCTCACGCAGCAGGTCCAGCACGCCGGCCGCCACTGCGGCGTCCAGTCCGGTGGTGGGTTCGTCCAGCAGCAGCACCTGCGGATCGGTGGCGAGCGCCTTGGCGATCTGCACCCGCTGGCGCATCCCTCCGGAGAACTGCCCCACGACGTCGTCGATCCGGTTCAACGGGACCTCGACCCGTTCCAACAGCTCGGCGGCCCGGCGCCGGATCCGGTGGTAGGACCGCCAGCCGGCGGCCACCAGCGCGTCGGCGATGTTCCCGCCGGCGGAGATCGCCAGATCGAGCCCGGCGGCCGGATCCTGGTAGACCACGCTGAGCACGTGGGTGCGCAGCGCGCGCCGTTCCGACGGCGTCAGCTGGAGCAGGTTCGTCTCCCCGCGGTCCACGGCCCCGATCCGGACACTGCCGGTGGCGTCGAGCTCGTCGCCGACGATGCAGCGCATCACGGTCGACTTGCCGGACCCGGACTCGCCGATCACGCCGAGCGCCTCAGCGGGGGCGACGTCGAAGGAGACATCCGCCGCGGCGACTACCTCGGAGGATCCGCGCCCGCCGGGGAAGATCCTGCCGAGCCCGTCTACCCGTAACGACCAGTCCTGCCCGGGGGCGGTCACGCCGGCCGGCGGTGGGACGTGCTCGGTGGGATCGACCTTCGCCCGGGCCCGTACACGGGTATTCGGGTCGGGGTAGTAGTGCCGGGGCACGAGGCGCTCATGGGCGTCGAGGTCGGCCTCGCCGGCGCGGACCTTCAGGCACCACTGCACGTCCGAGCAGATGAACTCGCCGGTCCTGGTCTCCACCATGAACGACTCGGCGGTCCCGCACTGGGCGCAGGTGACGCCGTCGAGGTGCTCGACCTCGAAGGGCACATCGGAGAAGGACAGCGGTTCGACGTCGGTGTAGGGCGGGACGGCGTAGATCTTCTTGTCGCGGCCGTGGCTGAGGAGGGTGAGACTGTCGCTCTGGTGCAGTCGCGGCACGTCCCAGCGCGGGATCGGGCTGGGCGACATCAGGTAGCGCCCGTGCACGAGCACCGGGTGACCGGCCCCGGTGCCCATCACGCCGGTGAGGGAGAGCCGCTCGTACAGCGCCACCCACATCTTGGCGTAGTCGGCCTCGGCGTGGCGGCGCTTGCACTCATAGACCGAGCGCTCGACCGCGCGCAGCGGCTCCGACTGCGGCACCTGCAGCACCAGCGTCTGGTGGTTGCCCAGGTGCTCCTCCGGCACCCGGTGACGGGACTGCACGATCGTCGACTCCGCCGTATCGGCAGTGGCCGAGCAGCCGAGCACGCCCACGAGCAGCCGGCGCAGGTTGACTGCGTTGACCCCCTCCTCGTCGCCCTGGTCGATCACCTTGACGGTGTCGTCAGGCCCGCCGATCGCGAGCGTCACCTGGAGGCCACCGGAGCCCCAGCCGCGAGCGACCGGCATCTCCCGTGATCCGAACGGCACGATATAGCCAGGCACGCAGATGCCGGAGAGGACCGCACGCCGGACCTCGCGCTTGGCCTGTTCGTCCATGACGACGGGCCGGTTCTCAGCCCCGGACTCGGCCACCAGGGTCTCGAGAGTCGGTGCGGCAGTCGTGGCGGTCATCGGTCGTTCCTCTCGGTGGCGGCAGCCGTCGCGATGGGGGTCGTGGCGTTCTCGTCGGGATCCTCGGCGAGGTGTTCGAGTGCGTCGGCTTCCGCCCGTGCGGCCATGGCGGCATCCAGCCCGGACTGGAAGGTCACGTAGTGCGGCAGCTTCAGGTGCTCCAGGAAGCCGCTGGCCGAGAGCCCGTCGGTGGTGTGCATGAGGATCTGCTGCAGGCGCTTGCCGTCCTCGGTGCCGCGGAACCGGTGCGCGGCGATGTCGAGGGTGGCTCCCGAGATGGTCTTGCGCTCGTTGTGGCCCAGCGCCATGGCGTACCCGACGTCGTAGGTGGTCGGGTCCTCTCCGCGCAGCCCACCCAGGTGGGCGACGGCCTCGGTCTCGCTCACCCGGATCCGCCCGATCTCGACGGCCTCGCCGGTGTGCGGGTGCTGCACGCGGACCGGGAGGCGGCCGTGGCGGACCTCGCCGAGGGTGACGTTCTCGGTGGCGTACCCATCGGTGCCGAGGATCGACTGATACCAGATGTTGATCAGGCCGCCGGTGTCGGCCTGCGCGATCGCGGACAGCCATGCCGAACGCTGGGCGGGTAGCTCGGCGGCCTTGAGCTGGATGTCGAAGGGTTCCGCGTCTGCGCCGGTGTCGCGGTCGACCAGCACTCCTTTCTCGGCGAGCTGATCGCGGAACCGCAGGAAGGGCTCGTCCGGCGGGTGGGAGAGGGGCTCGCCGTCCAGCTCGTCCACGATCGGCAGTGGCAGGTCGGTGCCCTCATGGATGATCCGGGCGGTGTAGTCGACGGTCTCGCCGAGCAGGATCGGACCGTCGGGCTGGCGCTGGGTGGAGACCACCCGGCGCAGAATCTGAAGCTCGCGCGGGTCCAACGGTTCGCTGAACTCCAGGCGGGGCAGGGTCGAACGGTGGGCGCGGATCAGGTGGACCGCCTCGGTGATATCACCATTGGCCTGGAGGAAGGCCGAGGCTGCGGTCTCCGGGGACCACAGTCCGCCCTCGCCCATGATCCGGTCGATCGCGAGCGGGAAGCTCTCGACGACGGACGCGGCCGTCAGGGCGCCGTCCAGCTGGGCGCGCCGCTCCAGCACGAGCCGTTCCGCGGCGACGATCGCCTCGGTCCCGCCCTTGTTCGTTCCGGCGTACATCAGATCACCTCGATCGTGGTGGTGCGGGGCAGACCGGCGAGCGTGCCGTCGTCGGCCACGAGCAGGCAGTCGATGCCGGCGGGGTAGTCGGCCACGAGTGCCGCACGTTGGGTCACCCAGGCCGGGCTGAGGCCGGTGACCGCGATCGTCGCGGGCGTGGCCGGTGGGATGCCCGGGCCGCGTAGTTGCCAGGGACCGGACGCCGTCAGGGAGTGCACGCGCTGAACCAGCACGGCGCCCTGCTCGGGCGACCAGTGCGAGCCGGTGCTCAGCTCGACCCAGTCCAAGGGCTCGGCGAGCGCGAGCGCGAAGCGGGCCCGCCCAGGACTGACCACGGGTGCACCGGTCAGCCGGCCGACCGTGGCGACCGCCCGGGTGGTGGCATCGTCGGGACCGGCGGGCAGCGCCGCGAGCGGAGCCATCAGGTCCACCAGAGCGAGCAGCGGTGCGAGTGCCGCCGGGACGGGCTCGGGCACCGCCCCGGCGGGGAGGCGGTGCAGGGTGCCGGGGCGTGCCAGTGCCTCCATGGAGGCGTGAAAGACCTGCTGGGAGACGGTGGGTGAGAGCTCCCGGAGCACCGGCCAGGACTCGACCGGGGCGAGCGGGGTGGTGGTGATGGTCACGGGATCTCCTCGAACTCGACGATGGATGGGGCCAGGCGCTCCCACTCCCGGGCGCGGCCGGCCCGGCGTTGTTCGGCGCTGCGGGTGCACAGGTCGCCGACCTCACCGGCCCGGGGTCCGTCGCTGGTGTACTCGGCCGCGAGGATGGCGGCGGCGAGGGCGGCCATCTTGTCGCCGCCCAGCCGCATCGCCCAGCCCGGGGAGCCCCGGCGGGTGACCTCGGCGCGGCAGACCATCGTGTCGCCGAGGATGAACCGCTCCTCGGCGATGGGCTCGCGCACCTGCGTGACGACGACTCCGACGGTGGCCGGGCGGGTCACCGTGATGTCGGGGTCGTCGGTGAGGCATGCGGAGGCCAGGGCAATGACCTCGGCGGCGTCGGCCTGGTTGAGCTCGGAACTCACCCAGGCGGGAATGAGTGGTGTGGTCATGGTGGCCTTTCGTAGGGACGGAGCCTCGTGAACGGGGCTTGGGCGGGGTCTCACTGGACCTTCTTGCGGGTCCACAGGGCGAGTGCTTCGGAGAGCAGCACGGTGGCGACCACGAGGATCAGGCAGGTGGTGACCACCCCGAACTCGAGAACGCGGGAGGCGTTGGTCATGTAGAAGCCGATGCCGCCGGCGCCGATCACGCCCAGGCCGGTCGCGGCCCGCAGGTTGGTGTCGAGCTGGTGCATCGTGTGTGCGGCCAGGGCGGGGGCGACCTGACGCAAGGTGGCGGCGAAGAACACCTGCACGTCGCCCGCCCCGGAGGCGCGGACGGCGTCCTGGACGCGGACGTCGACCTCTTCCAGGGAGTCGGCGATCACCTTCGCGAAGAACCCGATCGCCCCGATGGACAGTGCGAGTGCACCGGCGGTTGCGCCGAGGCCGGTGATGACCACGAAGCAGATGCCGATGATGATCCCTGGGATGGCGCGGATCGCCACCACACAGGCGCGGAAGGTGGCTGCCACGCGTGGCCCCGGAGAGACGTTGCGGGCGGAGAGCAGGCCGAACGGGATGGCGAGGACGAGGCCCACCAGGGTGCCGGCCAGGCCCATCTGGATGGTCTCAAGCATGGTGGCGAGCAGCTTCTCGCCGATGCCGCCGGTGCTCGGTGGTACGTACAGCGCCAGCGTCTCGATGGCGTTCGCGAGTCCGCTGCTGAGCTGGCGCACGGAGATGTCGGCTGCCAGGAGGGAGACAATCACGGCGACGACGATCAGCACGTTCCAGCCGGTGGTGCGGATGCGTCGGCCGGTCCACGGCGGGCTCACCCGGGCGGTCGAGCCCTCGGAGCGGATCCAGGAGGGGCTGGGCAGGTGGGCCCGGAAGACCGACGACCACCGGGAGGGGCGGGAGGTGTCGGTACCGCCGAGCATCTGCTTACGGATCAGCCCCGAGACCAGCTCGGCGAGCAGGCAGAGCACCAGTAGTACGGCGGACAACCCCATGCCGAGCCGGTAGTTCATCGTTTCCAGTGCGGCCGAGATGTGCATGCCGATTCCGCTGACGCCGACGAAGCCGAGGATCACCGAGCCGCGCAGGTTGATGTCGAACGCGTGCAGGGTGGTGGCCACGATCTGCGGGCGCAGCTGCGGCAGGATCCCGCCGACGATCTGTTGGACCTGACCTGCGCCGGCGGCACGGAGCGCCTCCCGTGGTCCGGGGTCGATCTCCTCGATCGCATCGGCGAACAGCTTGCCCATCATCCCGACAGATCCGAGCCCGAGGGCGATGATCCCGGGCAGTGCCCCCAGGCCGACGGCGCGGACGAAGAAGGTGGCGACGATGAAGTCCGGGACGGCGCGTTCGAGCACGATCAGGACCCGGGCGGCAGTCCGCACCGAGCGGTTCCCGCAGGTGTTCTTCGCGGCGAGGAACGCCAGCGGCACACTGACGATGAGTCCGAGGACGGTCGCCAGGGCCACGATCGCCAGTGTCTGGGCGACCATGTCCCAGATCTCGCCCGGGCCGGGCAGCGTGAACGGGAAGGTGCGGCTGAGGAAGTCGACCGTGTTGTCCCAGCCGTCGATGAGGGTGGCGATGTTGATGTGCAGCGCCTGGACCGACCAGCAGGCGGCCCCGAGGACCACCAGCAGCGTGAGGGTGAGCAACCGGGTGCTGGTGTCGGTGCGGGGGCGCAGCGGCAGGTCATCACCGCCCGGGCCGGGCCGGTGGCCCGACCCGGGCGACGTCGTCGAGGTGGCGGTGCTCACGCGGTGGCCTCGGCGCGGTAGATGGCCATCGCCTGCTCGCGGGTGAGGTCGTCGGCGCTGTCGTCGAAGACCACCTTCCCCTCGCGCAGACCGATGACGCGTTCGGCGAAGCCGAGCGCGAGGTCCACCTGGTGCAGGCTGCACACCACGGTCAGCCGGTCCTCGGCGCTGATGCGGGTGAGCACCTCGAGCACGCCGGCACTCGACTCCGGATCGAGCGAGGCCACCGGTTCGTCCGCGAGCAGGATCGAGGGTTCCTGGATCAGCGCGCGGGCGATCGCCACCCGCTGCTGCTGCCCGCCTGAGAGCGTGTCGGCCCGTTGGAAGGCGCGGTCGGCCAGGCCCACCCGGTCGAGCTGGTCGAGCGCCCGACGGCGTCCCTCCCGCGGGTAGGACCACAGCCCCATCCGTGGGCCCCAGAGAGAGCCGAGCATGCCGGTGCACACGTTCTCCAGGGCGGTCATGCTGCCCACGAGATGGAAGTTCTGAAAGATGAACCCGATGTCGCGTCGCACGGCCCGGATGCCGCGCCGGGAGAGGGAGGACAGGGCGGTGCCGTGCACCGCCACCGTGCCGGCGGTGGGCTCCTGCAGCCGGTTGATGTGGCGTAGCATCGTCGACTTCCCGGAGCCGGAGCGTCCGAGCAGCACGGTGCGTTGCCCGACGGGAATCTCCACGCTCACGTCGTCGAGCCCGCGGACGGTCTCGGTGAACTGCTTGGTGACGCCGGTCAGGGCGATGGCCGGGGGCTGATCCGGCCCGGTCGTGGGGGCGGTGCGGCTGGGTGCCACGGTCGCCACGCCTCAGCCCTCCGTGGCGGTGCAGGCCTCGGCCTCGGTGGCCTCGCACACCTGCCGGACGCCGTCGTAGAGCGAGTCCTCGACGCCGATGTAGCCCCAGTTGCCGAGCCCGCACATGCCGTCCTCGGCGCTCTCGTCGCACTCGCCGGACTCACGCAGGGCGTCGACGTTGATCTGCTCCAGATAGATCTCGCGGATCTGCTGGGTCATGCCCTCGGGAAGTGACCCGCTGACGGTCAGCGGTGAGGACGGGATCAGTTCGGACTGCCAGATCTGGCGGATCTCACCGTCGGCGATCTGACCGGTCTCCAGCAGTTGCTCGGTGGCCATGCCCTCGGTGCTGAACGCCAGGTCGCACTGCCCGTCCGCGAGCGCCAGCACCGAGGCGTCGTGGCCACCGGCGAAGAGCGGGTTGATGTCGGTCTCGGGGTCGAGGCCGGCAGAGATCAGTCCTTCGGTCGGGAAGAGGTAGCCGGAGGTGGAGGCCGGGTCCACGAAGCAGACGGTCTGTCCGGCAGCGTCCTCGAGGGATTCGATCTCGGAGTCGGCGCGCACGCTGGCCACCGAGTGGTAGCCGCCTTCGTCCTCGGGGCCTTCGCCCATGAACCCGATGAGCTCCAGATCGACGCCGCTGTCGTGGGCGAGGACGTAGGAGAACGGGCCGTACTGCGCCATGTGCGCCTGCCCGGAGCGCTGCGCTTCGATGGTGGCGGCGTAGCTGGTGGCGAGGTGGTACTCGACCTCGATATCGAGCTCACGCTCGAGGATGCGCAGCGGCAGGGAGTCGTTCGGGTCGAGCTCGGTGCGGTCCTCGGAGGGGATCACGGCAACGATGAGGGTCTCGGGCATCTCGCCGGATTCGCTGGTGCCGGCGTCGGCGGCGCTGGTGCACGCGGCGAGCGTGAGGGAGGACGCGGCGAGGGTGGTCAGGGCAAGGGTGGTGCGGCGATGACGGGACATCGAGGGCTCCTTCGAGGCGGGATGATCGGTCGGGCAGGGAGGTCAGGCGGTCTCGGTGGGGGTGGGGGTGCGTACCTGGGCCCAGACGGCTTCGAGCACGGCGTGGTGGACCGGTCGGCTGGCCATATCGGCGGTGCGGTGCTCGTCGGCGGCAGCACCGGCGACGATGGTGATATCGCACAGGCGCGCGAGGTCGGACCCGGCGAAACTGGTCAGGGCGAGGGTGGTGATGCCTCGCTCGCGAGCGATGTGGACGGGACGCAGGGTGTCCTTGGTGGTGCCGGAGTGGCTGATCGCGAAGACCACGTCCTCGGTGGTCAGCTGCTCGGCGACGGCCTGCTGAGTGTGGCGGTCGGTGGGATGGGTCGCGGAGAATCCGGCCCAGCTGAGCCACATCCCGAAGGCAGTGGCGACCGGCTGGGAGGGGCCGGCCGCCGGGATGAGGATGCGGCGGCCGCCCCGGATGGCGTCGGCTGCCCGCTGCACCGCCACGAGGTCGATACTGACCAGGGTCTGCGCCATCGCGGAGAGGACGTTGCCGAGCACCTGGCCGGCCACGCTGCGTGATCGGTACGGGTCGATGACCGCATCGAGGTCGTAGCCGCCGATCCGTGCATCGGCGGCCAGGCGTTGCTTGAAGTCCAGGTAGCCGGGTAGGCCGATGGCGTGGCACAGCCGCACCACGGAGCCGACGGAGGTTCCGGTGGTGTCGGCGAGCCGGGCTGCCGACATGGCGAGCACGCGGTCGGGGTCGGCGAGAATCGCCTCGCCGACTGCGCGCACGGTCGGGGTGAGGCGGGGCAGCTGGGAGCGGATCACCTCGGCGATCGGCACGTCCCGTGTGCTCTGTTCGACCTGGGTCGGCATGGCGACGACGCTAGGAACGGAAGGTGAGCAACCGGTGACGGCGAAACAGAATGGAAGGTACGTTCCCTTGGACATCCGGTGCTGGAATGAATCTTCCAACGCGGTCCGGGCATCGATCACTCTCTAGAGTGGGCGAGGTGACCTTCACCACCCGCCCCGAGATCGTTGGCACCTTCGGCACAGTCGCCTCCACCCACTGGCTCGCCTCGGCGAGCGGGATGGCGGTCCTGGAGGCAGGTGGTAACGCCTTCGACGCCGCCGTCGCCTCCGGGCTGGTGTTGCACGTGGTCGAACCGCACCTGAACGGACTCGGCGGGGACATGCCGGTGCTCTGCCACGAGGCGACCACGGGCCGGACCTTCACCGTCTGCGGCCAGGGCGTGGCGCCGTCGTCGGCCACCCCGGAGGCCTACGCGGCGCACGGCATCGAGGAAATCCCCGGCACCGGACTGCTCGCGGCCACCGTTCCCGGCACGTTCGGCGCCTGGATGCTGATGCTGGAGCGGTACGGGAGCCTGACCCTGAGGGAGGTGGCCCAGTATGCGATCGGGTACGCCCGTGACGGGTACCCGTTCCTGGCTCAGGCCGCCACAGCGGTCGCAGCCCTGGAGGACGTGTTCACCGGCCACTGGCACGCCTCGGCCGAGATCTACCTACCGGGCGGACGGGCTCCCGAGGCAGGGGAGCGGTTCTGCAATCCCGCGCTCGCGGCCACCCTGGAGCGCCTGGTGGCCGAGGGGGAGGCGGCCGGGCCCGGACGGGAGCAGCAGATTGAGGGGGCCCGCCAGGCGTTCTACTCGGGTTTCGTCGCCGAGCAGATCGACATCTTCGCAGCCAGCGAGCAGTTCGACGGGGTCGGCTCCGGTGCCCACCGCGGCTTCCTGACCGGCGCCGACCTGGACGTGTGGCGGGCGCGCGAGGAGGAGCCGCTCACGGTCGACTTCGCTGGGGTACAGGTGGCCAAGACCCAGCCGTGGGGGCAGGGACCGGTGCTGTTGCAACAGCTCGCGATGCTGGAGCAGCTCGACCTGGCGGAGATGTCGGACGCGGATCTGGTGCACACGGTCACCGAGGTGGCCAAGCTCGCTTTCGCCGACCGGGAGGCCTGGTACGGGGACCCCGAGCACAGCGACGTGCCCGTCGAGGAGCTGCTCCGCGCCGGGTATGCCGCCGAGCGGGTGGGACTGGTCGGTGCCGACGCCAGCGGTGAGCTGCGCCCCGGGAGCCCAGGAGGCCGGGCGCCGCGCCTGCCGGCGCGGGTGGTCGCCGCGATGGCCGACGGCGGAGCTTGGCCGGACGGGTTGGCCACCCCTGGTCAGGGGGAACCCACCGTCGCCCGCGGCGACACCTGCCACCTGGACGTGGCCGACCGGTGGGGGAACGTGGTGGCCGCCACCCCCTCCGGGGGCTGGTTGCAGTCCTCCCCGACGATCCCGGGGCTCGGCTTCGCGCTGGGCACCCGGGCGCAGATGTTCTGGCTGGAGCAGGGGCTGGCGTCCTCGCTGGTGCCGGGGGCCCGGCCACGCACCACGCTCAGCCCCGGCCTGCTGCTGGGTACTGATCGGGTGCTGGCGTTCGGCACTCCGGGCGGCGACCAGCAGGACCAGTGGACAGTCCCGTTCCTGATCAACCACCTGGTGCGCGGGATGGACCTGCAGGCGGCGATCGATGCGCCGTCCTGGCACTCCATGCACTGGCCGAGCTCGTTCGCGCCGCGGGTGGCCCAGCCGCGGGGGATGCGGGCGGAGTCCCGGCTCGGTGCGGACGTGCTCGCCGAGCTGCGCGCCCGCGGCCATCAGGTGGAGGACGCAGGCGACTGGTCGCTGGGCCGGATCAGCGCGGCCGGCACCCGCCCGGACGGGATGCTGCACGCGGCGGCGAACCCCCGCGGCATGCAGGGCTACGCCGTCGGGCGTTAACCACGCGCACCCACGGCCCACCCCTCTCCCGCCGAACGCAACGTTGTGCGGCGATTTCGCGAGACAGTGCCGCACAGCATTGCGTTCGGCGGGACAATGGCGGACATGGCACACACTCCTCGGCACGTCGTGGTGATGGGCGTCTCCGGCAACGGCAAGAGCACCGTCGGCGCGGCGCTCGCGGACCATCTCGGCGCCGTCTTCCTCGAGGGCGACGACTTCCACCCCGAGGCCAACGTGGCGAAGATGAGCGCCGGCACGCCGCTCACCGACGACGACCGGTGGCCTTGGCTGGACGCGCTTGCCGCTGAGATCGCGCGCCGGGACAAGGCAGGGGAACGGACCGTGCTGGCCTGCTCGGCACTGCGGCACACCTACCGTGACCGCCTCCGCGCCGGCATGCCCGGCCTGTTCTTCGTGCACCCGGTGGCCGATTACGACACGATCCACGCGCGCATGCAGGCCCGGCAGCACTTCATGCCGCCGGCGCTCCTCACCTCCCAGTTCGACACGCTCGAGGACCTGCGCGAGGACGAGCCCGGGGAGGTCGTGGACGCGACCGCACCCCCGAACGTGGTGATCGGGGAGGCCATCGCCGCGGTCGACTAGAGCCCGCGGTCCCCGGCGACGATCCGGGCCACCTCGGCCTCCGACTCCGGCGAGAACACGTCCCGGTACTGCGCCACCGCAGCAGCAGCGTCGCTCATCGCCAGGTCCGCGTTGATCATCGCACCTGCTTGACCGCCCGCCGCTGCCGCGGGCCCGACCTGAGCTGCCATATCGGTGACGTTCCCAGCCGCCCAGACCCCGGGCACGGCGGTCTTGCCGGACATTGCCTCGACCGGGATGTGCACGCCCATCCCGCTCGGGTGCTCGGTCGGGATGAGACCCAGGCTGCTGAGGAAGCCCGCCCGCGCCACCATCCGAGTGGCGACGGCGATCACCTCCCGGGCCACGACCGTCCCGTCAGCAAGGCGCACCCCAGTGATGGTGCCCTCGGACTGTTCGACCGCCGTCACCTTCCCCTCGACCACGCGGATGCCGACGGCGGCCAGCTTCTCCAGCTCCTCGGCGGGCAGGGCGGCCTGGTGGGAGAAGACCGTGACGTCGTCGGAGAGCTGGTGGAACAACAGGGCCTGGTGCACGGTCATCGGGCCGGTGGCCAGCACGCCGATCGCCCGGTCCTGGACCTCCCAGCCGTGACAGTACGGGCAATGCACCACGCCGCGTGCCCATTGCTCGGCGAGTCCGGGCACGGGTGGCAGCTCGTCCACCACCCCGGCGGTGACGAGAATGCGCCGGGCCCGGGTGGTGCGTCCGTCGGCCAGGCGCACCTCGAAGTCGTCCACACTCCCGACGACGTCGCTCACCTCCCCGGAGATCACCTCGCCCCCGTAGCCGCGCACCTCCTCCCGGCCACGGGCGAGCAGCTCGGCCGGGGAGTGCCTTCGCGGGCGAACAGTCCGTGCACGGCGTCTGCCGGGGCGTTGCGGGGCCGGCCGGCGTCGATCACGGCCACGCTCCGGCGCGAGCGGGCCAGCATCAGCGCACCGTTCAGCCCGGCAGCGCCGCCGCCGATCACGACGACCTCGTACGAATCCTTCAGTTGGGTCATGGGGACCACCTCCGCCTCGGAGCATGCCCTCAGTACAGGCGAGTAGCAAACATCATTGCTGCTATGGCAAACTGAGTGGATGGACGATGAGCTCGAGCACGCACTGGACGGCGTCGGGACCCGGTTGCGGAGCCTGCGCACCGAGCGCGACATCACGCTGACGGACCTGGGCAGGAGTACCGGGATCTCGGTGAGTACCCTCTCCCGGCTGGAGTCCGGCTCGCGCCGACCGACCCTGGAGTTGCTGCTGCCGCTGGCGCGGGCGTACGGGGTCTCGCTGGACGAGCTGGTGGACGCGCCGCCCACCGGCGATCCGCGGATCCATCTGAAGCCGATCACCCAGCACGGCATGACGATGCTGCCGCTGACCCGGCGCCCCGGTGGGATCCAGGCGTACAAGCTGGTGATCGCTGCCGGGCCGGTCAAGCAGCCGGAGCCGAAGACGCACGAGGGCTATGAGTGGATGTACGTGCTGAACGGACGGCTGCGCGTGGTGCTCGGCGAGCACGACCTGGTGATGGAGCCCGGGGAGGCAGCCGAGTTCGACACCCGGGTGCCGCACTGGTTCGGCTCCGCCGATGGTGCGGCGGTGGAGTTCCTCAGCCTGTTCGGCACTCAGGGGGAGCGGGCGCACCTGCGCGCGGCACCACGGAAGAAGCGGGACAGCTGACCCTGTGGGGTGCGTTGATGTCGTGTTTGCGCGGTATCCCGACCGAAACGCACCCCACACCAGACCGCTAGCGCTGCTCGCTCACCAGGAGCGCGTGTGCCGGCCCGTCGAGAGCCTCGAAGGTGTGCGGTTCGGTGCCGTGGTAGCTGATGAAGTCCCCGGCCGCCAAGGTCTCCTCGGCGCCGACCGGCCCCAGTCGGACCTGCCCTGCCGCGATATAGACGTGCTCGACCGTGCCGGCGGCGTGTGCGGCGGCCAGGTGCGGCTGCCCCGGCTCGGCAGTGATGCGGAACAGGTCGCGGCGCGCCCCGGGCGGGCATGCCGCCAGCAGAGTGGCCAGGTAGTCGGCGTCGGTGGCCTGGACCGAGGGGCCTGAGCCCGCGCGAATCACGTCCACGGATGCGCGAGGCGGCGCGATGAGTTGAGAGAGGGGCACGCCCAGCGCCGTGGCCAGGGCCCACATGGTCTCCAGACTCGGGTTTCCGGCTCCGGCTTCGAGCTGGGAGAGCGTGGACTTCGCGACGTTCGCGAGCCGGGCGAGCTCGGTGAGGCTGTACCCGCAGCGCACGCGCTCGCGGTGGATGCTGGCGGCGATCACCGCACGGGGGAGTCCTTCGCTCACGTTCGTTGTATCCTCCGATCTGTTCGGCTTGCCGAACACGACGCCGATGGTTCATCATAACGATCATGCGTTCGGAACGGCGAACAGGTGGGGTGATCGAGATGGCTGACTCGGCTCTCCGGGACCCGCTCGTCCGCGGCGGTGTGTCGATGGGACTCGCGGTGGCCCTGATCGGGATCGCCTACGGGGCACTCACCGTCGACGGTGGCCTACCGGTTTGGCTCGCCCCGCTGCTCGGGGTGCTGGTGCTGGCAGGGGCGTCGGAGATGCTCTTCGTCGGGCTCGCCGCGGGAGGGACGAGTCCGTGGTTGGCGATGGCGGCGGCGCTGCTGGTGAACACGCGGCACCTGCCGTACGGGATGGCCGTGCGGCGGCTGCTCGGTACCGGCTTCTGGCGGGTGGTGCGCACGCACGTGATGAACGATGAGTCCGTGGCCTACGGGCTCGCCCAGCGCGACCCCGAGCGGGCCCGCCGGGCATACACGATCGCCGGTCTCTCCGTGCTGGTCGGATGGCCTGTGGGGGCGCTCGCTGGTGGGTTGCTCGGCCGGGTGATCGACCAGAACGCCTGGGGGTTGGATGCGGTGTTCCCGGCGGTGATCCTCGCGCTGCTGCTGCCGGCGCTGCGGGAGTCCCGGCTGCGAGTGCCGGTGCTGGTGGCCGTGGTCGTCTCGGTGGCGGCCTCGGCGTGGGCGCCCACCGGGCTGGCACCGGTGCTGGGGTTGGTCGCGTTGCCGCTGCTACTGATCCGGAGGTGGCGTGATGCCTGAGCTGTGGACCATCCTGCTGGCCGGTCTCGGCCTGGCCCTGGGCACCTTTGCCATCCGTGCCTCCGGCGGCGCAGCCGGAGGGTTGCTCGAGTCCCGGCCGCGCGTCCAGCAGCTGATGGAAGATGGTGCCGTGCTCGTGCTCGCCTCCGTGATGGCCACCACTGCCCTCACCGACGGCGCAGCATTCGCCGGGTGGGCGCGTCCGGCCGGGGTGGCGCTCGCCGGGGTGCTGGCCTGGCGCGGGGTGCCGTTGCCGGCCGTGCTGGTGGTGGCCGCAGCCAGCACGGCAGGATTGCGTGCGCTTGGGGTGGAGTGATGCGCGCGGGCTGCCGTATCAGGACGGCCCGGCCACGCACCTGAGGGGAGTCAGTGGCTCCCGGCACGGGTGGGGCCCGCCGAAGCGAAGGAGTGGGTCGATGACTCGTCACCGGGGCAGGAAGAGCGCGGGATGTGCGGTGGCGATAGTGATCGCGCTGGGCGCAATGTCCGGATGCAGTGTGGACAGCCTGATCGAGGCAGGCATCGAGCGAGCCGCCGAAGAGCGAGGGCGAGAACGTCGATGTCAACGTCGATACCGACGATGGCGGTTTCCAGGTGGACAGCGAGGACGGCTCCTTCTCGGTCGGGGATGATCTCCCGGAGAGCTTCCCCGCAGACATCCCGTTGATCGACGGTGACATCCTCAGTGCCTCGGCGATGCAGTCCGACGGGGCGTCGGGGTGGGCCGTTCAGATTCAGGCGACGGGTGAGGGTGCGTTCGAGCGCGCACAGCAGGCCCTGCGGGCCGCCGGTTTCGGTGAGTCCGAAGAGTCTTTCTCGATGTCTTCCGGGGACCTGGAGATGGTGGGTCTCGACAACGGTCGTTGGCAGGTGTTGCTCGCGTCGATCGAGGCTGAGGGTGTGGTCAGTGACACCGTCACCGAGATGTAGCGGAGGCCTGTCGGGATACCCACGTTCCGGCCGAACCGGTACTCTGAACGGGTAATATTTCCCCGACGATGGAGGCGATCGGATGGCTGTATCCCGCGCTGATCGTCCACTCTCGGTTCGTAGTCGAACTCGAATGGTGCGACAAGAGGAAATAGCCTCCTACGTCCTCACCCATGGTGTTGCGACACCGAACGAGCTGACCGAAGTTGTCGGTGCCAGCTTGATGACCATTCATCGCGATCTCGATGAGCTCGCGCGACGTGGTTTGATCCGCAAGTTTCACGGCGGAGTGTCAGCAACACCGTCGTCGGTCTTCGAGAGCAGTTCCGCCTTCCGGATGAAAGTGCAACCCGAGCACAAAGAAGCACTGGCCGGGGAGGCGATGCAGCGCATCGAGCCGGGAATGTCCTTGATGCTCGACACGTCGACGACAAACCTGTTTCTCGCCCGACATATCGCGCGCGCGGGACCTATGCAGTTGACAGTGATCACGAATTATGTGCCGATCCTGCAGACGCTTCGCGGCTGCGAGGACATCGATCTGATCATCATCGGTGGTGCCTATAACGCGAATCACGAGTCGTTCTTCGGAATGAACGCCGTGGAGATGGCCGAGTCGCTCCACGTGAATCTCGCCATTCTCAGTACGTCGTCCATGACGCCCCGCCTGACGTTTCACCAGGACCAGGACATCGTGACCATGAAGCGCGCCATGATGGAAGCCGCGGATCGGCGGCTCTTGCTGATGGACCCCACGAAGATCAAGCACACGGCGCTGCACCAGCTGGCGCCGACGAGCGCGTTCGACGAACTCGTGATCACCGACCCCGAGGACGCGGAGTTCATCCGGTCCGTGGGTGAACACGTGCGCACCACGGTGATCGATGTCCGCGGGGCCTCCTGACATCCCGAGCGGGCACCGGATTCAGCGACCGGTGCTGCTCCGGTAGAAGAGCGTGCACAGCCGGTCCGCGTCGGGGCTCTCGTGCGCGCTGGTGGCGAACCCTGAATACAGCCTCGCTGTGGCCCGAGCCGTGCTGCCCGAGCGCCCTGGAGTGGTGAGCGCCACGGCCAGTCCTTCCGGCTCGCGCCGGTGAAGGTCGAGACCGGACTGTTCGTCGGTGTGCGCGTCGACCTCACCGGTGCTCCACCGGAGCCGGGTCAACGCCGCATCGCCCACGCCCTCCGGCGGTGGCGGGTTCCCGGCACCGTACTTGGTGCCCACCATCATGTAGAGGTGGTCGCCGAGGCTCGCATACCCCTGGAAGACGCCGTCGACCTCTGCAGGCGTGCCGACGTCGAACACCGGCTCGTAGGCCGGCCGCTCCTGCTTGACATGGGCCAGGTCGAACAGGGCGTACCGAAACTCCCCGTCACGGTAGTACCGCATCGCCAGACGCTGGTTCACGGGGTCGATGGTGCAGGTGGTCTGGGTGGCGCCGGCGATCAGCTCGCGGCGGTACAGGTCGGCATCCCGCTCGGCGTCGAGGACCGCACCGTCGGTGAAGGGGAAACGGGTCAGCCGCGAACCGCGTCCGTCCCCGGCGGCGTTCGGGAGGGTGTCGATCTCCGTCCACAGGAAGACCTGATCGCCGTCGTGCTCCAGACCCATGGACACGCCGTGGCCGAAATGTTTGAGGTACATGTGCCCGAGGCGGTGGCCGGACATGTCGAGCTTCGTCAGCGCCAGATCGCCCCGTTCGGTGCGGCGTGCGTAGGCCTCATCACCTGGTTCGTCGCCCGGCAGCGGCGTGTTCGCCTGGACGATCTGAAGCACGTAGACGTGACCAGCGCCGGGGTCGACAGCGAAGGACTGCATCACCGTGCGCACGCAGGTGAGATATCTGTGGGTGAACAGCGCAGTCGCCGGTGCGGCGAGATCGATCGCACCGTCTGCAAGAACGGGGTGTGGTGGCCCGGCGGCAGCCATCGCCGGCGTCCCGCCGAGTCCAGCCACAGCCAGTGGAGTCACGCTTCCGGCCCGGAGGAACTGCCTCCGGTTCATCCCTGTCGAACGGTGCGTCATCTCGATCCTCCTGATGTCGATTTGCCTGGGTTCAGGCGCCTCGTTCACTGGCGCCGATGTCGACCAATCCGTGCGGTGTTACCGCATACCCCGCCGCACCGACGATCCGCGGGTCATCTGTGGTGAAGCCGTCCGCCCCGAGGTCGACGGTGCGGCGAACCTGCTCGGGCGTCGTGATGGGCCATAGGTCCACGCGGAACCCGCGTGCGTGCGCCGTCTCGATGAAAGCTTCCGTCACTGCCTCGTATCCCACGAGGACGCGTCGAGCGCCGAGATCGGCTGCCTCATCCAGCAGGCTGGTCGGCGACGCTTTGCTGATCAGGCCGACGGTGGCTTGCGGGAGTCCTGCCGCCATCCGCTGCACCGAGTCGCGCTCGAAAGAGGTGGGACGGAGACGATCGACATCACCGGGACGCGTGCGAAGCAATTCCAGCAGAGGTTCGATGACCGTCGGGTCCTTGATCTCGATCTGCAGCGGGATCGAGGTGGCGTCCAGGACCTCGGCGAAGGTCGGGACCTGTTCGCCGTTGCCTGCGTCGAGCTCACGCAGTTCGGCCAGCGTGAGGTCGTTCACCGTTCCGTGGCCGTCGGTCGTTCGATCCACGGTCTCGTCGTGCATGATCACGATCTCGCCGTCTCGGCTCAGCCGCAGATCGGTCTCCAGTTCGTGGGTACCCACCTGCACGGCGGCAGCCATGGCGGCGAGCGTGTTCTCGGGGGCAAGGTCGGCAGCGCCACGGTGGCCGACGATGAAACAGGGCACAGGGGTTCTCCTCAGAGTGCTCGAATGGTCGGATCCTGGTTCACCCGAACCACTGCTCGTAGTCGTCCCGGACGGACTCCGCGCCATCGCGCAACTGGGCCGCGACGTTGTCGAAGGTGGCACGAACGTCTGTGCTCCCGTTGGAGAAGATCTCCTGGACCCCGCTGATGATCGTTGCCGTCGAGTCGGTGACCATCTGGCGCACGGCGTCTGTGGGTTGGGCGATCTCGAGTTGCTCGGCTGCCGCGTTGAAGTTCGGGTCCTCAGCGAGGACCTCGGCGAGCTCCGGTTCGTCGCGGGCCGCGGTGACCACGGGCAGGTAGCCCGTGCCGAGTGTCCAGGTTGCGGAGCTGGCCGGGGAGCCGAGGTACTTGAGTACCTCGAAGGCCGCCTCTTTTCGCTCGGCGGGTACGTTCTTGAACATGGAGAAGCCGTTCCCTCCGGTGGGTACTCCATGGGTGGCCTCTTGCGGCAGGAACGCGGAGCCGACCTCGAAGTCCGCTTCCTCGTAGATTCCGCGCAACGACCCGGTCGACCCCACGGTCGTCGCCACGACGCCGGCACCGAAGTCCGTGTTCGGGCTTTGTGCCAGATATCCGAAGTTGTCCTCGTGGATGAAACGTTGTGCCCACTCGCCGGCCTCGATCGCCTCGGCGCCGTCGATGTGGATCTCCAGACCGTCCGAGATCCGGCCCCCGAACTGCCAGATCATCGCCATGAAGGGCCAGTCGTCGCCCGAGGAGAAGGCATGGGCCGGCAACGCCTGGCCCGAGACCTGGAGCTGGTTCAGCTCGGCGGCCCACTCTCGCAGCTCGGACCACGTCTCCGGTCCCCGATCGGGCAGTCCCACCTCGTTGAAGAGGTCCTTGTTGTAGTAGAACAACGGGGTGCTTCGACCGAAGGAGATCCAGTACGTCGAGCCCGACGCCACTCCCTCGTCGAACACCTGCCCGACATAGGAATCGCTGTTGTAGTCGTCGGTGAAGTAGTCGTCCATGGGCTCGAGCACATCGTTCAGCAGGAACCGCGGCCACCAGGTGTCGGCGAACATGGCGATGTCGGGGACGCTGCCGGCCTGCAGGGCGGCCGTGACCTTGGGGCCGGACTCCTCGTAGCCGCCCTGATACTGCACCTCGGCATAGATATCGGACTGCGATTCGTTGAAGCCGTCGATCAGTGCTTGCAGCGTCTCGCCGTTCGTTCCGCCTGTGGCGCTCCAGAGCACCACGTTCATGTCGCGGTCGCTGTACTCCGAGGGCGCGCTGAAGTCGACCTGGCCGAGATCGTTGCCGTTGCCTGAGCTGACATTTCCGGCGCAGGAAGCCAGCAGGGGTGCGCCCAGCCCCGCAGCGCCGAGCCCGAGGAACGTGCGGCGGTTCGGTGTGAATCGTTCGATGGTCATGGACCAGTTCCTTTCTAACGGTGAGACGACGGGAGGTGCGGTCAGCCTTTGACTGCACCCGACGTCAGGCCACGAGCGATGTGTCGCTGCGTGAAGAGGAAGAGAATGAGCATCGGCAGTGCGACGATGACGGTGCCGGCCATGATCGCTCCCCAGTCGTTGTAGCCCTCCTGGGAACGGAGGTACAACAACCCGATCGGAAGGGTGCGCATCTCGACCGTGTTGGTCACGATGAGGGGCCAGATGAAGTCATTCCACATGTCGACGACGGCGATCACGCCGACTGTGACGAGCATCGGTTTGCACATCGGAAGAATGATCTGGAAAAGCGTGCGCATGTGCCCTGCGCCATCGGCCTTGGCGGCTTCGGTGATCTCCACCGGCAACGTCATCATGTATTGGCGGAGCAGGAACATCCCGAAGATCGATCCGGCGCTGGGAAGGATGAGTCCCATGTAGGTGTTGATCCATCCCAGGTTGGCCACCGTGATGTAGTTGACGATCAAGGTCACGTTGTTCGGAACCATCAGAGAACCGAGCATCACAAGGAAGAGAACATTCTTGAACGGAAAGCGGAGAAATGTGAACGCGTACGCGGTGAATGTCGCGTTCATGAGCTTGATGACGGCCCCGGCGGTTGTCACGATCAGGGAGTTGACGAGGAAGTTCCCGAAAGGTGCCGCCTCCCACGCGTCCCCGAAGTTCTGAAAGACGGGCGGATTCGGGAACCACTGCGGTGGGAACTGGTAGATCTCGGAGTTCTCCTTGAGCGCTGAGGAGAACAGCCAGTACACCGGTACCAGGAACGTCAGTGCGGCAACGATCAATGCGACGTACAGGAGGGTGCGGCGCACTCTGCTGTCCGACATCGGTCGGCGTGGGCTGGTCTGCCGGTCTGGGGCACGTGTCACGTCGTTGCGGCCTTTCGTGGACGCGCGCGTCTCGGTGGTGGTCACTGGTAGTGCACCTTGCGCTGGGAGTACATGTTCTGGACGACAGTGATCACCAGGAGAATGGCGAACAGGATCATCGCCGATGCCGCAGCCCCACCCGCGTCGGATGCCTTGAAGGCGCGCTCGTACACGTACCAGGAGAGGGTGGTGGTCGAGATCCCGGGGCCGCCGCCGGTCAGCACAGCGATGAGGTCGTATGCCTGGAAGGTGCCGATCGTGGTGATCACGGAGACGAAGAACGTCACCGGGGACAGCAGTGGGAGGGTGATCTTGCGGAAGATCGTCCAGCGCCCCGCGCCGTCGATCCTGGCGGCCTCGTCATACTCCTCCGGCAGGCCTTGCAGGCCGGCGAGGTAGACGATCGCCACGAAGCCCACTCCCTTCCACAGGTAGGCGATGATCAAGGCAGGCATTGCCCACTCGCCGTCGGTGACCCACCGTGGAGAGGTCGTTCCGAGACCGGAGAAGATGAACCGGGAGAGCCCGTAGTTCGGATCGAAGATGAACAGCCACAGGGTGGCGACGGCGGCCCCGCTGATGACGTACGGGGCGAAAGCTGCTGTGCGGACGACGCCGCGCAACCGGAGCTTCTGGTTCAGCAGTAGTGCCAGGAGCAGGCCGAGGACGACGCTGCCGACGATCACCACGACCGCGAAGTAGGCCGTGTTGGACAGCACCTGGTGGAAAGCGCTGCTGGTGAACAGGTCGACGTAGTTGTCCAGCCCCACCCATTCCGGGGCGCCGGAGATCATGTTCCAGTCCGTCAGCGACAGGTAGGCGTTGTACAGCACGGGCCAGTACTCGAACGTGGCGACCAGCGAGATGTTCGGCAGGAGGAGCAGGGCGAACAGCGCGTACTCACGTCGGTTCCGTCGCCGCCGTCCGCGGCGGCGTTCGCGCGAGTGGTACGCCATCGGCTGAGGTGCCGATCGTTGCGACATCACGTCCTGAGAAGTCAACGACCATCTCCTCCTCGTCAGATCGAGACACCTGCGCTGGCATCCCCACGGTGAGCGTATACCGATTAGGTGGGATAAGACAAGATAATTATCACACTCGATGATCGTGGCCTCTTGGGCGATTCCGATGCGCTGATTCCCTGAGTTATGGCTGCTGTGGCAGCGATTCACGTGGGCATCGCGCATCGTTGGCCGGTTGCCCGCCCAATGCCAGTCGAGGCGAGAGGGGTGCTTCGACACACGATCAGTGAGAAGATTTAACCAAACGGCGCAGTTGATGGCACTGGAGGAACTGTGGACATCGTCTGGTTCAGTGAGACAACCCTGACCGAGCTCACGTTGCTGGGGTTGGCGTTCGTCCTGTCGGCAGCGATCGGTCTGGAGCGTCAGCGCAGGCTGAAGAGTGCCGGACTGCGCACGCACACGCTCGTCGGAGTCGGTACGGCCGTGTTCACCCTGGTCTCGGCCTACGGCTTCCAGGGACTGACCGGTCCCGACACGATCGTCGACCCGTCGCGTATCGCGGCCCAGATCGTTTCGGGGATCGGCTTCCTCGGCGCCGGGGTGATCTTCGTGCGCCAGAACATCGTCTCCGGGCTGACCACCGCAGCATCGATCTGGGTGACCGCCTCGATCGGGATGGCCTGCGGAGCCGGCGCGCCGGCACTGGCGATCGTGGCCACGGCCCTCTACATGATCGCGGTGTGGGGTCTGGGCAAACTGGGTCGACGGCTGCGTGCGCGCGCGCTCGACACCACCGTGCTGATCCGGTACCGCGAGGGCTTCGGCGCCCTGCGGCAGACCCTGGCGCTCGCCGCCGAGCACGGGTTCGAAGCGCTCGTCTCCGAGAGTCGCAACACCTCCAAGGCCGGTAAGCCGGTGCGGGTGCAGGCCACGATCGAGCTGCGCTCGCAGAACAATGCCGACGTCGCCCTCTTCCTGGCCGCGGCTGCTGATGTGGCCGGTGTGCGATCGGTGGAGTTCGCCAACGTGCGCAACGACTGAGCTGCAACTATCGACGGTGCTCAACGATCTGCTGCCGAATGAGGCGGGAGATCGCTCCAGGCCGTCGGTAATTCCGCCGCCCTGGCGCCGCGCCCTCCAGCCGGGCGCCACTTATGATGGAGGCGAGGGAGGTGTCGCCCATGCGTCGCATGATCGGTGGCGCCATCGCAGCCCTGCTGCTGGTGGGGTGCGGCTCCCCCGGGGACGAGCCGTCACCAGAGGTGACCACACTCGAACCTACCGATCCATCGACGGCCGATCCCACGGAAAGCCCGGCAGAGTCCCCGGACGATCCGGCAGACCCCACCGCCGCGAACCAGGACGACTGGGACGAACGCTTCGGTGACCTCTCCGACCAGGAGCGGGCCGCCGTCGACGACCTCGCTGAACGGCTCGACGTGGCCTACCACGAGATCTCTCCCGCCCCCCTCGAAGAGGTCACCTGGCCGGACGGGGCGCTCGGCTGCCCGCAACCGGACCAGTCCTACACTCAGGCCCTGGTGGACGGGTACCGGCTCCTCCTCGACCACCGCGGCGAGACCTATGCCTACCACGCGGGTGCCGACGGGGAGCTGGCCTACTGCGCCGAGCCGACAGAACCGGCCGACGGCGGTCGGGAGAGCCGCTGAACGGCGGTACCGCCGCGCTCCACCGGTGTGTCGCTCTTTCGGAAACCGAACGGTCAGGTGGTGTCTTCGACCGTGTAACGGCGTTCGATCCCCGCTGTGGCGCGACCCCACTCGCTGGCAGCCACCCGCTCCTGATGTGCACGGAATGCGGCAGGGTCGCGGAACAGCTCATCAACGCGCCAGACGTGCGGATCCTGGCTGCGATGTACCTCGAAGGACAGGCAGCCGGCCTCGGCGCGGGTGAGCGCCACATGTTCCGGCAGGTACCGGAGCACGAGAGCGGCTTGGTCTGCGTCGGTGCAGACGAGCTGCCCGCTCACGCGTACCTGCGACACGACTCTCCGATCCGCACTGCTACTCGAGCTCCACCTCGTCAGAGCAAGTATCGACCATTGACCGCGCATCGGCGACGAACGCACCGAGCGCTCGTGCCCTGGTGTTCCATCCCCAACACTCTGACGCCACGTGAGTGTACTCAGGGTGCGGAATATCTCATCGGTCACGGTCGGTCGGCCCTGCACCCACCGGTAGGGTTGAGGCCGGAGGGTGCCCAAGTGACGTTGTATGAGCAGGCGGCCCGCCGCCGCACCATTGCCGTGATCTCCCATCCGGACGCCGGCAAGTCCACGCTGACCGAAGCATTGGCGCTGCACGCCCAGGTGATCGGTGAGGCCGGGGCGGTGCATGGCAAGGGCAACCGGAGCGGGGTCGTCTCCGACTGGCTCGAGATGGAGCAGAAGCGCGGAATCTCGATCACCTCCGCGGCCCTCCAGTTCGCCTGGGGCGATCTGGTGATCAACCTGCTGGACACCCCCGGGCACGCAGACTTCTCCGAGGACACCTACCGGGTGCTCACCGCCGTCGACTGCGCCGTGATGCTGATCGATTCGGCCAAGGGCCTCGAACCGCAGACCTACAAGCTGTTCGAGGTGTGCCGCCGCCGGAACGTGCCGGTGATCGCGTTCATCAACAAGTGGGATCGGCCGGGCCGTGAGGCGCTGGAGCTGATCGACGAGATCACTGACCGGCTCGACCGGGAACCGCAACTGGTCACCTGGCCGGTGGGGATCGGCGGCTCCGAGTTCGGTCTGCTGGACGCCGCCACCGGGGACGTGCACGCCTACCGGAAGGCCCCTGGTGGCGCCCATCTCGCCGAGGAGGACACCCTCAGCCCGGCTGCCGCGGACGAGCATTTCGGTGAGGACGCTCTCCGCGCCCGCGAGGAGGCCGAGCTGCTGCCCGCCCTCGACTCGGACGCGCCGAAAGCGTCGGTGATGCCGATCCTGTTCGGCGCCGCTCTCGGCAACATCGGGGTCCGTCAGCTCCTCGCCACCGTCGACCAGTGGGCACCGGCACCGGGCGACCGGCCCACGCAGTCCGAGACCGAGCGCCCGGTCGACTCGGCGTTCTCCGGTTTCGTGTTCAAGATGCAGGCCGGGATGGACCCCAAACACCGTGACCACGTCGCCTACGTGCGGGTCTGCTCGGGCACCTTCGAACGCGGCATGATCCTCACTCACGAGCCCACGAAGCGGGCCTTCGCCACCAAGTACGCGTTGTCCATCTTCGGCAGGGACCGGGAGGTGGCCGAACGGGCCTACCCGGGGGACGTCGTCGGGCTGGTGAACGCGGCGAACCTCGCCGTGGGTGACACGCTCTACGACCCGGACGGGCCGGCCGTGACGTTCCCGCCGATGCCGGTGTTCGAACCGGAGCACTTCGCTGCCGCCCGGGTGGCGGACCCGAGCGATGCGAAGAAGTTCCGCCGTGGGATGGACAAGCTCGTGCAGGAGGGTGTGGTGCAACGCCTCATCTCCGAGCTGCGCGGGGACGGTAACCCGATCCTCGCCGCCGTCGGGCCGCTGCAGTTCGAGGTGGCCTCGCACCGGATGGAGCATGAGTTCGGTGCCCGGATCGTGCTGGACACGTTGCCCTACTCCGTGGCCCAGCAGGTCGCCGCCGAGGACGCCACCTCGATCTCCCACCTCGCCGGGGTGGAGATCGCCAGGCGGCACGACGGCGTCACCCTCGCCCTGCTGCGGGACATCTACCTCGCCCGGTCGATCGGGCGCACCCATCCTGACGTCACCCTCACTCCGCTGCTCGCCGACGCTTCCTGACCGCCCAACGTTGGCGCCGAGGTCGCGCGACCTCGCCGCACGGCTGCTACGGCTCTCCCGGTCTGCCAGACCTCGTGGGAACCCACGTCCGTCATGGGAGTCCCTGTGCGGGCAGCCAGACGGGGATTCCAACGACGGAACCGGATTCGAACGCGAGCGGGGGACGGTGCAGAAGCGGATGTGCCTACATCTGGAGCGACGATCCCTGGGGCAGCACCGGTTTGAGCGTGTAGCGGGAGTTCCCCCACACGGCGTACAGCAGCGGGGTCGCGGCCAGCCCGACGGCGAGGGCCGGGTGGATCACGAAGAGTCCCGCCGAGCAGGCCCAGCACCAGGAAGGACACCGCGGTCAGGTACCAGCGTCGTAGGCCCAGGTAGAGCGAGGCTCGCAGGACGTCCCGGAGCCGGGCGTCCGGGCGCTCGACGCTCGCCACCAGGGCGAGCAACGCCGTCGCGGTGGCGAGCAGAAACAGCACCACGAAGACAGGGGTGAGGACGGCGCCCAGGGTGGCGCCCCACAGGGCGAGCACGTCCACCACCAGTACCACCGCCGTCGTGGTCCATAGGAGTCCGACGGCGAGCGAGCGACGCAGGTGCGCCGCCCAGGAGCGCCAGAAGGTGCGGATCACCTCGGTGCCATGCGTGCGGGAGTAGTGGGTGAAGACCGCGAAACCGGCGGTGAGTGCGGGTGTGGCGAGCACACCCGCACCCAGCAGCGCCGGCCAGGACGTGACCGGATCGGTGCTGACCAGCAGCACCACCAGTGGCAGGGCGCCGACCAGCAACATCGCGTTGGTGCCGAGCACCAGGTACCCGATGCCGATCACTGTTTCCCAGGTTTGGGCCGAGGGCATCCGCAAGCGTCGCCGCTCCGGCCGCTGGCCCCGTTCCGTGCCCACCATGGTCACCATCGTCAGCCCTTGAGCCCCGCGGTGGCGATTCCTTGGACGAAGTAGCGCTGCCCGAGCATGAAGATCAGCGCGATCGGCAGCACCGAGATGACTGAGCCGGTCATGATCAGCGCATATTCGGCGTTGTACTGGGACACGAAGGACTTCAGCCCGATCTGGATGGTCCAGATGTCCCGGTCGCGCAGGTAGATCAGCGGGCCGAGGTAATCGTTCCAGGTGTTGACGAACGTGAGCAGCGTCAGCGTGGCCACGGCCGGGCCGGAGAGCGGCAGCACGATCTTGCGCCAGATCGAGTACTCCGAGAGCCCGTCGATCCGGGCCGCCTCGGAGAGCTCCTCCGGGATGGACTCGTAGTACTGCTTCATCAGGAAGACCCCGAACGCACTGAACGTCTGCAGCGCGAGGATCGACCACAACGTGTTCGACAGTCCGGCCTTGGAGAGCATGATGAACTGCGGGATCATGTACGCCTGCCACGGCACCGCGATGGTGGCCACGTAGGTCAGGAACAGCACGTCCCGGCCCGGGAAGCGCATCTTGGAGAAGCCGTAGGCGGCGAAGCTGCCGGTGAGGACCTGCAGGAAGGTCACCGAGACCGACAGGATCAGGGTGTTCTTGACCCAGTTCAGCATGTCGGCCTTGGCCCAGATGTCCAGGTAGTTGCGCCAGACCACCGGGTCGGGCAGCCACTGGATCGGGACGGAGAAGACCTGGTTGTTCATCTTCAGCGAGGAGGTCACCATCCAGAAGAACGGCAGCATGATCGCAGCCGCTGCGACGATCAGCGCCACGTACAGCAGCACCCGGGCGACGAGCCTGCGGCCCGCCTTGGGGTCCTTGCGCAGCTGGGGAGTGGCCGTGCTGGGGCGATCGAGGGTGACGGTGGCCATCAGACCTCCCTCCTCTTGTTCAGCAGGAACTGCACCACCGTGAGGGCGAGGCAGATGAAGAACAGCACCACCGCCACGGCGGAGGCGTAGCCGAAGTCGTTCTCCTCGAAGCCCTTGCGGTAGATGTACTGGGCGAGGACCAGGGTTGAGGTGCCGGGGCCGCCGTCGGTCATCACCAGGATCAGGTCGAGGATCTTGAAACTCTGGATCGTCAGGATCACAGTCACGAAGAACGTGGTGGGTCGTAGGCTCGGCACGGTCACGTTCCAGAACCGCTGGACCGCGTGCGCACCGTCCACCCGGGCGGCCTCGTACAGCTCGCGCGGGATGGCCTGCAGCCCAGCCAGGAACAGCAGCATGTAGTAGCCCATCTCGCGCCACACGCTCACCAGCACGATCGAGGGCATCGACCAGCTGGCCGAGGTGGTCCATCCGGGCGGGTTGTCGATCCCCAGCGCCATCAGGAACTGGTTGATCGGACCCGAGTCGGGGGAGAACAGCATGTTCCAGACCACCGCGATCGCCACGATCGAGGTGATGTAGGGGAAGAACGCCACGGTGCGGAAGAACGCGATCCCACGCATCTTGTGGTTCAGCAGCAGTGCCAGACCGAGCGAGGCCGCCAGCGTGAGGGGGATGTGCATCAGCGCGTAGTAGGCGGTGTTGGCCAGCGCGGTGTGGAACGTGCCGTCGGTGAGCAGCCGCTCGAAGTTCTCCAAGCCGATCCAGTCCGCCTGCCCGAACGCGTTCCAGGACGTGAAGGCGAGGTAGAACAGGATGAGCACCGGCACGAGCGTGAGCACCGCGAAGCCGATGAAGTTGGGCAGGATGAAGGTCCACCCGATGAAGGTGTTGCGAAGCGTGAGCCTGCTGCTGCGGGCCCGGCGCCGTGGTGGCGTCGGTGCAGCGGAGGCGTCCACAGCCGTCGTCGCCATGGTTCTCCTCGTCGATTCAAGGGGCACCGGCCGGCCGCGGTGCGCGGCCGGCCGGTGCGAGAGTGGGTGGGGTTAGCCGAGCACCTCGGACTGCGCCCGCTCCATCGCCTCGGCGATGCCGTCGGCCGGGGAGACCGTCCCGGCGAGGATCGCCGAGTGAGCATCGTTCAGGATGTTCTGCAGGGCGGCGGTCTCCTCAGCGACCGGGTTCTCCGGGAGCACCTCGTGCGTGGAGAAGGCGAACTGCGAGGTCTCGTCGGTGGGGATACCGTCGATCGAGAAGAAGCTCTCGGTCACGGTGTCGCTGGTGATCGCCGGGGTGATGCCGATCTCGGCCAGCGCTGCGGCGGCGTCCTCACTGGCTACGAAGGCCAGGAAGTCCTTCGCTGCGGCCGCCACATCGGCGTCCACGGCCGGGTTGATGCCGATCCCGGTCGGGTCGGCGAACGTCACCGGCATCTCCGTGGTGCTGGCGTCCACCTGCGGTGCCGGGGCGAAGCCCCAGGCGAACTCGTCCGCGTCGCCGCTCTCCTGCTGCGCGAGCAGGGTGGCCACGTACCAGGAGCCCATCGGCATCATCGCGGTCTGCTGCGTGCCGAACTGGGACTGGTAGGTCACCGAGTTGGTGGTCACGGCGCCGAAGTCCATCTGGGCGCCGGCCTCCTGCAGCTCCACCACGCGCTCGTAGAACGGCACCAGGTACTCCCAGTCGCCGGAGAGCAGGTCGGCGCCGGGGGCCTGGGCGTTCGCGAAGCCCTGCAGCGTGGACTGCCAGCTGTGCTGGTAGGTGCCGAGCGCGTCCCCGTCGAGTGCGGTGGTGAGTTCTTCCGCGGTGGCGGCGTAGTCGTCCCAGGTCCAGGAACCGTCCGGGTACTCGATCCCGGCAGCGTCGAACAGGTCCTTGTTGTAGTACAGGTACCAGGCGTCCTGACGGTACGGGATGGCGTAGGTGGCGCCGTCCACGGTGTAGGCGTCCAACCCGGTCACCTCGTCGCTCACCCCGGCGGCCACCTCGGACAGATCGAGGAGCTGGTCGCCGTCCTCATAGGTGAAGAAGTTCTTCAGGTTCTTCAGCACGTACATGTCGGGTGCGGACCCGGCCGCCAGGTCGGCGATCATCTGCGTGTCGTACTCGGTGGCGTCGTACTCCTTGAGCTCGACCGTGATGTCCGGGTTCTGCTCCTGGTAGGCGTCGGCGAGCACCTGGAACTCCGGGGTGGTGCTCAGGCTCCACCCGGCCAGGGTGATCGTGTCGACGGCGGAGGCGTCGCCCTCGCCGCCGCCTCCGGCGGCGCTTCCGGAGTCACCGCTGCATGCGGTGAGGGTGAGCGCGGCCGCGGCCAGGGTGGCGGCGCCAGTCAGTGTGATGCGCTTCATTGCGTGGTCCTCTCCTTGAGGTCGTGTGCCCGGATGGGCGGGGGTGTGTGGTTCTGGTCGTTGCTGGATGGGTCGCCGAGGATGACGGCGGTCCCGGTGCCGTCTGCCCACCCGATACGGGCCTGACCCGCGTCGAACTGGACGGAAGGAGGTGCGGACAGGTGGCCGATGCCGGCCAGGCTGAGCGCCAGGGCGTACCAACCCGGAGCCGGACCGGTGCTGAGCACCCCGACGCAGGTATGGGCGCCCAGGGGAGAGGCGTCGTCCCGGTGTTCGGTGCGGGCCGCCGTCCAACCGGTCAGGCCGTGCAGGCCCGCCTGGTGGGTGCGGCTGCTCAGGACCACCCCGACGGCGGAGCTCGCCTCGGTCTGTTCGCTCACCACGCCGGCGTCCTCGGCCAGGGCCCAGCCGCCTGCCTCCAGGGCGACGGCCTCCGGAGCGGGGGCGTCCAGGTGCACCAGACGCACCTCCCACGGCCCGTGCAGGACGGAGATCGTGGTGAGCATGCCGGCGTCGGTGGCTTCACCCTGGGCACCGGAGCCGTGCAGCTGCTGCTTCTCGGCCGGACGCAGCCAGTGCGCCCGGGCGCGAGAGGCCGCCACAGCGGCCGCCCCGGTGGCCTCGACCGCCAGGGTGTCCATCCCGCTGCGGTGGCTGCGCCGACCGGAGGCGTCCACCAGCACCACGGACTGGTCCACGGGGGCCTGCCAGGAGGCGGCGTCCAGCAGCGGGAAGGTCGCGGTGGAGTACCCGAGGCGAGCGTAGAAGGGAGAGTCGCCCCCGGAACTCCCGGCGAGGGCATGGTCGGTGCCGTGATTGCTCACCCGCACCACGCCGTCGGCGGCTGTTCCGCTGACCGCCCACCCGGGCGCGGCGATCGTGCGGACCACATCGCCCGACTCGTGCGGCAGGTCCTCCTCCGGAGCGCTCCACACGGGGTGGTCGGCCGGGAGGGCGAGCCCGAGCATGCCCTTGCTCGCCCAGTACGGCGAACCGGTGCCGGAGTAGGACTGGGCCAGCGAGCGCCACGGCCCGTGCCAGCCCAGGTCGAGCAGGCCGCGCTCGTTCGGCACGCCGTGGCCGGCGAAGTGGTCCACCACGCCCAGGGCCGCGCGGCGCAGGCGTCCCAGGGAGACAGACGGCACCTCGGCCAGCGCACCCACCCAGTACGGGGCGGCGGCGGCGAACCGGTAGATCAGGCTCCGGCCCTGGATCAGCGGGGAGCCGTCGGTGCCGACCAGGTGCACAGTGTCGCTGAGGAACTGGTCCAGGCGCTCGCGGTCCTGCTCGGCCCGGGGTGCGGCGAGGTCGGCGGCGCCGGACATCCGCGCCCACAGCGTGGGGAACAGGTGCATCGCCCAGCCCACGTAGTGGTCGTAGGAGCGCTCGTCGCCGTCGCGGTACCAGCCGTCGCGGGAGTAGAACGCGTCGTGCAGGGCGAGGTCGGCGCGGATGTCTTCGAGCCGGTGCGGTCCGTCGACCGAGCGCAGGAAGGTCTCCACGGTGACCCGGAACCAGAGCCAGTTGCAGCGGGGGTAGGTGTCGTCGCCGACCACCTCGGCGAGGTAGTCCACGATCTGTTCCTGCACCTGCGGGGCGAGGCCGTCCCACAGCCACGGGCGGGTGAGGTCGAGGATGAGGGCGAGGGAGGCGGCCTCCACCTTGGCCTGGGGGTGCTCGGTGGGGCGCACCCAGCGTTCGGCGCTGTGCGGGTCGGTACCGGCAGCGAATCCGCGGGCGTACCGCTCCAGCAGGTGGTGCGGGTCGGCGCCGCGCTCGCCGGCCACTCGGAAACCGGCCAGCAGGAAGGTGCGGGCGAAGCCTTCGAGGCCGTCCACGGCGGTGCCGTACCCGCCGGGGGTGCCCGGCAGGGTGATCAGCGATCCGGCGGGGGAGCGGTACGGCTCGACGGCGGCCAGCAGTTGGTCGGCGAAGGTCGCCAGATCCTCCCGCCCCCGAACGCGAGTGCGGCCTTCTTCGCTCATATCGCGAGATACTCCCGAAATGTCGGGCACTCGAGCGTGACCGAGTGCGGTGTCGTGGCGGCGGTTCATGCCGAGACCTGTGCGATCTCGTCGGTGACCGCGCCGGGGATCGGCCGACCGGCGACGAACGCCTCCAGCCCGTCCAGGGTGAACTGGGTCAGCCGCCGGGTCTCGGTGCCGAGCGACCCGGCCAGGTGCGGGGTCACGGTCACATTGCCGAGGGTGAGCAGCGGGTGCCCGACGGGCAGCGGCTCAGGGTCGGTGACGTCGAGGATGGCGTCGAGCCGGCCCGCTGCGCATTCGGCCAGCAGGGCCTCGTGGTCCACGAGGCCGCCCCGGGCGCTGTTGATGAGGGTGGCCCCGTCCGGCATGCGGGCGAGCTCGGCGGCGCCGATCATTCCTGCGGTCTCCGGCAGCAGGGGCGCATGCAGGGAGAGGATCTCGGCGCGAGTGAGAACCTCGTCCAGCGGGGCGAGCTCGCCACCGAGGTGGCGCACCTCGTCCGGGTCCGCCGTCGGGTCGGCCACCAGGATCGGGCCATGGTCGAGCACTCGGAGCAGGTCCAGCACCCGGCGGCCGATCTTCGACAGGCCGACCAGGCCGATCGTGCGACCACGGTTGGACAGATCGGTCGTGTCGAACGAGGACTCCCAGGTGCCGGGGTTCACGCGACCCTCAGCGGCGAGCGGGAGAGCCCGCTTCCCGGCCATGATCACCGCGGCGAGCGTGTACTCGGCCACCGGCACGGCATTCTGCTCGGCGGCGGTGGCCACAGCGATGCCTCGCTCGTGCACGCTCGGCGGCAGCAGAGCCCGCACGCTCCCGGCAGCGTGCAGCACGGCCCGCAGCTGCGGCATGGCATCCAGGTGCGTATCAGTGATCGGTGGGCATCCCCAGGAGGTGAGGAGCACCTCCGTGGTGGCCAGGCGGTCCACCCCGACGGCGTCCAGGTCCGGTGCGTAGGCAGGGTCGCCCAGGGTGGCGATCGCCTCGAGCCGGCGGAGCTCCTCCAGGCCGAACTGTCGCTCGAAGGTGCCACGAGCCATCACCAGTGTGGTGTGGGGGCGTTGGGTCGCCACGGCAGCTCCTTCGGTGTGATCGAAAAACAATCAAAGCGTTCTGTTACGATCACTCACAGTAGAATCGATCATTCGGGCTGTCAAACAGTTCTGACATCGGCGTCGAGCGGTCCCTGGCGACTGTCTACGCTGGCCTGAGACGTGGACCACAGGACAAGGGGTGTGATGACGCAGACGTCGAGCGACGACGCGAGGTTGATGGGCGCGAGCTCGAGACAGGCTGAGGTCCTGGCAGCCGTTACCGAGCGCGGGATGATCCGGGTGACCGACCTCGCCGCTGAGCTCGGGGTCACCCCGGTGACCGTGCGGCGTGCCGTCTCGGAGCTGGCGGAGGCCGGGCTGGTGCGTCGTGTGCACGGGGGCGCGACCGCCGTCGGGGCGCGAGCGATGGGCGGGCCGGTGGCGCAGGGGACTGCCACGATCGGGATGCTCGTGCCGTCGCTCGACTATTACTGGCCGGACGTGGCGCGCGGGGCCGAGGAAGAGGCGAAGCGACTCGGGCTGCGGGTCACGCTGCGGGGGTCGGTCTACCAGGCCACCGACGAACGGGGAGACCTGCAGCGACTCATCGATGCCGGGGCCAGTGGTCTGTTGGTGGCACCGACTCTGGACGGGGCCGGCGGGGATGTGATGCGGGAGTGGCTCGCCGAGGCGCCGGTTCCAGTGGTGCTGATGGAACGGAACGCGTCCGTGGGTTCGGTGCAGCGCACGGTGGAGTCGGTGATCACCGACCACGCGGACGGTACGACCATGGCCGTGCATCATCTCGTGGGCCTGGGGCACCGCCTAGTCGGCGTGGCGCTGAGCCAGGATTCCCCGCACACGCCCCGGCTGCGCGCGGACTGGTTGGCCACCTGCGGCGAGCATGGGCTTGATCCAGCGGCCGTGGTGGACCGGTTCATCCCGGACCGACGTGAGCCGGGTTTCGAGCCCGCGATTGAATCGATCATCGACGAGGTGGTGGCCACCGGCACCACAGCGCTACTGGTGCACTCCGACCCCGAGGCGATCCGCCTGATCCAGCGGGCTGAGGAGCGTGGGCTGAGTGTGCCGGGTGACCTGTCAGTGGTCTCCTACGACGATCAGGTGGCCGCGATGAGCGCCCCGGCCCTGACGGCGGTTCGCCCACCTCGGCGGACCATCGGGCGCACCGCCGTCGGGCTGCTCGCGGCGCGGATGGCCGACCCGGGCCGCCCGGTGCATCGGGTGCTGGTGAGCCCGACGCTGATGGTGCGCGACTCGAGCGGGCCGCCGGGGGCCTGACGGCGCGGCCTGGCTGAGCTCGTGGGTTGCCTCAGTGTTGTGCTGCGACGATTGTGCGACATTCAGGTAACCCGCGAGGTGATGCTCACTCGGGTGGCGCACGTCGACCACCACGCGGTAGGGGTCGGTGAGGGAGAAGACGCGGAAGTCGGCGCGTTCGTGGCCGACGCCGAGGTAGAGGCCGTGGGCACCGCCGGTCTGTTCTTGGTAGTCGATGTCGGTGATGGCGACTCCGGGAGGTTCGACTTCAGGTGTCTCAGCCCAGACGCCGTCGTCGGAGATGCGCGGGGAAGCGCCGACGATGGAGATGCCGAGGATGTCAGCCCCGATGATCTCGGTCTCGATGCCGGTGTCGCCCAGCCATGCGCACTCCTGATAGGCGGCATGGAGCCCGGCCTGTCCGCCCGGTCCGTGGGGGTTGGTGTACTCGGCGACGAACCGATCGAAGCCGTCGTGCTCAGCGACCCGGATGTCGGCAAGCTCGAAACCGCCATCGCCGTACTCCTGGATCCCGCCGGCGAAGTCGTAGGGGAGGAACTCGTGGGTGGTAGCAGGGTCAGCGATGTCGTCCATCGCTTCGGCATAGGTGAGTCCGCGCTCGCAACTTGGGGCCTGTTCGGGTGATGGAGTCTCTGACGGCTTCGCCGGAGCACTGGGGGTGCTGGGCGCCGGCGCGGGCTTCGAGGCCGACGTCGATGACGCGGCGGGCGGTGCCGGGTCGTCGGAATCGGTGCATCCGGCGGCCACCAAGACGAGGCCCAGCGCCATCACGAGGTGCCGTGTGCGTCGCATGATCCTCCGTCTGCCGCGGTGGTGAGCCCTTCCCACGCTACGACGCCTGCTGGCCGGCGTCAGCCGGGAAGACGCTACTCCGGCTCTTGTTCCCGTCGTGCGAGGTGATGCTCCGCCGCGAGGAGACGTTCGAGGTCACGCTCCTCCTCGGCGTGAGCGCGTTCCCTTTCGTGTGAGCGCCTGCTCTCGTCGAAGTCGCGGTAGCGTTCAGCGGTGATCGACTCGGCGGATCGGGCCGAGACTGTGCCTGCGCCACTGAGTACCGGGCGCTCGTCGAAGTCGAGGAACCGGTCGGTCTGCCGCACCCACTCCGCCATCGTGATCTGCTGACGGCGTCGTGCGCGATCTTCGGCGAAGTCCAGGAAGCGAGTCGTCAGCAGGTTGAGCATGCTCAGCTCATCGGCCTTCAGGTAGTTCTTCGCCACGGCGATGTCACGCTTGCGTACCCGATCTCCTTGCCAGTTCGTGAGCCCCATGTGTGGTGCGTCGGCGTCGGCTCGGTGCACCACCAGCTCGGCGGCGGTGCACCCGGTGACGGCGTAGAGCAACTTGTTCTGGATGGTTGCGAAGAACTCCTGTGCCAGGGGGCTGGCGGACTGATAGTCCGCGCTGGTGGCGGCGAAGATGTCCCGGACTTTCTGATAGAAGCGCTTCTCGGACGCCCGGATGTCCCGGATGCGTTCGAGCAGCTCGTCGAAGTAGTCGACGGCGGCAGGGTCCTTCAGACGTTCGTCCTGGAGCGCGAAGCCCTTCACGAGGTACTCGCGGAGGACGGTCGTTGCCCACTGCCGGAACTGCACGGCCCGATCGGTCGTGACGCGATAGCCGACGGCCAGCACCATGTCGAGGTTGTAGACCTGCACCTGACGACGCACCTGCCGGGATCCCTCAGTCCGAACCATTAACTCTGAGTTAATAGTTGCCTCGGTCTGTTCTCCGTCGGTGAGGATGCGCCCGATGGTCTGAGTGATGTTCGGTATTGACGTGCCGTACAGATCGGCCAACTCTTGCTGAGTCAGCCAGACCGTACCGTCGACCGCACGCAGTTGCACCTGCGTGCCGTCTCCCGAGGTGTAGAGGATGATCTCGCCCGCCATGTGTAGCACCCTACGGACCGGCGCCGACATGCTGTCGATCCATCCACAGGGAACTGTGGCGCTGCATGACCCTCCGCGGGGCCCGGCTCGGTACGTTCTCGTCACGGATGTGAGCCCGGGTTGGGTGGGCTCAGGTCAGTCCGGGTGTGCGACGTCGATCACCACGCGGTAGGGGTCGGTGAGCGAGAAGACGCGGAAGTCGGCGCGTTCGTAGCCGACGCCGAGGTAGAGGCCGGAGCCGCCGCCCATGCCTTGCTGGTAGTCGACATCCGTGATGGCCGTGCCGGGCGGGTCGACCTCCGGGTCCGGGAAGGTTGTGCCGTCTTCGAGCCAGTAAATCGAGGGGCCCTGGATCGAGACCTTAAGAATGTCGGCACCAGTGACCTCGAACTGAAAGCCGGACCCATCCCGATAGGCGCAGTTGACGTAGGACGCATAGAGCCCGGGAGGCGTTGTGGGCCCGTCGCTGGTGTATTCGGCGACCACGCGATCGAAGCCGTCATGGGTCGCGGCCCGGAGCCCGGTGAGTTGGAGGCCAGCGCCGCCGTGCTCCTGGATCTGTCCGGCGAAATCGTATGAGACGAACTCGTCGGGATCGGGCTGGGGGAGCGACCAGTCCATCTCGTCGGCGTAGGTCAGTTCGTCGACGCAGCCCTCGGTCTCGTCGATCGACGAGTCGCTCCCGGATGGCTCCACGACCTCCTGGGCACCGCTCGGAGGCACGCCTTTCGTCGGATCCACCGGATCGGGGGTGGTGACCGCCGGTGCGGGCTCAGACGCCGCCGTCGATGTCTCGGTGGATGGCACCGAGTCGTCGGCGCCTGTGCACCCTGCAGCTGCGAACGCGATGGCCACGATGAGCGCCGCGGTACGTCGCATGGAACCTCCCTTCCTGCCGTGCGTGGACCGTGCCACGCTACGGTGCCCACGCCGCCCGTGTCAGGGCTTCCGGGGCGCGGTCTGCGGGATGCCTTCCGGTCGTATGGGGAGGAGCGAGGCGACAGCCGTGCGCTACAGCGTCCAGGCAGCGCTGTCGAGTGCGCCCCCGATCTCGCGCATCCGCTCCGGCGCGCCCTGCTCGGGGAGGTAGCTCGACCACAGGAGCGCCGGCCCGGCAACGTCGCGTCCCTCCTGAATGGCGTTGAACGAGTACCAACCCGGCCCGGTCGCGAGCCAGATCAGCCCGTTCGGGACGCGGCCGGCCCCGACGTCCCGGACGAGGATGTCGGTGACCTCGTCGAGCGCGGAGCGTGGCGCTCGCAGCCGATAGATGGCGACCCGTGCGTCGTCGCCGGTGTGGACGAACTGGTACACCCGTTGGGCCTTGATTCCTGCGCGGACGAACAGCGGCGAGGGCGGCACGGTGCGGGGGTCCGGATCGGCGGTCCATTCCTCTGGCAGCCGAAGCTCGAGCTGGAGGAGCATGTCAGTCGGCGTCGTCGGTGTCGTCGACCGTGACGGTCGGTTTCGGTGCCGCGCCCGTCTCACCGGTTGATGGATCTGACTCGACGGTCGGGATCTGCACCGGCTGACTCTCGTGGAGCTCCCCGGATTCCGGCATGGGCCGGTTCGGGACGTACTCGTGTTCGGGGTTCGAGGCGTCCGCTTCGTCTCGCCAGCTCTCGATGGGATCGGTGGAGACACCCACGTCGACCGGAACGTCCGCCTCGCGATCGCGGCGAGAGGCGGTCGGTGCGTTGGTGGTGGAGCCTGCAGCGGCATCGACCACGTCTGCCCACGAATCGCGCAGGTTCTTGTTGTGGACCCCCCGGTATGCCTTCTTCGCCAGGTCCCCCATGGGAATGAAGCCGCTGGCCGCCACGGCCACGTCCCCCTGTTCGCCGACGTGCTGCCCCTCGACGACCCGGATACTGCCCTCGCCCGGTTGGTACTGCGCCTCGTGGGCACGCGACACCTGCTCCTTGGACAGCCCCACCTCGACGGCATTGGCCGCCATGCCGATCGCAACCACCGGCGGCACCGGGATGAAGACGGTGACGCCGTCGGCAGCGGCACCCACCCAGGACGCCACCTCGGCAGCGGTTCCGAGATTCTGGTACTCGTTCTCGGCATCCGTGTCGGCGAGCGTGCCGAGGATGCCGTCGAGCGATTCGATGTAGAGGTCCGCGGCGGCCTCCCACTCGGAGACGGCGGTGTCGAACTTCACCAGCATCTCGTCATTGCGGTCGTGCACCGCCTCGTGCAGGGTCTGCACGCTGCCGAGATGAGTCTCGATCCGGCTGACCGCCTTCTCCTTCTCCATGCCATCGAGCATGACGGCGAACGACGGCGTATTGAGGTCCCCTTCCTCGCCGAGCACGGAGTACGGGATGAGGTAGCCGCCGCCGCTCATCTTCTCGTCCTCGTCGAGCCCCTGCGCCTGATACAGCCACCCCTCCGCGTGTTCCCGTTCGGTCACGAGGGTCGCCAGCGAGTTCTTCAGGTTGGAGAGGCGGTCCGGCATGAACTTCGTGAGGTCGCCGGCGATTCTGCAGGCGTCCGCGTAGGTCCAGGTGGAAGTCGCGAGCTCGCAGAAGTACTCACCGAGCGGTCCGAGCCCGGCACCCACGGTCAGCGCCATGTCCTGGAGCGCGCCGATCGAGATCCCGTCCTGAACGGCAATATCGCCCTCGATGATGCTCATCACGAACAGATGCAGCTCGGATGTCTCCTCACCCGTCGTCTGCAGCTGGATCGCACGATCGGCGATGGCGTCCACGTCACAGATGAACTCCACGATCACGCGCCCCTCCGGGCTGCGGATCGTGAGGGTGTCGCTCACTTCTCGCCCCCGGCCGACTCCCAGGCGCCGGGGTACAGGGCTGTCTCTCCTCGTTCACCCACGCCGAAGTCCCAGTCCGCCCAGGCGGCGCCGATGATGTCGGCCTTCTGCGCCGCTGTCATCGCCTGCAGCGAGAGGACCGACCGGGCGTAGTCCCAGTCGCCGATCATCGTCTCGACCGCTTCGCGGACGTGGTTCGCGGTGGTGGCGTCCCAGACGGTGCCAGCCAACTCCGCGATGTCGTCCTCCCAGGTGGTGTTCGCTGCGAGATCCACGGAGAGATTCTTGAGTGAGCCTGCGATCTGATTGAGGACCTGGTAGTCGATGCGAACATCTGGCATGGTGCCCAGCCTATGTCGCGCGGACGGGTCCGCCGATGGGTAGTTCAGACCATCGCGGCTGTGCTCGGGGCCCCAGCGGCCCCGCCCTACTCCGGCTCCTCCGTCGACGCCAGGTACGCGACCTCCGGCACCTCGTGCGTGCCGGCTTGGTGCACGCACGCACCCGCCAGCCGTGCGCCGTCACCGGTGAGCTCGACCCGGAGCCGGTCCGCGGTCACCTCCGGATGGGCGTGGATCCGGCGGTGCCCGATCGTCTGCCCCTCGGCGAGCAGGGTGCCTTCCGTCTCGCCCCCGACGGCGATCACCCGGTGGGTCTCGATGCGTTGCCCACCGGTGAGGTGCTCCGCCAGATCCAGGTGATCGAAGGTGATCGGAGCCTCGAAGACCACCTCCCAGACGCCGTCGGAAATCTGTGCCAGCTCGCCCGGCACAGGCGAGCCGAACCGCCGGTCCAGCTCGGCGCGCCACTGCCGCAGGCGCGCCACGTCCGCGGCATCGATCAGCCCGCGGGTGTCCGGCGGCACGTTCAGCAGCAGGTTCGCGCCCATCCCCACCGACCGGTAATAGATCGCCAGCAGATGGTCCACACTCTTCGGTCCGTCTTCGGCGGCCCAGAACCACCCCTGCCGGATCGAGACGTCCGCCTCAGGCGGCACGTACCGGGCCTCGCCGAGCTCGATCACCGCATCGGTGTAGTTGTCCAGGCTGGCGCTGTCGACGGCGTAGCGCACCGGATCCGCCGCCAACCCGTCCTCGTTGCCGATCCACCGGATGGTCGGGGTGCCCATGTTGAACACCATCGCTCCGGGCTGCAGCTCAGCCACGACCGCCATGATCGACTCCCAGTCGTAGGCGCGCCCGGCTGACCCGGCCCCGTCGAACCAGAGCTCGACCAGCTCGCCGTAGTGCGTGCACAGCTCGCGCAACTGGGCCAGGTAGAGCGCGTCATAAGCCTCCGGGTCCGGGTACTCCGGGGCGTGCCGGTCCCACGGGGAGAGGTACAGGCCCAGGCCGATGCCCTCCGCCCGGCAGGCGGCCGCCACCTCGGCCACCAGGTCGCCCTCCCCGCCGCGCCACGGCGACGACGCCACCGAGTAGTCCGTGGTGGCGGTGGGCCACAGGCAGAACCCGTCGTGATGCTTGGCCGTGAGCACCACGTACCGCGCACCGGCCTCGGCGGCTGTGCGCACCCACTGGTTCGCGTCCAGATCCGTGGGGGCGAACGAGGCTGCCGGCAGGGTGCCGTCGCTCCACTCCTTTCCGGCGAAGGTATTGACACCCACGTGGAAGAACATGCCCAGCTCGAACTGCTGCCAGGCCAACTGGGCGTCGGTGGGTCGAGGCACACTGGGCTGATGAGCGATGAGTTTCGACGAGGTCACGGGTCCATCCCAGCATGAGCACCCTGAGTACTGCGAATGTCAACGATGTCCTCGCCCCGCACGTGGGCGCCGACGCGATCCCTGGGCTCACCTGGTTAGCCCGTGACGGCGACCAGGTCGTCTCCGGCGCCCTCGGGCACCGTGACCTCGGTGGCACCCAGCCGCTCACCACCGACGAGATCTTCCGGATCTCCTCGATGACCAAACCGGTCACTGCGCTGACCGCGCTGATCCTGGTCACCGACGGCGCCCTCCAGCTCACCGAGCCGGTGGACACCTACCTGCCCGAGCTGGCAGAACGCCGGGTGCTGCGCCACCCGCACGCCGAGCTCGACGACACCGTCCCGGCCGACCGGCCCATCACCGTGACCGACCTGCTCACCAACACCTCCGGCTGGGGGATGGACTTCACCGACTTCTCGCCCACGCCGCTCAGTCAGGCGTGGGCCGAGCGGGGCACCGCCCCCGGCCCGCCCGCTCCCGCGGGAGCGCTCCCCACCGATGCGTGGCTGGCCGCCGCGAGCGACCTGCCGCTGCAGGCCCAGCCGGGTCAGCGCTGGCTCTACAACACCTCCTCGCTGCTGACCGGGATGCTGATCGAACGCGTCGCCGGCGCCCGGCTCGGTGAGGTGATGGCCGAGCGCATCTTCGAGCCCCTGGGCATGCACGACACCGCTTTCCGGGTGCCCGCCCACGGGGTCGACCGGTTCGGCGCGTGTTTTGCCGTTGGCGAGGACGTCTACGACTCGGCCGACGGGCAGTGGGCCCAGCACCCCCCGGCCGACGGCGGGGACGCCGGTCTCGTCTCCACGGTGAGCGACTACGTACGCTTCGCCGACCTCGTGCACGGAGGGGGCGCCGTCGGCGATCGACGCCTGGTGCGTGAGGACCTGGTGCAGGCGATGACCACGAACCAGCTCGCCGTCGACGTGCTTGCCCGCGGCGGCCCCGCCCCGGACGGCGGGTCCGGTTGGGGATACGGGTGCGGTGTGCTCGTCCGGCCGGCGCCGTCCGGGCTCTCGGCGGGTAGTTATGGCTGGGATGGCGGCCTCGGCTCACGCTGGTTCACCGATCCGGTGACCGGCCGCACCGGGATCCTGCTCACCAACAGGATGTGGACCTCGCCGCAGCCGCCGGAGGCGTTCCGCGCGTTCGAGGCTCTGATCGGCTCAGCCTGATCGGCCCGACGGCGGCCCAACGGCCTGGGTGAACCGGCTCGCCCAGGTGCGCATCACCGCACGGAGTGACTCCGGTTCTACCGCGGAGATCTCGGCGCCGGTGTGTGCCAGCGCGAACGCCATCCACTCCGGGTGCGCACTCTCGGCCCGCACCCGGCAACGCCCCGGCCCCAGCTCGGTGACCTCGCACCAGCGCCCGATCTGCTCGCGCACCCGGTCGGCGTCCGCGGCCAGCACGGCACTGACCTGCGGTCCCTGGTCGGACCGGCGCAGGCCGCGGCGGATATACGCGGCAGCGTCACCTCCAGGCACCTCGCGGGGCCGGAAGCGGTGCCCGGTGGGCTCCGGATCGCTGAGCCGGTCCAGCCGGAAGCTGCGCCAGTCCGCGCGATCGAGGTCGAACCCGAGCAGGTAGTAGCGCCGGCCGATCGTCACCAACCGGACCGGCTCCACCGAGCGGTGCGTGGAGTCCCCACGAGCACTCGTGTAGCCGAAACGCACCCGCTCGGCATCCCGGCACGCCTGCGCAAGCACCACCAACGTGCCCGGGTCGGTCAGGTCCCGGATCGGGCCCTCCGGTCCGAGCGTCACCGTGGCCGCACCGATCGCCTCCACCCGGCGGCGCAGCCGCTTCGGCAGCACCGGCACCACCGTGGCCAGCGCCCGCACCGAGGCGTCCGCCACGCCGGCCAGGCTCGAGGTGGTTGCGGATTGCAGGCCCACCACCAGGGCCACCGCCTCCTCGTCGTCGAGCACCAGCGGCGGCATCGCCGCTCCTGGGGTGAGCTGGTAGCCACCACCCACACCACGATCGGCCTGCACCGGGTAGCCGAGGTCACGGAGCCGATCCACGTCCCGGCGCAGGGTGCGGATCGAGACCTCCAGCCGGTCTGCCAGCTCGTCCCCGGACCAGTAGCGATGGGTCTGCAGCAGGGACAACAGGCGGAGGGTGCGCGAGCTCGTGCTCATGACTCCCACCCTCTCGCCGATTCAGGTCAAGAACTGACACTAATACTCCCTAGCGTGGAGATACCAGCCACGAGAGGCGGCCAAGGGCCGCCGGAGGAAGGGAAAGAACCATGAGCGAATCCACGATGGCCACCGTCACCACCGAGCTGACCGGGGAGCGCGGCGACCTGCTGCAGGTCCTGGCAAACGCCCGGCACTTCCTGCGTTTCACCGCCCGCGACCTCACCGACGAGCAGGCTCGCACCCGCACGACCGTGAGCGAGCTGACGATCGGCGGGCTGATCAAGCACGTGAGCGCGGCCGAGCAGAACTGGCGCGAGTTCGTTCTGCAGGGCCGGTCCGCGATGCCGTGGGACGGGATTGATTTCGAGTCCCTCCCGCCCGAGGCGTTCGAGGACTGGGCCGGCGAGTTCCGGCTGCTGCCCACCGAGACGCTCGCCGGCGTGCTGGACCGTTACGCCGAGATCGCCGCACGCACCGACGAAGTGCTCGCCGAGGCCGACCTCGACCTCGTGCAGGAGCTCCCGCAGGCGCCGTGGTTCACTGACACGGCATGGTCGAACCGGCGGGCCTTCGGCCACATCATCGCCGAGACGGCCCAGCACGCCGGGCACGCCGACATCATCCGGGAGTCCCTGGACGGGGCGAAGAGCATGGGGTAGCGGCTGTGCTCACTCGGGCATGACACGTCGCGTGAGTGCTTGTACGTTGCGGTCGAGGCCATCGAGGCGGGTCTCGACGGTGCCGAGCCGCTTGTCGACCCGCTCGAACTGCTGGTCCACTTGCTCGAACCGTTCGTCCACCCGCTCGAACCGTTGGTCCACCCGCTCGAACCGCAGCACCATCTCCGTGCGCAGCCCTTCGACCTGTGTGCCGACCCCCTGGACCTGCGCCGTGATCGTGCGCATGACCAGTGGGGTGGTGACGGCGATCATGCCCGCGAACGCTGCGGCGAGCACGCCGATCAGGGTCCAAACTTGCGGTTCGGTCACGGTGATCACTCGCCTATTCTGCGTTGGTGAGGCCACCGTGTCACCTGGTGCCGACACGATGCGCGGACGAGCAGCCCGCCTGTGGACAACTGCGTGCGCCTGACTTGGGCCAAGATTTCGGTGTGACGCGGGCGCCGACGCGCTGACCTGCGGTGTTGCCGGTACAGGCGGCTGAGTTTGTGTACTAGTTCCGGGCTCTAGGGTGGCGCGGTGGCCCATATCCGCACCGTCAAGACCGCCTCCGGGGCGCGGGCGGTGCAGATCGTGCACTCCAACCGAAAGGGATCGCGAGACATCGAGCACATCGGCTCCCCCCACGACGATGTCGAGCTGGAGCTGCTGAAGGCGGTGGCTCGGCAGCGGCTAGCTGTACTCGGGCCGGGACGTTGGTGACACACCCGCCGGGTTGTTGACGTAGGGACGACCTCCGGGTGCGGTGGGTGATGTCTAAGTCGCCTACCGTCCGGAGGCCCTCGTGTCCCACCGTAATGCCCGGCCGAATGTGCGTGGTCGGCAACTTCTCGCCGAGCGGGTCTGCGAGCAGGGCTGGGCAGTCGCCCATGCTGCGAAGGCCCAGGGTGCCTCTCGGCAGTGCGCCCACCGCTGGATCAACCGGTTCCGCGAAGAAGGCGAGGCTGGTCTGCGCGACCGCTCCTCCCGCCCGTACCACTGCCCGTCGCAGACCCCAGTCGAGGTCGAGGAAGCCATCGTGACCAAGCGGCGTGAAGAACGCCGTGGTCAAGACTGGATCGGTCCCGAGCTCGGGGTGCCGGCGCGCAGATTGGGATTTGAAGACTATTGCAGAAATCACCCGATCATGATCCTCGAGACCAGCGTCATCGGCAGTTCATGGTGTTGCGGCGGCCCAATCAATCGCCCGCTCGCGCGTCCGAAGAGTAATTCAGCAGCCTTGCGGCCGATGTCTTCCCAAGGCAATCGCATCGAAGTGAGGGTTCCGCCATCCGCAGAAGCCGCGTCGTCGAAGCCGATCAGCGACGGACGGTTGGCTGGTGGCACACCCGACTCCTCCAAGACGTTGCGCAGACCCATGGCAGTGTCGTCATTGGCGCAAACGACGGCAGTAATATCCGCGCGTCCGAGTATAGACTTCGCCGCGGCCGCTGCGGTCTCCATCTCGCGGGAGAATGTTTCAGGCAACTTGCGTGGAAGGAACACGAGGCCAGCGACCGGCTCCCCCAGCTCCGACATCGCTTGCCGCCATCCCTGTTCGCGAAGTGCCGACCACCGATAGGCAAGTCCCAGTTCGCGCGATGTGTGCAATCCGAGGAATGCAATCCGGCGGTGTCCTTGTTGGGCCAACCATCGGGCCGCACGTCGGCCTCCGTCGACGTCATCCATATACACCGTATCGACGATTGGTTCAGAGGGCGATGCTACCGTCGCTTCCGGTGAGAGGCGCACGACTGGGAGGTCATCCATTTTGAGCGCGGTGGGATTCATCGCTGGATCTGATGTCACTAGGAACGCTCCAGCGAGCGGTGGTAGCATTCCCTGCGAGGCTTGATGAAGAATCACCGAGTATTCACCGACGAGACTCGAGCCACCAACGTGGGTGATTCGCTCCTCGAATCCGAGGCGAACCCGTTCCCAGTACCGAGTGCGGAGCCGCGGTGGCGGCGTCACCATTAAGAATGCGAGTCCACGTTGGGCGACAGGCTCGTTTACGAATATCCCAACGCGAGGCACGGTCCGCAAAAGACCTTCCGCAGCGAGGTGCGCGAGTTCGGCTTCGACAGAGGTCGGAGAGAGGTGGAACAGCTCCTGGAGTTCACGCATCGTTGGAAGTGGGTCGCCCGGGCGGAGATCGCCGCTCGCGCAGAGTGTCCTGAGGTGATCAGCCAGAGCTCGTCTCCGAGCCAACGCGGCGCGGCGTCGAGTCACGCGCGACTCCTCTCGTACATCTGCGCTCTACGCGATGAAGTATAGGTGGGGGTGGGTCTGCTGCACGGGTAGGTGACACGGTGGGTCACGCAGCCTGACGGGCTGGTGTGGTCATGATGGTCTCGAACTCGATGGGGGTCAATCGGCCGAGGGCTGTCTGTCGGCGGCGTCAGTGGTAGGTCCTCTCGATCCAGGTCACGATCGCGATTCGGAGTTCCTGGCGGGTGGGCCAGGCGCGGCGGTCGAGGACCTTCTTCTGGAGCAGGCTGAAGAAGCTCTCCATGGCGGCGTTGTCGCCGGCTGCGCCGACCCGGCCCATGGAGCCGACCATGTCGTGCCGGCCCAGAGCGTGGACCAGCTACCGGCTGCGGAACTGCGACCAGTGGTCGGTGTGCAGGATGCAGCCGGCGACCTCGCCGCGGCGGGTGACGGCCATGTTGAGCGCGTTGACCGCGATCCGCGACTTCATCCTGGAGTCGATGCAGTAGCCCATGATCCGGTTGGAGTAGGCAGCCTTGACCGCGCACAGGTAGAGCTTGCCCTCGCGGGTGGGGTGCTCGGTGATGTCCGACATGCACAGCTCGTTGGGGGCCTGGGCGCTGAACTCGTGACGGATCACACCGTGCTCGTCGGAGACGGGCGCAGAGGTCATCGTGCACCGGCGGGCCGGGCTTCTTGCTGTTCTTGCCGCGCTTCTTGCCGAAAGCCGACCACCAGCCGTTGTCAGAGCAGATCCGCCACGCGGTCCGCTCCGCCATCACCTGCCCGGCATCGCGGGCCTCCTGGCCCCGGTACCGGTAGCCGAACTCCGGGTCATCGGCGTGGGCGTCGAACAGCGCATTGGCGCGATACGCCTGCTCGAGCTCGGCGTCGCCGACCGGGCGGGACAGCCACCTGTAGGGCGGCTGGCGGGCCAGCCCCAGTACCCGACACGTCACCGCGACCGGCACCCTGATCGGGGCATCGGCCGCGGCTAGCTCGCGGACGAGCGGGTACATCATTTTCCCGGCAGGTTCGCCTGCGACAAGTAGGCGGCCGCGTGGCGCAGCACCTCGTTCTCCTGCTCCAACAGCCGGTTCCGGCGCTTGAGATCACGAACCTCAGCGTTCTCGGACCCGGCCGCCACCGGTCGGCCACCGTCATCGGCATCGGCACTCGAGAGCCAGTTCGTCAGACAGGACTCGCTGATCCCGAAGTCGGCGGCGACCTGCTTCAGCAGCACACCAGGTTCACGGTTGCGAGCCACGCGGACCACGTCCTCGCGGAAACTCCTCGGGGTAGGGCTTGGGCACGATGCACATCCTCTCCCGCGGCGCCTCTCGGCACCACAGATCAGGTGTGACCTACCCGTGCAGCAGACCCCGTCGCTCGGTCTCCGGATTCCTCTGTCCCGCACGCGGCATGCCACCGAACTACACCGCTGTCACCTTAACTGAACGGTATTGAGGCTAGACATCGTGCAGTCGCGGTGCTAGTTTCTGCTTCTCGAGCATCTCGTGGCGGGATCGGCTGAAGTCAACTGATCGTGTGCGAGCACCTCCTGAGCAAGTGGATCCGGCACGTGCGGGCGCTAGGAGCTGAGGGGAGTAACGAAGTGCGAGGAAACAGCGCCGTCGCTCGAAGGTGCGCCAGACGGACGCGTTCAACAAGATCAAAAGGAGGCTCTTATGACCGAATCACAGGAAGCTCACACGTACAGGACGCTCTCACAGCGACCGATCTCGCGGCGTGGGCTGCTTGCCGGTGGTGGGATCGCGATGGGGAGTGCATTTGGTCTCGCTGCCTGCCGTGCGGATGAACCATCTCCCCAAGGCGCCGGAGGGTCCAGCCAGCCGGGCGCTGCGTTCACAATGCCGACGTTCAGGCCGTCGGAAACGGTCGTGGCCGACCTCGAGGGCTCCAGCGACTTGATGCCCGCCTTCCTGTCCTACCCAGCTGAGCCCCCGCGTACTGTCTCCGATCCGCCATTGGCCGCAGGAACGGCGGTCTCGGTGTTCGGGACACAGGGTGCACCAGCCGTCCCCCTGTCCAATAACGACCTATGGCAGGCAGTTGCCGCCGACATGGGCGGCGCTGAACTCGACTTCATCGTGGCCCCAAACGGAGAAGATCAGCTCCAGAAGTTGCAAACCATGCTGGCGGGAGACGACCTCACGGACATCGTCCAACTGAATACCATCCCGCAGCTGCCCCAAGTCCTTGAGGCAAAATTCGCCGACCTGACTGACCATCTGGCTGGCGACGCCGTGTTGGACTACCCGAATCTGGCTGCGCTCCCAACGTGGGCCTGGGAGGGATGTATCTATGGCGGGCGAATCCGTACGGTTCCCATCGTTCGCGGAAAACTCGGAGCAATCCCGATCGCGCGCTCGGACATCTTCTCCCAAGCCGGTGTATCCCTCGATTGGTCGGACGGTGATTCCTTCCGACAGGCGTGCCGAGACGTGACCGATCCTGCAGCCAATCGCTGGGCAATGGCACAAAATCTGGACAGGATCTGGGTGCGTGTGGTTGCACAGATGCAGGGCGGGCCAAACGGATGGCGCGTGGACGACGCTGGCGGCTTCACTCACGAGTCTGAGACAGACGAGTACGCAGCTGCCTTGGAAATTGTAATGCAGATGTACACCGAAGACGGTGTCTTCCACCCTGAAACATTGACGGGGGGAGATCCGCAGGCTTGGTTCGCGGCAGGAAATATCGTGCTCCAGCACAGCAGCTATGCAGTGTGGGGATTCCTCGGACGTCAATATCCGGACGCAGAGATCGCCTCGCCAAGACTGCCGGCATGGGATGGAGCGGGCACGGCCAAGAACTTCGTGTCGACAGCGCCATTCCAGTTCTCCGGGATCAAAATCGCAGAGCCCTCGCGCGTCGCCGAGCTTCTCCGAGCGCTCAATTACTGGGCTGCTCCGGTCGGCAGTGCGGAATACATGTTGCGTGCGTACGGCCTGGAAGGGCAGCACCACGATCTTGACGGAACGGATCCGGTGCTGACGCAATTGGGCCAGGCCGAATCCCCCTCCCCGGTCTCCACCGTTATTTCGCCGGCCCCAGCCATCTACATCCCCAAGCAAGCCGACGGCGCTACAGCGCTGTACGACCTACAAGGCGAAGTCGTACCAGATGGAATTGTCGACCCGAGTGTCGGATTGTACTCAGAGGTCGAAGTAACGCGCGGTGCAACGGCCGAAAGAGAAATGGGAGACGCAGTAATCGACATCGTAGCCGGTCGTCGTCCGCTGGCCGACTGGCCTGCGGTCCTCGAGAAATGGAGGTCGGACGCAGGGGATGAAATTCGGGCTGCGTTCGAGGCAGCAAATGCGGAGCGTTGAGGCCCGCGACAACGCCCACCCACAGAGTCGAGCCGAGACTAGGCAGGTACCGAGGGCGCCGCAATCGATCGCCCTGGTGACCGGGTGCGCCGTGGAGGAAAGCTGATGAGCGCTCGTGCCCCGTCTCGCAATTCCGGCGCATCCAGTTTGCAAAAGTTCAAACGCGACCGCCTGCTTCTCGTACTAGGCGCCCCGGGCATCGTCTTAGTGATCATATTTCACTACATTCCCTTGCTCGGAAACGTGATTGCGTTCAAAGCGTACCAACCCTATCTTGGAATAGCCGCTTCACCATGGGTAGGGTTCGAGAACTTCCGCGTCATCTTCAATGGCGACCCGGCGTTCGTTAACGCCCTTACCAACACACTGGTGATCTCCTTCGTGCAGCTGGTGTTTGTCTTCCCGGTCCCCATTGCGCTTGCACTGCTTCTGAACAGCCTGGTGTCAGAGAAGATCAAGCGTGTCGTTCAGTCAGTCCTGTACCTGCCACACTTCCTCTCCTGGGTCGTCGTGGTTGCACTATTTCAGCACGTCCTTGGGAACGCCGGAATCTACAATGCCTGGGCGCGTGGAGCCGACTTCTTCCAAGTCAACATCATTGGAAATCCTGACCTCTTCATCCCGCTGATCACATCACAGGTGATTTGGAAGGACGCAGGGTGGGGGACAATCATCTTCCTTGCCGCCATAAGCAGGGTAGACCTCGACCTGTACGAATCCGTCGCCGTCGATGGCGGAGGCAGACTACGACAACTTTGGCACATCACCCTGCCCTCGATCCGACCCATCATCATTCTCCTTCTGATCCTGCGTCTCGGCGATGTCCTAACCGTGGGCTTTGAACAAATGTTCCTCCAACAGGACGCGGTTGGGACGGGCGTATCCGAGGTGCTCGACACCTACGTATATAACCATGGAGTCGTCGGGGGAAGTTGGGGCACCTCCGCGGCTGTCGGACTAGTGAAGGGCCTGGTGGGCACCGTACTCGTTCTGGCTGCGAACCGAATTGCCCACCTATTCGGCGAGAGCGGAATCTACTCCACACGACAGTAATGGCCCCGACGACGGACCGCCACCCAGGCCGAAGGGGCTACGACGCATGAGCGAGGTATCAACTTGAATCGGAGTCCTGAGCGAGCTCCCAATGGGGCCTCCCGTCCCCGCTCGAGGAGACTAGTGAAGACGATAGGTGGGAGTCGTGCAGCTCGCATGCGCACCATCAATGGAGCCAATCCACCGGGCATCGGTATCCGTGGGCTCAAGGCAGTCGTCCTTGTCGTCTGCTGCGCGGTGGTCATATTGCCATTCGTAATGGTGATCTCTACCAGTCTCGCCGACGAGGCTCAGATCGTAGCCGCTGGCGGCTACGTCCTTTGGCCCGATCGCCCATCGCTTGCGGCATATCAGGCTGTGTTACAGAACGGCGTTGTATCACGAGCAACCCTTGTGTCGATCGGAATAACCGTCGTTGGCTCTGGTATGTCCGTCACTGTCGTGGCACTTCTAGCCTACTCACTGGCCAGGCCCGGGACGTGGGGCCACAAATCGATCCTGTTCGTAGTGCTCTTTACAATGTTGTTCTCGGCAGGCATGATTCCAAACTATCTGCTCATTAAACAACTTGGGCTGATCGATTCGTATTGGGCGCTGATTCTTCCGACGTTGGTGAGTGGCTTCCAGGTGGTCATCATGCGTTCCTTCTTCATCGAGGTACCCCGTGAGATCATCGATGCTGCGCGTATCGACGGCGCGTCCGAAATAAGAATCTTGTTGAACATAATGCTGCCCCTTTCGCGCGCCGTGATCGCCGTCGTTGCACTATTCAACGCAGTTACATACTGGAACGCCTTCTTCAATGCGGTCCTATATATGAACTCACCTGAAAAGTGGCCGCTGCAACTCGTTCTCAGAACATACGTCGTTGATAGGTCGGCCATCGGAACCGACCTTCCTGTGGAAACCCTCCCCCCACAGCAGTCGCTGCAAATGGCAATACTGGTGATTGCGCTCATTCCTATCTGCATGGTCTATCCGTTCTTGCAGAAGCACTTTGCCAAGGGCTTGGTGATTGGAGCGGTCAAAGGATGACGCCAAGGGCTCAGGGTCAGCGGCAGCCGCGATCGCTAGCCAGTGGGCGGCCACGCGGTGGGTAATCGGAATACGTCGATGCCCGCTAGGTCGCCCGCCGGCCGGGTCCTGACAAGTGGATCAGCAGGCGGTGAGATCGAATACTGCAAGTGGCTCGGGGGCGCGCGATGAGGCAAAGATCGGCCCGGAACCCAGTCGGAATACCTAGGAGTTCACATGAACCGTAAGATTCCAAAGATGACGATGACCCCCCGCGGAGCGTTGACGACGAGTTTGGCCCCGTTATGAAGGCACAGGCACTACTCGAATGGGTTCCGGAGGGCAGAGCCCTCGGGATGCCTTTCAAAGAGGACAAGCCATGACTTCAGACGGTGCCGACGCTTCGAAGAGTCAACTTCGCGCGAATCTGCGTTCGCCCGGCCCCTTGGCGATGCAGAGCAGCTCTGAAACGACGAACCTCCGCGATCACGCTGCTATCGCCGGGCCTTCGAGTTCTGGCCGGACCCTTGCGGCGATCCTGCCACTGGAACGCATTGCGGCGACGGCGCCTCATCCCGGGCTCTGGCAGCCCTACGCAGTCATGGGTGACCGCAAGTACTGGAATCAAGTCGACCCCGGTTCCCGGATCAACATACTCAGAAGTGCCGAGCAGTACTCAGAGGGGCGCTGGCCACCGCTACTAGCTTCTGATTATTTGTGCTACGCACGGTCGGGTGAACGCGCACCATATGAAGAGCCGTACCTTGCTCGCCGCAGCATGCTCATTGCATACGCTCTGGCTGCCGTACTGACGGGCGACGAAGCGTGGCTCGAACGGAGCGTCGATGGAATTATGCAGGTCTGCGAGGAGACGTCGTGGGTGGTACCGGCGCATGCCAGTTCGTCGATCGGGCGGCGGATGCGCGTCCCGGATCCCCAACTACGGACTGTCGATATATTCGGGGCTGAGACTGCGGCAACACTTGCTTGGATCGATCGGATTCTTGGAGACCGACTTGACGATACTGCACCAGGGATCCGTGATCGAATTCATGGCGAGGTTGAGCGACGCATACTGGAACCGTTCCTTGCGAGCTCGGAGTGGCGTTGGCTCAGGGCTGGAGCCAACAATTGGAATCCATGGATCCACGCAAACATCCTCACATGTACTCTCCTGCTCGGGCGGGACCATGAAGTCATAATTCAGACTATTGCGCGATGCGTCGAGGGACTCGACAAGTTCCTCATCGGATACAAGGACGATGGAGCGTGCGAAGAGGGGCCCACCTACTGGTGGCGTGCAGCTGGCTCACTGGGCGACTGCCTGGCCCTGCTGCATGACGCGACAGACGGTGGTCTCAATGGATACCAACATCCACTCGTTGCGCCCATGACTCGCTTCCTCCCAGCAGTGCATATCGGGGGACCATGGTACTCGAACTTCGCCGACGGCTCGGCGCGCCCTGATCGAGGAGCGGATGCACACGTACTCTATCTTCTCGGACGCAGGACGAATCAGCCCGATGTCTCAGAGCACGCGCTCGCGATGGCGTCTGCCTGGGCGCGGTCGGAATCCGTCTACGGATCGCCGCCCACGATAGTCGGTCGTCTAACGTCCATCGGTCGCGTGTTGGCTAGTATCACGGACTTCGAATTTCAGGCGGAGGTAGAGCGTGGCAATAGCGGGTATATGCTTCCGCGCCGCGCATGGTACTCGGAGAATCAGATTCTAACTCTTCGAGAGAGGAGTGGATCAACAGACGGACTCTTCCTAGCCGCAAAGGGTGGAGGGAACGGCGACAGCCACAATCATAATGATGTGGGCAGTTTCATCGTTGGCTTGGACGGCCGGCCGTTGATCGTAGACGTCGGCGTGGAACGCTACACAGCAAAAACATTTGGTCCTGAACGGTACGACATTTGGACAATGCAGAGTTCGTCTCACAACCTTCCGGAAGTAGACGGAGTACAACAAGGTTCCGGCCCGGAATTCCACGCCTCCAATGTAGTATATAGCCCGGGCGAGACGGAAGATCGTCTCGTCGTCGACATTGATGGGGCATATCCGAAACGTGCTGGCATGGTGGCTTGGACTCGCACCTTTCGATTCTGTCGGCTTGCCCCATGTCGAGCCGTAGGGGACCCCGAATCATCGACCGCCGCGATACGGGTGGAGGACAGTTGGTCGCTCAACGGATCGCCGACTAGCCTGGTGTGGCACCTGATGTGTGCCGTACGGCCAAAGGTTCGGGGAAGAGGTCGAATTGGCTTTCAGGGGAGCGCTGGGCGTTCGCTCGAGCTCGACTTCGACGGGAGTCGTTTCAAATCAGAGATCGACGAAGTCGCACTACAGGATCCGCAATTGAGGCGCGTATGGGGGGAGAAGCTGTTTCGGATACGCATCATTGCACTAGAGAACGCGAGAAGCATGTCTGGCGTAGTCTCGATGGGCTTTAGGTCAAGCGAAGTCTGATCACTGGAACGCATTGTCGGAACACACGATGCGTGAGAATCATCCAGCGCATGGAACGGAGCCGTCGGATCGGAACAACGTCTCGATCTAGAAACGGATCCGGAGGGGAGATGCACACCATGCGTCAAGTGCCAGTTGTTGCTCATCGCCTTGAAGCTTGGCGGCGTTTGATCGTAAGGGCGGACTCCCGTGATGCCGACGGACGGTAATGATTGCGAGATCTCCCCATGTAGAAGCATGCCAGCAATTCGATCGTCGGATACATCGGAATCGCTACAAGAACGTGGAAATCGATATGAGTGAATTGAAGAAGCGCTCGGACAACAATTTCCCAACCGGGAATGTTGAGCACCGGGTTCCCGGCAGGCTCGCTGGGCGTAAGGCTCTTGTCACGGGTGCGTCTCGAGGGATTGGTGCAGAAGCGGCACGGGCATTCGCATCAGAGGGGGCGGCAGTAGCTCTTTGCTATGAGCCGAGGCCTGAGATGAGGGATCTTGCGTTTGGTCTAGCAGCGGACCTCACTGAAGGTGGAGCGACGGCAGTGGCATTCGCAGCGGACTTGAGCAACCCAGACGATATAGAGGACTTGGTTCGCCGCTCACGGGATGCACTGGGCGGGATCGACATCGTCGTTGCCAATGCGGCGGCCCAACAGCGTGCATCATGGCGTGACATTAGCGTTGCCGAGTGGGATCACATGCAGAGCGTCAATGTTCGGGGAACTTGGCTCCTTGCTCGCGCCGCCTATCCGGCCTTGCGTGCAAGTGCGTGCGCATCGATCATCACTGTTACCAGCGTAATGGTCGAAACGGGCCAGGTCGGTGCGCTACATTATACGGCCAGCAAGGCGGCAGTGATTGGAATTACGCGCGCGCTTTCGCGCGAGCTTGGTGGAGAGAGGATTCGCGTGAACGCGGTGATGCCGGGCGCGATTCGAACAGAGTATGAGGAGGGTTTGGTTCCGGATGGCAAGAATTTCGGGCGCTTGATAGCCAGCCAGGCGCTAGAAAGACGGGGTCTTGCGAAGGACGTCGCGGGCGTATTCACGTTCTTAGCCAGCGATGAGAGTTCCTTTGTCACGGGCCAAGTGGTGAACGTAGACGGTGGCTGGGTACACTATTAGGAGAAACGGATCAGTATTATGAATTTGCGAGCGTTCGACGAATCGATAGAGGCGCGGCGGAGAGCGCTGGAGTTGACGCCTGGCGGCGTGCACTCAAACGTGCGTTTGAGTGCCCCGAACATTACATTTGCTCGCGGAAAGGGCGCGTGGCTGTGGGATGTCGACGGCAATGACTATGTAGACTATCTCCTAGGCCAAGGGCCAAATTTCTTCGGGCATGCGCCCGACGTTCTGAATCGTTCCGTCGCGGATGCCATGTCTCGCGGCTCAGTGTTTGGCTCCCAGAACGTCTATGAGAACCCCGCGGGCGAAGCCTTCCTGGACACAGTGCGGTGGGCAGATCAGGTCCGCTTCGGATCGTCAGGGACCGAGGTTGTGCAGGTCGCGCTCCGCTTGGCTCGGGCTCTAACGGGACGTGACAAGTTCATTCGGTTCGAGGGCCACTATCACGGTTGGCTTGACAATGTCCTCGTTAAGACTGTGAACGGGATCCCGTCTCCTGCTAGCAAGGGCCAGGTCGAGTCGCATCTCACCGACTCGCTGATGCTTCGGTTCAACGACCTGGAGGCTGTGGAAACGGCGCTAGCGCATCGGCACACGGAGGTTGCGGCCGTGATCCTTGAGCCGGTGATGTGTAACATCGGTGCCATCCCACCTAGGCCGGGCTATCTGGAAGGCGTTCGTGAGCTGTGTACGCGCTACGGCGTGGTGCTCATATTCGACGAGGTCGTCACTGGATTCCGGCTTGCGGCTGGCGGTGCGGCGGAACGTTTTGGCGTTGTTCCGGACCTGGCTACGTTCGGCAAGGCGATGGCGGGAGGCTGGCCCGTCGCGGCGCTCGCCGGGACGGCAGACCTGATGGAATCTCTTGGAACGGGAGCGGTCAACCATTCTGGAACGTTCAATGCCTCTGTTGGCGCGTGTGCCGCTGTGTCCGCAAGCCTGGCGGCTCTCCGGGACGATCCACCGTACGCCCGTATTGAGGCTCATGGGCACGCGTTGATGAGAGGTCTCCGCGAGCTTGGTAGGCGGCACGGCGTCCCGTTGCGCGTCCAAGGCTTGCCCATGGCGTTCCACGTGTCTTTTGGGGACCCTGAGCCGGTTACGAACTACGAAGACCTGCAGATGCTCGATCTTGACCGCTACCACCGGTTTGCGGCCGAACTGGCGAACCAAGGTGTGTGGGTCGCGGGTCGTGGTGTCTGGTACGTCTCGACTACGCATGCGGAGCCCGAACTCGAGGCGGTCCTGGAGCGAGTCGATGGAGCCCTTGAGCAGCTTGTCCGACAGGAGGGTCATCGAGCATGACGATTACAAAAATTGAGACCATTACGCAGGCGCCTGGTTGCCCTCAACCGAATTTGATATTCGTGATTGTTCACACTGCGGATGGGCTGGTCGGTCACGGCGAAACGTACTACGCCCCAAACACCGTTGAGGCGTTCATTCATGAGCAGTCTAGCCACCTTTTGCTTGGCGCCGACGAGTCAAGGATTGAGTACCTTTGGCGATTGCAATTCGATCTTGCCTGCAGATTCGGGTCCCGCGGCGCTGAGATACGCGCGATATCAGCGATCGACGTGGCGCTGTGGGATATCGCTGGGCAGCGGGCGGGGGTTCCGATCTATCAGCTCCTGGGAGGTACGACACTAGAGAAACTTCCGGTCTACAACACGTGCGGCGGGCCGAGCTACGGTTCTGGGGGTCCAGGCCGCGCGAATCGTACTCCCTATGTGCGTTCTGATAGTCCTGACCCCCGCGACGATTTGTGGTTCGCAATGTACGAGGCAGGAGTTCTTGCTCAAGACCTGTTAGACGATGGATTCACGGCCATGAAGGTGTGGCCCTTCGACCCGATCTCGCAGCGCGTGGACGGTGGCCGCCTAATCAGTAAGTCGGACTTGAGGGAGGGCGTGCGTCCGCTGGAGCAGATACGCCATGCGGTGGGGGATGGGATCGAGATCATGCTAGAGGGCCACGGATATTGGCAACTTGCTCCCGCCATCAGCATTGCGAAGGCCGTCGAGGAATTTCAATTGGCGTGGTTGGAGGATTTGACCCTTGCGCGGAACGTCAGTGAGTTGCGGAGGCTGCGCGAATCGACATCAACCCCTGTTTCCGCGAGCGAGTTCTTGATGACTCGCTGGGACTATCTACCCGTGTTGGAGCAGCGTGCTTGTGATTACATCATGATCGATCCCACATGGACAGGTGGAATCACGGAATCGAAGAAGATCGCCACCATGGCGGATGGCTTCGGCCTACCCATCACGATGCATGACTGTACGGGCCCGTTTACGCTTCTCGCCGGGATGCACTTATTGGCGAATGCGCCAAATGGAATGTACCAGGAAGTGGTGCGTGCCTTCCTACGCTACCGATACAGCCAGTGGGTGGATTGGCTACCTGATGTTAGTGATGGCTCTCTGAATCTTCCTGAGCGTCCGGGTATCGGAGCTGTGCTGGATCCCGGCCTTGGGCAACGCTCGGGCTATACGCTGAGGAGCAGTTTATTTGAGCCTAAGCGGTAGTGCGAGAGTCTATGACATCGGAATCGGCAGTTTGCGTTGCCGGTCGTACGATCGGGTACGCGGCAGTAGCCGTGTGGCCGGGGCAATGACCTTAGATGTGGCTCGCCGGAGCCAGCCGGTGAGTTTGAACCCCCGGACGGGCGAGGCCAGAGGGGACTTAGCTATGTGGGAAGGTAGTGTGAGGTTATGACAACGCGATCGTTGGAGCATTCCAATGTCCGGCCTATTCGCATGGCTATCTTGGGATTTCATCATGAGACGAACACTTTTGCCCCGACCCGTGCCACGATAGACGTGTGGTGTGAGGCGGGTGTGCTTGAAGGTGCCGCGATCCGACAGGAGTACGGTTCCGCACGTTCGACGGTGGCCGGCTATATTGAATTTACAGATAATGTTGCGAACCTGCAGGGCGTGCCCTTGGTTTTCTCGCGCCTCACGCCGATGGGTCCCATCACAGACGAAGCATTCGAGTACCTTTGTGAACGTCTTCTGGGCGCACTTGTTGCCGAGGGTCCGTGGGACGGCGTACTCGTCGCAGCTCACGGTGCAGCGGTTTCTGAAACGTATCGCGACGCGGATGGAGAGTTCTTGCGTCGGATCCGAGAAATTGTCGGGCCGAGTGTCGTTGTGGGCGCGACGCTGGATATGCATGCCAATGTTTCGTCGCTGATGGTCGAGTCGGCTGACTTGATCGTGGCTTATCAGACGAACCCACACCTGGACGCTTTCGAACAGGCGGAGAGGTGCGCCCGTATGGTGCTCGACGCAATTGTCACTGGCGTGCGCCCGCACATGGCTCTGACCCGAGTGCCCCTCGCGGCGAATATTCTGCAGATGGGCACGGAGGGCGATCCGATGCGAAGTATCTTGGCGGAGGCGCGTAGGGTCGAGTCCTTTCCTGAGGTCTTGGCTGTGAGTGTGCTCGAAGGCTTCCCTTATGCTGACGTGGCCGAAATGGGGATGTCAGTGATCGCCATTACTAGGAGTAGCATCGAGCATGCGCTCGATGTTTCCAATGCAGTCGCCGAGCGTGTCTGGGGTAGCCGGTCGGATTTGAACGGTAGTGCCCTTCCTGTCGCGGAAGCGCTCCGCGAGGCTGATACTCTTTCTCGTTCGCCGGTCATTCTGTTGGATACAGGTGATAATGTTGGTGGGGGTGGTCCAGGGGACGCTACGCATATCCTGCATGCTGCGCGGGAAGCGCGCGTGCGTGGTGTTGTCCAGGTCATATGCGACCCCCAGGCAGTCATGGTGTGTGAGTCGGCGGGTGTGGGCTCAGAAGTTGTCGTGGCTGTGGGCGGCCGAACAGACGGTGTGCACGGCCGCCCATTTCCGGTCGTTGGCCACGTCACCGCTGTGTCTGACGGCGTCTTCGAGGACGCAGTTCCCACGCATGCTGGATTTAGACATTACAATAATGGACCTACGGTGGCTATCGAGACTGACGAAGGATATCGAATTGTCGTGGTGTCTCGACCAGCGCCAACAACGAGCCTGGAGCAGTTTCGGTCGGTGGGAATTGAGCCGGCTGATCAGAGAATAATAGTTGCGAAGGGAGTGCACTCGCCTCGCCCGGCCTTTGATTCCATCGCTGGCGCGATGATTCTGGTGGGCACGCCTGGAGTTACGACGGTCGAAATTTCCGAGCTGCCATATGAGCATAGACGGCAGCCAATGTATCCATATGAGCCTACGACAACTTGGGCGCCTGCGACGGTTGTCCGTGGTGCGATGGGCCGCGGCCGTGACCCTCAAGCGCGTGTGCATCGGTGAGTCAGTGCATTTCAGCGCTCGTGATTGCATCGAACGTTTCGGACAGTTGTTGCCGTCCGCCGCCCAAAGACCTGACTTGGGCCAAGATTTCGGTGTGACGCGGCCGCGACGCGCCGACCTGCGGTGTTGCCGGTACAGGCGGCTTTGTGCACTACTCCCGGGCTCTAGGGTGTCGCGGTGGCCCATATCCGGCTCTACGCCCTCAATCCAGACCTCGCGGCCGCGATCGAAGCCATCAAGACGTGAGCCGCTGCGCACTGAATTGGCCCAACTCAGGTGTCACCTGGTGCCGACACGATGCGCGGACGTGCAGCCCGCCTGTGGACAACTGCGTGCGGATAGCTGGGTTCTTGCCTCGGTGTGCTGGCGCGCGCCGAGTGTTTCTCCATTCGCCTGAACCACCTTTTACGGAAGGACACATGGCTGGCGATAGGTCAGACCGCCGTACTGGATCAGATGGGCGGGCAGCGTGGTGTCACCGCACCCCGGTGACACCCAACGAGGACGTGATCTGCTTCTGGAAGATGATGAACAACGTCACCAGCGGTGCGATCGCGATCGTGGTGGCCGCCATCACCAGCGTCCAGTTGCCCGCGTACTGGGTCTGCAGGGCAGCGGTGGCCACCGTGATCACGTTCCACTCCTGCGCCGGGGCGATGATCAGCGGCCACAGGAAGTTGTTCCACTGGGTCACCACCGTGATCAGCAGCAGCGTGGCCAGGATCGGCGTGTTCATCGGCACCATGATCTGCCAGAGCCGCCGCCACACCCCGGCACCGTCGATGGTGGCCGCATCCAGCACATCGGCGGGAGTAGAGCGGAAGTTCTCCCGGAGCAGGAAGATCGCGTAGGGGGAGCCGAACATGAACGGCAGCACCAGACCCAGAAAGGTGTTCTTCAGGTCCAGCGAGGTCATCATCGAGTACAGCGGGATGATCGTCACCACGGCCGGGATCATCAGGGTGGCCACGTACACCCAGAACAGCGTGTCCCGTCCGGGGAAGTCGAGCTGGGCGAAGGCGTAGGCGGCCAGAATCGAGCACAGCATCTGCCCAGCCACCAGCACCAGCACCACCTGGGCAGTGACGGCGATCGGCACCACGAAGTTGTACTCCTCGGAGAACAGGCTGGTGAAGTTCTCCGTCGTGATCGGATCCGGCAGGCTCACCGGCCAGGTGGTGTTGAACTGGCTCGGGGTCTTCAACGAGGTGAGCAGCGAGAACAGGAACGGACCGAGCATCAACGCGGCGCCGGCGATCAGGAAGGTGTAGGTGAGGGTGTTCGCGAGCAGCCGGGAGGCGCGCGCCGACGGCGTCCGGTCGCCTCGGGTGCGGACGGTCGCGCTGGTCATCTGCCCTCCGGTCATGACATGTCGTAGGTGATTCGGCGCCGGAAGTAGCGCTGCTGGATGAGCGTGATCGCCACGAGCACCAGGAACAACACCACGGCCATCGCGGCGGCGCGCCCCAGGCGCAGGTTCACGAACGCCTCGTCGTAGATGCGGGAGGCGATCACATCGGTGCGGAAGGCGGGGCCGCCGCGCGTCATCGCGTAGATGGAGTCGAACACCTGGAACGAGGCGATCACCGAGGTCACGGTCACGAAGAACATCGTGGGGCGCAGCAGCGGCAGGGTGATCGACCACAGGGTGCGGATCCTGGCGGCGCCGTCGAGCATCGCTGCCTCGTAGACCGCTACCGGGATCTGCTGCAGCCCGGCGAGGAAGAACAGCGAGATGTAGCCCACGGTGGTCCAGATCTGCACGAACACCACGGCCGGCAGCGCGAGCTGAGGATCGGTGAGCCATTCCACCCGGCGTCCGATCAGTGCATTCAGTACCCCGTAGGACGGGTCCAGGATCCACTTCCACACCACCCCCAGGGCGAGCGGGGCACTCACCCACGGCAACACGTACAGCACCCGCAACCAGCTCGTGCCCGGCAGACCACGATTGATGGCGATCGCCAGCAGCAGACCCAGCGCGATCGCCGTCGGGATGGAGAGCAGGGTGAAGACGGCGGTGACCCACAGGGAATTCGCGAACCGCTCGGAGGTGAGCAGGTAGGCGTAGTTCTCCAGGCCCACCCACTCGGGCGGAGAGATCAGATCCCACTCCATGAAGGACAGGCCCAGTACGACGAGCACGGGCAGGAGCAGGAAGGCCCCCACGCCGATGAAACTGGGCAGCAGCATCGTGTAGGCAGCCCGTGCTTCGTGCCGCCGTCGTGCGTTCACCCGCTTGCCCTTCGCCGGTGGTCTGCCGCTCGCCGCAGTGATCCGAGGAGGTTGCTGACATTGCTGATACGTATGCTCCGACACCGGACCAGCGCTAGTGGTGATTGTAGAAGTGGAGCACCCTGCCGTCGTTGCGATACTCAGAACTGGACGTTCGCTACCCCGCGCAACTGCACCTGGATCCTGCGGCGGATCTCGGTGACCAACAGTTCGACGCCATCGCACCCGGGGCAGCGCACCACGATTCCCGGGCAGCGCCGGTACACCCGGGTGCGTTCGACCACGTGACGGTCCCCGCATCCGGCGCAGGTCAGTTCCGTGCCGCTCATGTCGCGTCCCAGTCCGATGGCGAGAATTCCCAGGATCGCGCTGCCGTCCACATGACTCATCTCGTCCTCCTCGTCAGCCGAACCGTTCGGTCCGGATCTGCGGTGCAGGCACACCGGCGGCGAGCACCGCCTGCGCCATGGACTCCACGAACACTGTCGGACCGCAGATGTACACGTCACTCTCAGGAGTCGTGATCGCTGCCTGCACCTGCGCAGCGTCCAGCCGTCCGTACCCGTACCCGTCCACCCGCTCGCGGGTCAGGTGCACCACGGTCTGGACGTCCAGCTCCTCGATCTCGCGGCCATAGAGCACCCGGTCCATGCCACGAGCCGAGTAGAACACCCGCATCGGAGTCGCCGCGCTGCGGGCACGCCAGATCGATCGCAGCGGCACGATCCCGGAGCCGCCGCCCACCAGCAGCACCGGTGCGCTGCCACCGTGCCACACGAAATAGCCACCGAGGGGGCCCAGCACCTCCAGCTGCTCGCCCACCTCCACCCCATCCACCAGGTAAGGCGACACTTCGCCGTCGTCGACCCGCTGCACCGTGATCATCGGAGCCTCCCGCGGGCCGGACGCCAGCGAATACGAGCGACTCGCCTGGTACCCGTCCGGTGCGGTCAGGCGCACGTCCAGGTGTTGCCCCGCAACCGCCCCCTGCCAGCCAGGGATATCGAGCACGAGGCTGTGGGCCGAGGGAGTCTCCTCGACGACCTCGACCACCGTTGCTACTCGCCAGGACCGCACCCGATCAGTCCGAGTAGTAGCGCTGCTCGCGGAACGGGTCGCCGTAGTTGTGGTACCCGGCTTGCTCCCAGAACCCGGGCGAGTCCAGGTCGTCCAGGAGGACCTCGCGCACCCATTTGGCGGACTTCCACAGGTACAGGTGCGGGATCAGAAGGCGCACCGGGCCACCGTGGGAGTCGCTGATCGCCTCTCCTTCGTAGGCCGTGGCGAACATCGCGTCCCGGTCGATCAGGTCCTCCACGGGGACGTTCGTCGAGTAGCCGCCGTAGGACCGGACGTCCGCGTAGGCGAAGTCGTCCAGGCCCGCGTCCTCGAACACGGTCGAGACCGGCACGCCGGTCCACGTGGTGTCCAACTTGGTCCAGTGCGTCACACAGTGGATATCGGTGGTCACATCGACCGTGCCGAGCGCGACAAGTGCGTCCCAGTCGTAGGTCTTCGACTCGACTCCGTCTCCGACGGTCAGCCGCCATTCCTCGCGACGGAGTCCTTGGTTCGGCCCTGCCGTCAGAACCGGGAAGTCCTCCGTGACGAACTGCCCCGGGGGCACGCGGCCCTCAACACTGGCCGATCCGCGTGGGCGGCCGCTGAAACCTCGATTCACCACCACGGAACAATCCAAGCACGTAACCTCGCCGATGTCATCGAAATGAGCCCGGATCCAGGTGGCCCCCAACGGTCTCGTGCTGGAAGTCCAGTCACTCGGTCAGCGGGCCAGCGAGGGGTCAGTGGGCGCTGCGGTGTCCGTTCTCGCGAACCACTCGGTCGACGGGATGTGGCGAATGACCGCGGGCGAGAAACAACCGCACCCACACCTCCATGGTGATGGTCGCCATCGTGAGCGCCTCCACACCGGCATTGTCGAGATGGCGACGGATGCCCTCGTACGTCTGCTGGCAGCGACTGTTCACGGAGACGAGCAACCGGACCAGCTCGCTCAGGATCGGATCCAAGGGGAGCACGTCAGTGGCGGGAGTTCCGTAAGCAGCAGCCATCGAGTGGCCGCATCGAGGACGGAGATCAGGAGTGCGGCGTGATGCGCGTCCAGTCGATGTGGGCGGCGATCCCGCGCACGCTCGGGCGCTCCACCGCATCCGGCTCGCCCTCCGGCCACCAACCGTCGGTGTGCCAGACGTTGTGCAGCAGGTAGGCGGGTACCTGCGGGATCCGATCGCTCGGTCCCTGGTAGTCCCAGAGCGTGATCGTCTGACCGCCTGCGACGATCCAGAAATGCACCCCGTCGGGTTCCCACGTGAAGCCGTACTCGTAGTACGCGGACGAGGAGTCGAACCCCGGGACGGCCGGGATGCTCGTCGGCTGCGCCTCGTCGCCGGCGAGCGGGTCGCAGAAATGGCCGCCGAAGCCCGCGTAGTGGCAGGTGGAGAGGATCTCCCCGGTGGCCAGGTTCACCGCGCGCATCACCCGGCTCTGTGCGCCGTCAGAGGGACGGTAGTCCGTCCACACGGTCATGTAGAGGACCTCTGGCTGGGCGCACAGGGTCTCGAAGTCGATCTCGCTGTTGTCGGGGAGGCCGTCGCCGTCGGAGTCGGAGCCGTCGTGGAAGTAGGTGAACATCTGGCCGGTGACGACGCCGGCGTCCGGCTGGGACGAGCAGTCCGCAGTTCGCAGCCGCGACTCGAAGGTGCCGTAGAGAAAGCGGTCAGCGGACTCACCGTAGGCGCCACCGCCGGCCCCGGGGGTGGCGTTCTTCGGAAGCTCTAGTCGGAGCGCCTCACCATCGCCTGCATCCTGGTCTGGCGTTCCCGGTTCGGCCGAGCTGCGCGCCAGGTCGTAGGTGATGAAGTGGTCTGGTGAGGAGTCCCAGGCTTCGGTCAGCGTGGACGTGACGGGCCCGGCTTCAGCGGGGCTGGCGCCGGCGATGGCAGCGGGCAGGACGAGCGCCGCCGCCATCGTGGCGACCAGGCGGGATCGGCGCGTCATCGCGGATCGACTCCTCAGCGGTGTGGTTCACGGATCCGCCTCAGTCTGTCGGTCCTGGCCCGACCCCGCCACTGGTCACCTCGTCAGCGGAGGGGCTGTCCGTTCCTGGTGAATCGCAGCCGGTGCTGGCCGTCGGCGCCCTGCACGGGCTCCAGGGCCAGCCGCGTGGTGAGCTTGCCGGCAACTGCCAGCGCCCCTCCGATCGCGACCAGGGCGAGGAACCAGTAGAGGCCGGTGGCGGCCGTGATTCCGAAGCCGGTTGCGGCGAGCGTGGTGGAGTTGGCGGGACCGCTGTACATCGAGAGTTTCTCCTTGGTGTGGTTGATCAGAATGCGCGGTGTGCTGGTGTGTCGTCAGATCAGGTGTGCACCCACTCTCCTTTCTTGCCCGAGACGCAACTCACGGCGGCGGCGCAGAAGATGGCGAGGAGGAAGACGTTGTAGAACGGCTCCACCGTGAGGGTCAGGATTCGAGCACGCCTGCCCATCCGCCAGACCATCGCCATGTTCGCGAGCAGGATGCAGGCCGCCAGCCCCACCCAGAGTGGGGAGAGGGTGAACCCGCCGATGCCGAGCAGGATGGCCACGAGGATCACGTGCGCCGCGACAGCCAACACGGAGAGGGTCAGGCCGGCTTGCTGACGCCAGTACACCCACCGCATGTGCCACGGCATCCGTGACCCGTAGGCCTGCAGGTTGCGGAGCGCGCCGAGGTACCAGCGGTGGCGCTGCTGCCACAGCATCGACGGGCTTTCCATCACGTCTGTGGTGGTGGTCATCTCCACCGGGGAGAGGCACTGGTAGCCGCACGCCAGGAGTGCGAACGTGAGCTCGTTGTCCTCGGTGAGGCTGAAGGTGTCGTAGAAGGAGGAGCCGGCAGGCAGTGTCTCGCCGTCGCGGCAGGCTTTCACAGCCGTCAACGCGGCCACGCTGATCAGGGCCCCGGTGCCGCTGAGTACGAAGGCGCGCTCACCGCGCTGGACGATTTCGCGCCGATAGCGGTAGTACTCCATGCGCTGCAAGTAGCCGACCGTGGTACTGCTCTCGCGCCCGATGAAGGCGCCACCGACTCCGCCGACCGTGCCCGTCAGGCGCTCCGAGGCGACCTCGATGAACGTCGGGGACAGGGTCGTATCGGCATCCATGGCGAGGATGGCGTCGCTGTTCTCCAGCAGCGGCACCACGTACTCGAGCGCCATGTTGAGAGCACCGGCCTTCTTGTCCCGGTTCGGCTCGGCCAGGAACACCAGCGCACCGTGCTCGCGCGCGACCGCCTCCGTGCCGTCCGAACAGTTGTTGGCGACGACGACGGTCGCGGTCGGCTGCACCGACTGCTGCGCGACGCTGGCGATCGTGGCCCCGATCGAGCTCGCCTCGTTGTATGCGGGGATCAGGACGATGATGCGACGCTCCCGGGTGGCACGCGCGATGGCCTGCGCGATGAGCAGCCGGTCGTCGGAGCGGTCGGTCGTGGAGGCGTCGATGGTCGGGGCGAGCGTGGTCAACGAAGATCCTTCTGTGCGTAGAGACTGGCCAGGTGTTCAGCCGTATGTCTCTGTGAGGCACAGGGGGATCTGGATATGACGTGGTCGGGATATGACCCCGGTCACGTCACGTGGTCGGAGGGCGGGCATGATGGTCGTCGGAGCGCCCGAGAAGTGACTGCTTGTACGCGCGTACAGGTGCTCGTATAGACTGCGAGGCGGCTAGGGCAGCGAGGTCGCCTCGGTCATCAGGCCCGGTTGGGCAGGGCCGGGCGCCGAGTTCGCTCCGAACTGAGAGTGTCATCGCGAATGCGACAGGCTGTGGCTCCCCGGCACGCTCTGGAACGAGTCCTGCCCGGCCCCGATCTGGCTCACCTTGCACCCGGGGAGTTGGCGCTGCTGTCCGGCCCGTTCGGGAGCGGCAAGTCCACGTACGTGTCGCAATGGCTGGCCGCGAGCGAGCACCGTTTCCTGTGGTGGACACCGAGCCGAGCACTGCCGAACGCCGCCGACGCGCGAGAACTCGCGCCGGACGTTCTGGTGTTGCGTCTGAGCGACGCGGACGAGCGTGACGCACAGTTCGTGCTGGACTGCCGCCGGCTCTGGCCCGATGCACGCATGGTCGTGCTCAGCCCCTACGGGTGGCCGAATGTCTTGCACGACTCGGACCTGCGGGTCGAGGTCGCCGTCACCGCGCGCGGCTTGTGCTTCACGCCGGAGCAGACCGCAGCCTGGGCGCTAGAGTGCGGCGTGCCGATCACCGACGCGCAGGCTGAGGAGATTGTGGTCGAGTCCGGCGGGTACGCGATCGCTGTGGGTGCGGTGATCCAGGAGACCGTGGAGGCCGACGGTTTTGACGAGAGCGTCTGCGCCCGGGGGTGCGACCGTGGCGTCGCGGAGCTTGCCACAGCCGCCTCGGCGGGAATCGTGCCGTGGGCGTTGTGGGAACTGTTCCTGATGAGCGCCGATGCCGGTGAACTCACGGTGGGTGCGATGGAGGAACTCTGGAGCACGGCGCTGCACGGGCCGGAAGGCTTGCGGGCGATGCGCAACGCCGGATTCATCGGAGAGCAGGGCCGCGCCGGCTACCTGGGACTGCCTGGAGCGATCCGCGAGGCGTGCCGCCGTCGGATCAGCACCGACCTTCCGCAAGCACGCCGTGCGGAAGTCGGCGTGGCGCTCGCGGACTCGTTCGCAGCCGCCGGCCGCCTTGACGACGCTCTGGCGGTGCTGCGTAGCCCGGAGCTTGCGGAGGTACGCCTCGATTTCACGGCCAGGCATTGGGCGCGTCTGCATGAGCTGCCGGCCGGCCAGGTCCGAGCGCAGCTCACGCATGCGGGGCCGAACCCGGATCCGCGGTTGCTGGTGGCGCATGCGCGCGCCATCTGTGACGTCCTGCAGCGAGATCACCCGGGCCATCTGACACGACTGGACCGCGAGCGCGCGACGTTGTTGCTCGACCAGGCCGGCCGACGAATCGACCAGTTGGATGACACGGCTCGTGCCGTGCTCGCATCCCTGATGACAGACGAACGCGGGCGGCGACGCATCAACGAAGCCGGCGAGGATGCCGTCGCCGGTGGCGACGTGTCGTGGCTGGTACGACCCGCACTGGCGATCCAGAACGGTGTGGTTGCGCTCGGTGATGGCCGCAGCGGGGCAGCCGGCGATTACTTCGCTGCCGCTGCGCACGAAGCGCAGAGCTCCGGTCTCCCTCGGCTCGCCGGGATGGCCGACGACCTCCGGGTGCTCGTTGAGCGATTGCAGGATGACCCGCTACCGGTGCATCGGGCTGCAGCTCTGCCGAGCAGCTCTGCCTCTGGTGGCTCACAAGTGGCGCGGCTCATCCGGCTGATCTCGGCGGTCGAGACGCTCGACGTCCCGGTGCTCCAGGAGGTGCTCGTGCGGCCCGGCGATGTGCCGATACCAGATGAGCCGGTGGTCCTGCACGTCATGCAGATCTATGTGCAGGTGCTCGCGCTGATGGTCGTCGGGAGCTCGCGCACCACGCTCGCCCACCTCGACGTGGCGAGTTCTGCGGTGACCGTGGAACTGTCCACGTTCGAGTCCGCCATCCTGACGTTGACCCGCGCCACGGCCCTCGCCCACGCCGGTGAGACGTCGGCGGCTTGGACGCTGCTTGCCGAGACGTTTCCCAATCCGGCATCTCACGGCGATGTCGAGTTGCTTCGGACTCAGATCTTGATCGCTCAAGGCCGCGATGACGAGGCACTTCGACGGCTCGACGACGCGGTGCACCGCTCCGGCGGGCAGCTCGGGCGGAAGGGCGCCTGGGCGCACATGTTGCGCTCGGTGGCGTACCGACACCTGGGTGATCACGAGGAGTCGAACCGATCCCTGACCGTTGCCATCATGGCGGCGGCGCGTTCCCATCTGCTCTTCCCGTTCGCGCGCATGGGACGCAGCGAGCTCACCGCCGTTGTGGCGCAGGCGCAGCGACTCGATCTGGACGCCTCGTCCCGAGCCCTGGTCGAGCAATTGACGGCGGCCCATGACGCGCTGCGTCGCACGCGAGGGTTGGTGCCGCTCAGCGAACGTGAGGCGGTGTTGTTGCGAGCTCTGGTCGGCATCGACAGTGTCCGGCGGCTGGGTCGGGAGCTGCACGTCTCCCCGAACACTGTGAAAACCCAACTACGGAACCTGTACCGCAAGCTGGAGGTATCCAGCCGGGCCGAGGCACTGCGAGTGGGTCGGCTGATGCGGCTCATCCCACCCGAGGGCGACGACGCAGTCGTGGCTGGGAACGAGCGCCTCGGTCCACTCTGAGACGTTCGGAAAGCCGGTCCAGGTCAGTTCGAGATCGCCGTGCGGTCCGCGCGGCATCACCCCGGTATCACCCTGCGATCACCCCGAAGGGCCTGGCCGCAGTGCTCCGCTGGACAGTTGGATGAGGACGGGCGCCCGGGTTGCGGTGTTCACACCGAAGTACCGCTGGGCGGGGGAAGGCATCAATTGCGCGCGAGAAGAAGTCGACGGAGCCGATGGGGCGTCGCATCAGCCACGGGTGTACTGATCGGTTCCCTGGTCAGTGCCGCGGGCCTGGCTGGAGCGGCCACGGCCGCGACCGGTGATGAGATCACCGGATCGGTCTGGCAGGACTATGACGCCAACGGGGTCTTCGACTCCTATGAGGACGGACTCGGCGGGATCGAGATCGTCGGCTATGACGCCGGCGGTACGGTCGCCGGCCCGGTCGTGAGTACGGCGGACGGGACGTACACGCTCCCGGTGACCTCGGACGCGGCTCGGTGGCGGGTGGAGGCCCACCTGCCCGAGGGTCCCGAGTGGGACCAGTGGCGACCCTCCGCCGTCGGGGGTGACGGCGAGCTGACCAACGGCACGACGGTACAGATGGTCACGGTGGCCGACGGCGTGGGTGCTGATGGTGCGGACTTCTCCTTCCATGTGCCCAGCGCGTACGTGGAGAACAACCCCTATGTCTTCCTGCCGGAGTACCGTTTCGGCGCCTCCGACGGCCCTGCTGCCGACCTGACCGGAGGCGAGGCCATCCGGTACGACGCGATGAGCAGCACGTCGACGACGCCGGTGCCGACCACCGTCGGTGTGCCCTTTGGTGATATGGGGGCCACCAACGGTTCCGCCTGGCAGCGTGCGGCCGAGCCCGGCGGCCTCGGGCAGCTGTTCACCGCGGCGTACGTGCGCCGCCACGCCGGGCTCGGACCAGGCGGGATCGGGGCGATCTATCGGGTGGTGCCGGACGGCGACAGCATCGAGGCACCGACCGCCTCGGCAGAGGTGTTCGTGGACCTGACCGCATGGGGTGTCGATGTGGGCAGCGACTCGGCCCCGGGTGCAACGACCGGTGATCCGGTGGGGCTGCGCCCGACCGTGACCGCCGAGAACCCCGCCTACGACTGGGTTCGGGACGCGCAGGCGTTCGAGCGGGTCGGCCGCGAGGGGCTCGGCGGGTTGGCACTCTCCCCGGACGAGACGCAGATGTTCGTGGTCAACCTGCACAATCGGTCGCTGGTGCGCATCACCACCGGGTCACCGGCCACCGAGGTGCAGAGCGTCGACGAGTTCGACCTCGGCTTCGAGGGCGACATGCGCCCGTTCGGGGTGTCCTCGGACCCCGTGACCGGCGCCATGTACCTCACGGTGACGAACACGGCCGAGTCGACGCAGGACGCGGGCGATCTGATCGGCCATGTCTACCGGTTCTTCCCCGACGATCCGACGGCCCTCGAGCTGGTGCTGGAGGTCCCGCTGGACTTCGCCCGTGAGGCGCGCAACGGTCAGGAGGTCGATTGGCGGCCGTGGATCGGCACGGTCGACGACCTGGGGCTGGACACGGATGGCCCGACCGTCGGTGGCAGGTGGCCGATGCCGATGCTCGCCGACGCTAAGATCCTGCACGGCCAGATGGTGCTCGGGGTGCGTGACCTCTGGGGCGACCTCGTCGGGTCCCACACCCTGCTCGGGCCGGACCCGGCGAGCGAGGCGGACAACACTGTCGTGACGGTGGTCCGCTCCTATGGTGACGTCTACCTGGCGGACGACAACGATGATGGCACCTTCACCCTGGAGAACGACGGCGTGGTGGGCGGTGTGTCCGGTGCGGGAGCGGCCAACGAGCTCCTCGGCCCGGGCGGCTACAAGTACTTCGACGACTCGTGGGCCCAGGACGGCGGTGGCTGGAGCGACACCGGGCTGGCGCTCGGTTCCATCGTCACGATCCCGAGCCGTGATGACGGCGTCCTCACCACCGCCATCCATGCCGCGAACGGGTCGAACCAGGTGGGTGTGCGCCGCCTCTTCCAGGACACCGGGGCGAACTTCCAGCCTCGGGGTGCGCTCGTCATCCAGAACGAGAGCCCGCACGATCCCTCGCCTACCCCGAGTGTGACGTCCAAGGGCAACGGGCTGGGGTCGGTCTCGATCGCTGCCTCCGCGGCGCCGATCGAGATCGGTAACTACCTCTGGTACGACGCCGACAACGACGGCGTCCAGGACCCGGATGAGGCTCCGGTCGAGGGTGCCACGGTGAACCTGTATGAGGTCACCGGTGATGGAACGCGCACGCTGGTCAGCAGCGCATTGACCAATGAGTGGGGCGAGTACTACTTCTCATCCTTCGATGAGGGCTACCAGTTGATGACCAACACCGACTACGTGGTCGGGGTGGACAACCCGGATGATTACGCGGCGGGTGGTCCGTTGGAGAACTGGTACCCGACGGTGCCCGACGTCGGTGCTGCGGTCGATCCGGATCGGAACGACTCCGACGGTCTGGTCGAGGAGAGCGACGGCGGGTCCTTCCCGTTCGCCGCGATCACCACTGACGGCCCCGGGGAGAACGACCACACGATCGACTTCGGCTACGCACTCATCGACTATGAGTTCGACAAGCGGATCGTCTCCGGGCCGACGCAGTCTTCCGATGATGACGGCACCTGGGTGATCGAGTACGACCTGGTCGCCGAGAACCTCGGAGGGATCGACGGGGCCTATGGCCTGAGCGATGATCTGACCGGCTACGGCGAGGGCATCGTCGTGGCGCGTACCGAGGTGGTTTCCGGGCCAGACGGCGCGGCGCTGAACCCGGACTGGGACGGCGTCGACGACATGCGGGTGATCACGGAGGACATGCCGATCGCTGCAGGGTCCACGATCGAGAACGAGTCCGAGCATGTCTATCTGCTCCGCGTGACCGTCGCGCTCGCCACGGATCCTGAGACCGGCGATGCGGTCCTCGATCCCAGTCAGTTCGGGTGCGCCCCGGACCAGGGAGGTGACGACACCGCCGGGCTGTTCAACGCGGCCGCGATGGATCCGGTCAACAGTGACCAGCTGAGCGACGACGAGTGTGCCGATCTGCCGGTGGTGACGCTGGACAAGACGGTCACGGCCGAGCCCCACCCGGTGGACCCGGTGAACAACCCGGGTGAGTACGAGGTCACCTACGGCTTGACGGTCACCAACGAGACTGAGACCGCGACCAGTTACGCCCTCGCGGACCGGTTGCGCTTCGGCGCGGGCGTGACGGTGGTGGCCGGCTCGGTCGTTGCCGAGAACACTGCTCCGGGCGATGTGGCGGTCAACCCTGCCTATGACGGCGGGAGCGAGCCCGTCATCGCCACGGACGTCCCGATCGCGGGTGGGCAGGTCGACACCTACACGGTGACGGTCCGGTACGCGGTGGACCTTCCGGGCGAGGCGATTGATTCGGATCCCTCGAGCTGCGGCGCCATCGGATCCGACGACCTGACCACGGGTCTGTTCAACGAGGCGGTGACCTCGTTCAACGGCTACCGGGACTATGGCGATGCGTGCCGTGAGGTCGGTGAGGTCACCCATGACAAGGTGCTGGTCTCCGCCGAGCCGGCGGGCGAGGGGCAGTGGGAGATCGTCTACCAGATCGAGGTGAGCAACAACGGTGTCGAGCAGGTCGGGTATGACCTGGACGATGAGCTGCACTTCGGTGCCGGGATCGAGGTCACCGATGCTGCGATCACCGGTTCGCCGGAGGACGTGGCGTTGACGGATCCGGCGTGGGACGGCAGTGCGTACACCCGGGTCGTCACTGGTGCGACCATGCCCGGTACTGATGACGAGTGGTATGCCCCGCACGTGTATGAACTGACGGTGCTGGCCGATGTGCCGCTGACGTTTGCTGATCCGGTGGACGGGGTGGATCCGGCCACGTGTGGTGATGGTGCGGTGGATCATGCTGATCCGCAGGCGCGGGCGTTCCTGAACGTGTCTCACCTGATCGATGAGGCCGGAGCGGTTGAGGGTGATGATGCGTGCGCGGCGCCGCCGGAGTTCGCGATCGACAAGACCACCGACTCCGCTTCTCCTGCACTGCAGGGTGACGGATCCTGGTTGGTCACGTACGGCATCGAGGTCACCAACACCGGTGGCCTGTCGGGCGAGTATGACCTGGCCGATCTGCTCAGGTTCTCCGACAGCATCGAGGTGCTGGAAACCGGGGTGACAGTGGCTCCGGAGGGTGTGGAGGTGAACGATTCCTGGATCGGGAGCGAGGATGAGCTGGGTGGTTCGCTGATCGCGGCCGACGTTCCGCTCGATGCGGGTGTGGTGCACTCCTACGAGGTGCAGGTTTTCGTCACCATCGATGACCCGAGCGATCCGGCAGCGGTCACCGAGGCGTTGACCTGCCCCGAGCTGGGGTCCGATGAGGTCGGCGGGTTGAACAACCAGGCGGGGATCGGGCACAACGACCTGGTCGCCGACGACGTGGCCTGTGCTGAGCCGGCAGTGATCGAGCTGGACAAGACGATCGCCGATGGTCCGGATCTGGACGCCGACGGCGCGTACACGATCACCTATGAGATCGAGGTGACCAACGCCGGGGTGAACGACACGGCGTATGACCTGGCCGATGAATTGGCCTTTGGTGAGGGCATCGTGGTGACCGGTTCTGAGGTCACCGCGGCGCCCGAGGGTGTGGAGCCGTCCCAGACGTGGTCCGGGATGGGTGCGGGGCAGGATCTGGTCATCGTCACGGGGGTGCCGATCGTCGCTGGTGGTGTGCACGTGTATGAGGTCACCGTGACCGGCACGATCGCCGAGGAAACCCTGGGTACGGCAGCCATGGGGTGCCCGCCCGCAGGCACCACCACCGATGGCGGCGGGTTCCTCAACGTCGCGACCGTGACTGGGGCCGGCATCGTGCTCGATGACGACGCCTGCGCCAGCCCGCCGCCGGAGTTGCCCTCCACGGGTGCCGACGGCCTGACTCTTCTCGCACTGCTCGGGGGATGACCGTGCTCGCCGGTGCCGCCATGGTGACCGTCCGGGCCCGGAACCGGCTGGCGAACTAGCCCGCCGCCGAGTCGACGGTGACCGTCCACCCTGGGCGGTCACCGCCGGACCCCGGCCCCGGACCAGGCGCCCCAGCCCAGTCCGGGGCCGATGGTTTCCCACCCACCCCCGCGTGCTTGGATGAGGACCGAGGAGACATGAGCAGCAGCCGCCGAACGCCCCGCCACCGGTTCCCGGCCATCCTGAGCATCCTCACCGCGCTCCTCCTGCTGGTCGGCTGTGCTGAGAGTGGCGATGACACCCGCCCGCTGAGCGCGGAGGAGTCCGAGCTTCTCGCCCTGACGCGGTTCCGCAACTTCGACGCCGGTGTGCGTGAGGCGATGTTCGCCGTGACCGACTCCGGCACCCGCTACGAAGTGGACGCCTGGGTCGACTTCCCAGCCGGCACCGGGTACGGCACCGTGACGAGTCCGGCGACAGGGGAGTCGTCGACCCTCGCCTGGACAAGCCAAGGGGTCGCCACCGGTGCCCCGAGCCGCCCCGGAGCGGCACCGCTACCGCCCCCTGTGGACGGCTGGACGTCCTCGTCGCTGGTCCCCCAGCAGTCTCGCCTGCACGCCGTGCTGGCCGTGCTGATCACCCTCGGCAGCGACCGCCCGGACAACCCCGTGCTACTCACCCAGACTGATGCTCGCTGGTTGCGGGAGGACACCATCGCCGGGGCCGACGTGACTGTCTTCCGTGGCCCCTCCTCCGACACCGTGGCGACCGCCGATGCGTCCGGGGCCGACGGGGCCACCGCGGAGGTGCGCTACTGGGTGTCCGCCGACTCCACGCTGCACCGGCTGGAGCTATCCCTCGGCGGCGGAGCAGAGTGGGTCACCGTCGATCTGAACGACGCCTCCGACGTGGCCTTCGACCTCACCCAGCTGAGCTGACCGTCGCATGACCACGACCGAGAGGATGCCGATGCGTCGGTCACGAGCACGCCGTCCCGCCACGATGCTCGCAGGCCTGCTCGCCGGATGCCTGGTGCTCGCCGGATGCCAGGACGGCTCTCCTGCGGAGGCGAGCTCCGCCGTCGTGCGCGTGCCCACTGATGCGGCGACCATCAGTGCGGCCATGGATGAGGTGGCCCCAGGCGGACTCGTGCTCGTGGAACCGGGCACCTATCCCGAGGAGGTGACGATCGACGTCGAGGACGTCACGTTGCGGGGGACCGATCGCAACGGCGTGATCATCGACGGCGGAGGGGTGCGTTCGTTCGGGGTCGTCGCCACCGCGGACGGGGCACGTATCGAGAATCTCACCGTGCACTCGGCCCTGTTCTACGGGGTGCTCGTGACGAGCATGCACGACGAGACCGGTCCGCTCGCGCATGGCGGCCCGGGGTACACCGAGCTCGATCCGGCCGACTTCCCCCCGTTGGAACGGTTCGCTGTCGATCACGTGACCGCGTTCAACAACGGTCTCTACGGGATCTACGCCTTTAACGCGCGGCACGGGTCGATCACCGGTTCCTACGCCTCCGGTTCGGCGGACTCCGGCTTCTACGTTGGCCAGTGCGAGGACTGCGATGTGCTGGTCTCGGGCAATGTCGCCGAGCGCAACGCCATCGGGTTCGAGAACGCGAACGCCTCGGACTCGGTACTCATCGCAGGCAACCGGTTCAGCGGGAACCGTATCGGGATGACGCTGATCTCCAACTATCAGGAGGCGTTCACCCCCCAGCGTGCGAATGTGGTGGTGGGTAACCTGATCAGCGGCAACACGAGTGCCGAGTCACCGGCACACGCTCTCGGCGGGTTCGGGATCGGTGTCGGGATCAATGGCGGCCAGGACAACGTGCTGGAGAACAACCGGATCGAGAACAACCCAGCTGCCGGGGTGCTGCTGACCAACACCGAGGATCTGCCCGCCCGTGGGAACGTGGTGCGCGCGGGGGTGCTGGGCGGTAACGGGGTGGATCTGGTCGACGGTTCGGCCGAGCGGACGCCGTCGGCCGAGAACTGCCACGAGGGCCTTGGCGAGGTGACTACGAGCCCGTCGTCGCTGGCCGACGCCGTGTGCCCGGAAGGCATTCCCGACGGCGGAGGGGGCCAGCCGATGGAGGTGGACGTGCCGCAGGGGATCAGCTTCCTGCAGGTGCCCGAACCACCGGAGCAGCCCAGCCTGCCAGTCGACGAGCAGGTGCCGGAGCCGCTGCCCGCCCAGGTCGTCATGCCGGATCCGGCCGAGTTCGAGGTACCGGAGCCGGGCCTGTTGGCCGACCGGGCAGGTGTGGAGTGACCGGGCGCCCCGACCACCCGGAGAGCACAGACGGCACGGATACCGCTGCGAGCACGGCGGAGATCGCGTCGCCGGCCGGCGACCTCACCCCGGCCGCACCACCACGCCGGCATGTGCTGCGCGGCCTGGCGATCGGCGCCGGGTCCGCGGGGCTCGGTGCCGTGGCCGCGACCGCCTGGGCGGGCCGTTCCGGGCCGGAAACCCACCTGCGCGAGGACGTCCGCGCACCGGTCCCGGTCTCGCCACACGGTGACCACCAGGCCGGCATCGACAGGCCCGCCACCCCGCCGCAGCACGGCTGCGTGACCGTGCTCGATCTGGACCGTCACGGCGCCCCTCAGGTGCGGTCGATGCTCGCTGCCGTGGGGGAGGAGATCACCCGCCTGACCACGACCGGGACTCCCGAGCTCCCTGACGGACCGGGAGACGTGACCGTCACGGTCGGGATCGGCCCGGCCGTGGTGCGCTCACTCCGCGGACCGGACGTCCCCGGTGCACAGGCGCTTCCCCGGTTCGACAGCGACGCCGACCTGGACGAGCAACTCAGCGGCGGCGACCTCTTCCTGGCCGTCTACGGCAGCGACCCCAACGCCACGGCGGACGCCATGGCGGCGGTGACCTCCGCCGTCGGCGGTGGCGAGGTGCGCTGGGGCCAACGGTGCTTCCGCGGCCCGGGCCAGGGCACGATCGTGCGCAACCCGCTCGGCTTCCATGACGGTGTGATCGTGCCACGCAGCACGGAGGAGCTCGCCGAGAACGTCTGGATCCCGGACGGGCCCGCCGCCGGTGGCACCGTGCTGGTGGTCCGGCGGATCGTGCTGGACGCGGAGGCGTTCCGCAGCGAGCCGGTCGCCCGGCAGGAGCAGATCGTGGGCCGCCGCCGCTCCGACGGCGCGCCCCTCAGCGGCGGCGGGCTCACTGATGAGGTGGATCTGCTTGCCAAGACCGCCGACGGTGAGTTCCGCACTCCGGCGCGTTCGCACGTGCGTGCCGCGCACCCCTCGTTCACCGGCAGTCAGCTCATGCTCCGCCGCGGGTACGCCTTCGACAACGGGGGCGCGGATTCCGGTCTGCTGTTCATGTGCTTTCAACGCGACCTGCGCACGTTCGTGCGCACCCAGCAGCGCCTCGATGACAGTGACGACCTGATGGACTACACGCGCGTGAGCGCGAGTGGCGCCTTCCTCGTGCTCCCCGGCTTCACATCCGATCGGCCGCTGGGCTCGACCCTGTGATCCTCACGAACTGAACGCCTCGATCGGCGGGCACGAGCACACGAGGTTCCGATCCCCGTGCGCCTGGTCGATCCGGCGCACCGGAGGCCAGTACTTCGCCGCGGTGACCCCGGCCGGGTAGACGGCCTCCTCGCGGGTGTACGGGTGGGTCCACTCGGTTGCGATCGACGCCGCTGTGTGCGGGGCGTTCACCAGCGGGTTGTCGCCTGCCGGCCATTCCCCGGCGGCGACCCGCTCGGCTTCCGCCTTGATCGCGGCCATCGCGTCAGTGAAGCGATCCAGCTCGGCCAGGTCCTCGGACTCGGTGGGTTCGACCATGAACGTGCCCGCCACGGGGAAACTCATGGTCGGGGCGTGAAAGCCGTAGTCGATGAGTCGTTTGGCCACATCGTCCACGGTGATCCCGGTGGCCGCCTTCAGCGGGCGCAGGTCCACGATGCACTCGTGCGCCACCCGTCCATGGTCCCCGGTGTACAGGATCGGGAAGTGCTCCCCGAGCCGTGCGGCCAGGTAGTTCGCCCCGAGCACGGCGGCATCGGTGGCCTCGGTGAGGCCCTCCAGCCCGAGCATCCGCACATATGCCCAGGAGATCGGCAGGATCCCGGCGGAGCCATAAGGCGCCGCTGAGACAGGGCCAACACCCTCGGACGGTTCCTGAGCGTATGGGTGCGAGGGCAGGAACGGTGCCAGGTGCCCTTTCGCCGCCACCGGCCCGACGCCGGGTCCCCCACCGCCGTGGGGGATCGCGAACGTCTTGTGCAGGTTCAGGTGCGAGACGTCTCCACCGAGGTCACCGAATCGGGCATGCCCGAGGAGGGCGTTCAGGTTCGCGCCGTCGATGTAGACCTGCCCACCGGCCTCGTGCACGGCCGCGGTGATGTCCAGCACGTCGTGCTCGTAGACACCGTGCGTGGAGGGGTAGGTGATCATCAGGGCGGACAGCTGATCGCCATGCTGGGCGATCTTCGCCTGCAGGTCGGCCAGGTCGACGTTGCCCATGTCATCGCAGGCCACCACGACCACCCGCATCCCGGCGAGTACCGCCGAGGCCGCGTTGGTGCCGTGCGCCGAGCTCGGGATCAGGCACACGTCACGATCGTGGTCCCCGCGGGAATGGTGGTAGGCGCGGATCGCGAGCAGCCCGGCCAGCTCACCCTGCGAGCCCGCGTTCGGCTGCAGGGACACCTGGTCATACCCGGTCAGGTCCGCCAACCAGGTGGCCAGCTGGTCGATCAGCTCCAGGTAGCCGCCGACGTCCTGCGCCGGGGCGAACGGGTGGATCCGGGAGAACTCCGGCCACGTGATCGATGCCATCGCCGTGGCCGCGTTCAGCTTCATCGTGCACGAACCCAGCGGGATCATCCCGCGGTCCAGTGCATAGTCGGAGTCGGCCAGACGCTTCAGGTAGCGCATCATCGCCGTCTCGGAGTGGTGCGTGGAGAACACCGGATGCTCCAGGTAGTCCACCTCCCGGCGCAGCTCGGCCGGAATCGGCCACTCGTGCTCGTCACCGGCCGGGAAGGCGCCCACCGTGGCGAAGGCCCGCTCGGTCGGTCCGCCGAAGGCCGCGGCCACCCGGTGCAGATCGGTGTGCGTGGTGGCCTCACCCACTGACACCCCCACGGTGTCGGTATCGACCTGCCACAGCTGCACGCCCAGCTCGTGGGCGGTAGCCACCACCTCGGCGGCCCTGCCCGGCACGCGGACCCGCAGGGTGTCGACGAATGACTCGGTGATCACCTGCGCCCCCGCGTCCACCAGCCAGGAACGCAGCAGCATCGTCTTGCCCAGCACGTTCTCGCCGATCGCCCGCAGCCCGTGCGGCCCGTGGTAGACCGCGTACATCCCGGCCATCACGGCGAGCAGCACCTGCGCGGTGCAGATGTTCGAGGTCGCCTTCTCCCGGCGGATGTGCTGCTCGCGGGTCTGCAGCGCGAGCCGGTGGGCGAGGTGACCGTCGGCGTCCTTGGACACGCCCACGAGCCGGCCCGGAAGCTGCCGCTCCAGACCTTGCCGCACCACCATGTACCCGGCGTGCGGGCCACCGAAGCCGAGCGGCACCCCGAACCGTTGGGTGGACCCGACCACCACGTCCGCACCCATCGATCCTGGCGAGGACAGCAGTGTCAGCGCCAGTGGGTCCGCCGCCACCACGGCCTGCCCACCGGCCGCATGCAGCGCGTCGATCGCAGCACGCGGGTCCCACACGGTCCCAGAGGCGCCGGGGTACTGGATGAAGCCACCGAACACCTGCTCCGGCAGTGCCCCACCACCGGCGAGATCGACCTCCACCAGCTCGATCCCGAGTGCCTCCGCCCGCATCGTGAGCACTGCCTTCGTCTGCGGCAGCGCGTCGGCGTCCACCACGAAGGTGTCCCCGCCGCGCTTCACCGCCCGGCGTGCCACCAGCATCGCCTCCACGACGGCGGTCGCTTCGTCGAGCAGGGAGGCGTTCGCCGTCGGTAGCCCGGTCAGGTCGGCCACCATGGTCTGGAAGTTCAGCAGTGCCTCGAGCCGGCCCTGGGAGATCTCCGGCTGGTACGGGGTGTAGGCGGTGTACCAGGACGGGTTCTCCAGCACGTTCCGCTGGATGACCGACGGGGTGATCGTGTCGGAGTAGCCCAGACCGATCATCGGGGTGAGCACCCGGTTCTTCGCGGCGAGAGCGCGCAGCTCGGTCAGCACCTCAGTCTCGGTGGAGCCGGCTTGCGGCACACTCGCACCGGCCTCGCCGAGCCCGCGGATCACACCCGGCACCGCGGACTCCATCGTCGCTCCGACCGGGTCGTCCCCCGTGATCCCCAGGCTTGCGGCCATCGCTTGCTGGTCAGTGGGGGAGGGACCGATGTGCCGGTCGGCGTAGGAGTTGCGGCGGTGGGGTGTGCTCACGACGCGCCCCCGGTGATCGCCACGTACGCGTCCCGGTCCAGCAGCCCCGTCACCTCGGCGTCGACCCGGACCCTCACCAGCCATGCCTGGTCGAAGGGGGAGGAGTTCACCAGCGCCGGGTCGTCGTCCACCGCCTGGTTCACCTCGATCACCTCACCGGTCACCGGTGCGTACAGCTCCGAGACGGACTTGGTGGACTCGATCTCCCCCATCTCCTCCCCGGCGGTCACGGTGGTGCCGACGGCCGGCAGGTCCACGAAGACGACGTCACCGAGCTGGTCGGCGGCGAAGTCGGTGACACCGATGGTCGCCACATCGGCGTCGATGGCGATCCACTCGTGCTCGGCGGTGTAGTGCAGGGTGTTCAGGTCGGTCACTTCTTCCTCCGGTAGAAGGGCGGGGTGGTCACGGTGGCGGGGATCCGCTTCCCGCGCACGTCGATGGTCAGGGCAGTCCCGGGTTCAGCCACGGCCGGGTCCACAGAGGCGAGGGCCACCGGATGGCCCAGGGTGGGGGAGAGGGCACCGCTGGTGATCTCTCCGACGGTGGTCTCGCCGTCGTGCACGGTGTAGCCGGCGCGGCCCGCGCGCCGGCCCTCGGCCACCAGGCCCACCAGCACACGCGCATCCGGGCGCTCCTCCAGCGCCGGACGACCCACGAAGTCCCCCTTGTCGCGCGGGATGATCCGGCCCAGGCCGGCCTGCGCGGGCACGATGTCGCGGGAGAGCTCATGCCCGTACAGCGGCATTCCTGCCTCCAGGCGGAGCGTGTCCCGGGCGGCCAGCCCGGCCGGTATCAGCCCGTGCGGCGCACCCGCCGCCAACACCGTCCGCCACAGCGCCACCGCGTGCTCGGCGGCCACGTACAGCTCGAACCCGTCCTCACCGGTGTACCCCGTGCGGGCGAGCAGCAGCGGCGTCACGCCCGCACCGGCGCCTTCCTCACCGGGGGTGACCTTGTGGTCGGTCTCGGCCCGATCATCGACCGCACCCTCACCCGGGGTGAAGGTGGCGTCGGTCCAGGCGTAGTTCTTCACCTCCGCGAGCGGCATGCCCATCTCGGTGATCGCTCCGGAGGCCACTACCTCGTCGAGGATGCCGACGGCGGCCGGCCCCTGCAGCGCGATCAGCGCGTAGGAGTCGGAGTCGTCGGTGACGGTGGCGTCGAAGCCGTCGGCGCGTGAGGTGAGCTCCGCCGCCACGGTCTCCCGGTTGGCGGCGTTCGCGATCACCAGGAACTTGTCCTCAGCCAGACGGTAGAGCACGAGGTCGTCGATGATGCCGCCGCTGGCGGTGAGGATCATCGTGTACTTCGCCCGGCCCACCGTCACCGCGGAGAGTCGCCCGGCGAGCGCGTAGTCCAGGAACTCCCCGGCCCCGGCACCGCGCACCACGATCTCGCCCATGTGCGAGATGTCGAACAGGCCGGCTGCTTCGCGCACGGCCTTGTGCTCGCCGATGTCGGAGGAGTAGCGCACCGGCATCCACCAGCCTCCGAAGTCGGTGAAGCTGGCCCCGAGCGCCTCGTGCTCGGCACGCAGCGGCGTCTCCCGCGGCTCGCCGGGCCCGCCTGCGTCGATATCGCTCGTCGATCCGGTCACGCTGTGTCCTCCCTGGTCAGCACTCGACCACGTTCACGGCGAGCCCGCCAGTGGCGGTCTCCTTGTACTTGTCGCTCATATCCTTGCCGGTCTGGCGCATCGTCTCGATCACCTGGTCCAGGCTGACCCGGTGCGTGCCGTCGCCCCACATCGCCATCTTCGCGGCGTTGACAGCCTTGCCCGCGGCGATCGCGTTCCGTTCGATGCACGGGATCTGCACCAGCCCACCCACCGGGTCACAGGTGAGGCCGAGATTGTGCTCCATCGCGATCTCGGCGGCGTTCTCCACCTGCTCCGGTGTGCCGCCGAGCACTGCAGCGAGCCCGCCGGCCGCCATCGAGCTGGCCGAGCCCACCTCGCCTTGGCAGCCCACCTCGGCACCGGAGATCGATGCGCGGGCCTTGTACAACGCCCCGATCGCTGCGGCGGTGAGCAGAAACGTCACGGCCACATCATCGCGTGAGGCACCGTGCGCCGTCGGGCCGTAGTGCACGGCGTAGTCGAGCACGGCGGGTATGACACCGGCTGCACCGTTCGTGGGTGCGGTCACCACGCGCCCGCCGGCCGCGTTCTCCTCGTTCACTGCCAGCGCCACCAGGTTCACCCACTCCTGGGCATAGGCGGGGTCGCGATCGGTGTCTTCCGCCCGCAGCCGTGCCGCCCAGGCAGGCGCCCGACGGCGTACCTGTAGTCCGCCCGGCAGCTCACCCTCGGCGGAGATGCCGGCGGCGATGCACTCGTTCATTGCCGACCGGATGTGCAGCACACCGGCTCTGACCTCGGCCTCGGTGCGGGTGGCGGTCTCGTTGCGCATGGCCACCTCGGCGATGCTCAGGCGCTCGCGGGTGCAGATGGCGAGGAGCTCGGCAGCCGTCTCGAACGGGAACGGCACCTCCGCCGTCCCGGTGCCGGCCGTTCCCTCTCCGGCTGGCTGCTCCCCACCGGGTTGGGCAAGGTTGCGGTCGCTCTCGGCCCCAGAACCGGCCGTATCCCTGCCCAACTCGGCGGGTTCGCGATCCTCCCGGACGATGAACCCGCCCCCGATGGAGAAGTACACGGCCTCATCCAGCACGACGCCGTCGGAGCCCAGGGCGCGCAGGCGCATCCCGTTGCTGTGCCGGGCGAGCACGGTGCGCGGGGAGAGCACGATGCGGTCGGCGTCGAAGGGCACTGTGGTGCGGCCGGCGAGGACGAGCGTGTGCTCGTGGGCGATCCGTTCGGCGCGCTCGGTCACCTCCTGGGTGCGGATCCGGTCCGGGGCGCACCCCTCCAGGCCCAGCATTACCGCCGTCAGGGTGCCGTGCCCACGGCCTGTGGCCGCGAGCGAGCCGTACAACTCCACCTCGAGGTGGGCCACGTCGGCCACCTGGTCCCCGAGCCGTTCGACGAAGTCCCGGGCCGCGCTCATCGGCCCCACCGTGTGTGAGCTGGACGGTCCGATCCCCACGGTGAAGAGGTCGAAGATCCCCACCCATGGTGCACGCGTCGCCGCTGGTGGCTGCGGGGTGGGTGCGGACATCGAGGAACTCCTTGCGTCAGGCGCGTCTGGTGGTTCCTCCCGCTCTGTACTGTGCCTGAGAGATTGTGCGACGCTGCCGTGCTGCGCAGTCCGCTTGCCCCGTCGGCGGGTGCCCTGGATGGATCCAGGCACCGCTCTCCAGAGTGACCTGCCGCCACGGTGCGTGGGCCTGAGAGATTCCCGGGAGGGGTTGCTCCTACGGCAGCCGCTGAGCGGCGTTCTCCCGTGACGGGTGCGCGGTCGGGTGAAGTTGTGGGGCCGAGTCTATCGGCGAACCGGCGAAGTTTCGACGGTGCTGAGCACATCACTGCCCCGCACAGGGCAACTGAGGGCTGTGGGCCGCCGATAGTTTCTCGGCTCAGTCGCTGAACCAGGTCCGGTGCTGCCACAGCAGCCCGCTCGCCACCCCGATCCACAGGATCGGACCGATGGCCTGCGGCCCGCCGACGTCGTAGACCACCGCCAGGACACAGCCGAACATCACCAACAGCCCCAGCGCCAGCAGGCTGTAGAGGGCGCCGCGGCGGCGTCGCAGGACGAGCGCGGCGAGCGTGATCGCGGCTGCGGCGGAGACGAGGAGGGCACCGCCGAGGAACGGCACCATCGTGCCGGCCCGGGTGCCGAGTACGGACAGCTGATCCGGCGTGACGCTTCCCAACGCCACGAATCCTGCACCGACGACGGTCATCAGGGCCGAGCCCAGGATGGTCATCGCCACGGCGGCGGTGATCCCGCCTGGTCGTACGGGCTGGTCTCGAGTGGGCTGGGTCATGTGCCCGCGGACTGATCGGCGGCAGCCAGGTTTCCGCTCGCCGGGGTGCCGCGTTCGATAGCCAGGGGCGCAGCGAGATAACTGTCGAGCGCGAGTGCCGCCGATGCCCGCGGCCATGTCTCCGGCCCGAACCGGGCGTGGCGGTGAACCCGCGCAGTGTGACCGGTCAGCTCGGCGTGACGGGTGCGGATCAGTTCCAGGCACTCCTGAATCTCGTCCTGCGTTCCGAGCGGTCCGCTGATCACTGTCTGATCTGGTTGGAGGAGGCCCATCAACAGCGGGACGAACTGCCCGAGCGCGAGCGCACGACAGCGGCGGAGGTCCGCGAGACCGGGGGAGTCCGCCGCCGCTGGTGGGTAGAGATCGCGCTGCATCGCATCGCTGGGCAGCAGGCCCGCGTCAACCGCCTGGGTGAGCAAGGCGTCGTCGGTGCAGGTGACCCGGACACATCCGGTCTGGCCGCAGTTGCATGGTGCCGTCGAGCCGGGGACGACCAGGTGTGAGACCACACCGCCACCGGTGGGACCTTCCAGCACGAGGGAATCACCTCGCATCTGGGCGATTCGCACGGATCGCCCGACGAGGATGCTCAACACGTTGCCGTCGTACCCGTCCCACCAGTGCTGGTCCAGCGCCAGAGCCTGGACGTTGGAGTCCACGCGGATCGGCAGGTCGATCCGGGCACGCAGGCCATCCAACAGCCCGGTGTGATCGACGTCCACCACCTGTTGGGGCCGGGGGCCCGCCCAGAACTCGTCCCAGGGCTTCGATACGCCGATGCCGAGAACGGCGTCGACACCCACGGCGTCGGCCACGTCGCGGACGAGGCCGACGACCTCGCCGATCCTTTCCTGTGACGTGTGTGCCGCCGTCGGCAGCGACCGGTACAGCAGCTGTTCTCCGCGCAAGGTGTAGGCGCCACAGGATGTGTGCTGGGGGTGCAGATGGGCACCGAGCAGGACCCTGCCTCGCTGCGGTACATCGATCGGGATGGTCGGCCGTCCGGCCGAGCGCCGCGGGCGGGCCTGCGGGATCTCTTCCAGGTCGCCGCGCTCGAGCAACTCGGTCACGAGCTTGGTGATCGTCGTGAAACTCGCGCCAGTCGACGCGGCGAGCTCCTTTCGGCCCAGTGGTCCCTCGGCGAGGAGGGCGCGCACGATCGCCGCGGCCGTCGAGTTGCGCTGACGGACCATCAGTTGCGTCGACGTGCCGGGCATTCGCACGAGTATACGAGAGCCTTCTCGGTCTGACGGTGGATGCCTGAGCAGGACGGCGGGCTGTTCACGATTAATCACATGCAGTTGACAAATGTGGGCGGATGCCGCGAGCATGTCGATCACGCCACCGATCAGACGCATTCGAAGGAGAAGCAATGGATCGCAACGCACGCTGGGACCCGTCACGACGGCAGGCCCTCGGACTTGCCGGCCTCGCCGCGCTCTCAGCCTCGGCATGTTCTCGCGGCGGAGGTGCTGCCCCGGAGGCTGACGCAGCATCGTTGCGGTACGCGTGGTGGGGTGACGACCTGCGCACTGAGCTCACCGAGGAGGCGATTGCCGCGTTCGAGGCGGAGCACCCCTCGATCGACGTCACAGGCGAGTTTGGTGGCTTCGACGGCTACTTCGACAAGCTTGCCACCCAGACGGCCGGCGGTGGCGGGCCCGACGTCTTCATGATGAACGAGTGGAACCTGCGTGAGTACGCCGATCGAGGTTCACTGGCTGATCTCACCGGCGTCAGCACCGACAACTGGAGCGATGGTGCCGCCGGAGGTGGGCAGGTCGGTGGGCAACTCTTCGGAGCGACCGCAGGTGTCGGCCTGCAGGCGGTCCTCGTGGACCCGGCGTTCTTCGAGGACGCCGGCGTGGAAGTGCCCGACGATACGACGTGGACCTGGGACGACTTTCGCGAGATCGGTCGCGCGCTCACCGACGGTTCCGCGGACGGATCGTTCGGCGTGACATATCAGGCCGGCGATCAGATCACCGCGAACTTTTACTGCGCGCAGCACGGCGCCCCGGTCTTCGACGAGGAGGGCGTCGGCGTCGAGGTGGATCAGGTGCGCGCCTGGTACGACCTGTGGCTGCAGTTGGTGAAGGAGGGGATAGCGCCCTCGGCCTCGGCAGCTCTTGAGGACGGTTCGGCCGGGATCGAGCAGTCGCTGTTCGCCCAGGGTCAGCTGGGCATGTTGTTCATCCCGACCAACTACCTCACCGTGTTCGAGGACCTGATGGAGCGGGAGTTGCAGTTGTTGCGGATCCCCACCAGGACCGGCCAGCCGGCTGATCTCGGAATGTGGTTCCGGCCGGCTCAGCTCTATTGTGTGGCAGCCACCTCGGAGCGCCAGGAGGAGGCCACTACCCTGGTGGACTTCCTCATCAACAGCACGCAGGCGGGCGAGATCCTCCTCGCCGACCGGGGGACTCCTCCGAACGGTGCTGTACGCGAGGCCATCGTGGATCTCGTCTCGGGAGCCGACGCCCGGGTGTTCGAGTACATGGATTCGTGTGAGCCCGATCTGTCCACCCCGCCGCCACCTCCTCCGGCCGGCGCCGGGGCCTATCCCGGCATCTTGGGTCGTCATGGGGAGGACGTGCTCTTCGAACGTGTCACGCCCGAGGACGGTGCGCAGGCCTTCGTCGACGACCTGACGGCGGAGGTCGCATGACCTCGGCCGACCGCCCGAACGTCGTCATCGTTCACTGGCATGATCTTGGCACCTACCTCTCGGCCTACGGCTACCAGGTGGACAGTCCGCACACCGAGGCGCTGGCCGGAGAGTCGACCCTCTTCACCCGGTGCTTCAGCGCCAGTCCGCTGTGCAGCCCTGCGCGAGGCTCGCTCTGGACAGGCCGGTATCCCCACAGCAACGGATTGCAGGGCCTGACCCATCGCGGATGGGAGTTCAACGAGGGCGAGCAGACCCTTCCGATGTACCTGGCCGACGCTGGTTACCGCACGGCACTGGCGGGTCTTCAGCATGAATCGAGTGACCCGACCAGACTTGGTTTCGACGAACTTCTCGGCCCGGATCGGGCCTGGGCCGAGGACGTCGGATCAGTGGCTGCGAGCTGGCTCGACGGGCGTGGTCCTGACGCCGATCCCTTCCTCCTCGTCTGCGGCATGGTCGAGGCGCACCGCGACTGGCCCGAGGACCGTTATCCGCCCACCGTGCCGCCCGAACAGGTGGACGTTCCGGCCTACCTGCCGGACAACGAGCACACCCGGCACGATCTGGCGGCCTTCGCCTCAGCCATCCACGTCGCCGACCAAGGTGTCGGGCTCATTCTGGACGCCCTCGCTCGCAATCATCTCGACCACAACACGATCGTCATCTTCACCACCGACCACGGTGCACCGTTCCCGGGCGCCAAGAGCACCCTGCATGACCCAGGGGTTCAAGTCGCTCTGATGATCAAGCTGCCCCCGACATGGCAGGGCGCCGGTCCGCGGACGGAGAACGGGCTGGTCAGCCATATCGACGTGGTTCCGACGATTCTGAACCTGTTGGAGATCCCGGTGCCTGATCACGTTCAGGGCCAAAGCATCGCCCGGTCTCTCTGTGATGGCGCTCCTCCGGAGCGTCGAGAGGTATTTCTGGAGAAGACCTATCACAGCGATTATGACCCGGTGCGCGCCGTGCGAACCGATTCCTACAAGTACATCCGTAGTTTCGAGGACCGTTCCGTGCTCGCCCTTCCGCCCGACCTCGAGTCCTCACCGACACGGAAGGGAATGGGGGACGCGCACCTGGGACCCAGGTCCCGCGAGGAACTCTACGACCTGCGGTCCGATCCCCACGAGATCGTCAATATCGTCGACGATCCCGAGCACGGTGACGCCGCTCGTCGGCTCAGGGGACGCCTCGAGGAATTCATGATCTCCACCGACGATGCGCTGCTCCGTGGCCCTATACCGCCGCCGGAGCCGGTCGCTGCCGGTCAGGGATCACGGTGACTGTGCAGGCGTCATTTGCGCACAGGCCGGATGAGGACGTGCAGATGACGTCGACCGGGGAGTGTTGATGAGCGCGATTTCTGAGCTGTCCCATCTGAAGCAGAAGGGGCCGGTGACCCCGGAGCAGCGGGCTGCGCGGCGTAAGGAGCAGTCTCATGACAACAAGGCGGCGTATCTGTTCTTGTTGCCGTGGCTGGTGGGGTTGTTCCTGTTCACGTTGGGGCCGATCCTGGCGTCGCTGTATTTGTCGTTGACTGATTACAGCCTGATCCAGGCGCCGAACTTCCTCGGGTTGGACAATTACGAGCGGATGCTCACTGATGGGCGGTTGCATCAGTCGTTGAAGGTCACCCTGATCTATGTGGGTGTGGGTGTGCCGATGCAGCTCGCGCTGGCTTTGGCGGTGGCGGTGCTGCTGAACAAGGGCATGCGCGGGTTGGCGTTCTACCGGTCGGTGTTCTATCTGCCCTCGATGTTGGGCGGTTCGGTCGCGATCGCGTTGTTGTGGCGTCAGATCTTCGGCACGACCGGTCTGGTGAACCAGGTGCTGCAGTTCTTCGGCATCGATGCCACGACGGGGTATGTCTCGGACCCGGATTATGCGTTGTGGACGTTGATCTTGTTGAACGTGTGGACCTTCGGTTCACCGATGGTGATCTTCCTGGCGGGGCTGCGCCAGATCCCGTCGATGTACTACGAGGCGGCGGCGTTGGATGGTGCGGGCCGGCTCTCGCAGTTCGCCCGGGTCACGATGCCGTTGCTGTCACCGATCATCTTCTTCAACCTGGTGTTGCAGATCATCAACGCGTTCCAGTCCTTCACTCAGGCGTTCGTGGTCTCCAACGGCACCGGGGGACCGTCGGACTCGACGTTGTTCTACACGCTGTACCTGTACGAGCAGGGCTTCGCCCGGTTCGACATGGGCTACGCCTCGGCGATGGCCTGGCTGCTGCTGCTGATCATCGCCACGTTCACGGCGGTGAACTTCCTCCTCGCGAAGTACTGGGTGTTCTACGATGACTGAGACGATCGCCGGCGAGATCGCCGCCCCCCGCACCGCGAAAGACCACGTGCGCAGCATGGGCAAGCATGCAGTGCTGATCGCGGTCAGCCTGCTGATGATCTACCCGCTGCTGTGGATGATCGTCTCCTCGTTGCGACCCACCGAGGTCATCTTCCGCACCCCCGGCCTATGGTTGAACGAGCTGTATGTGGAGAACTACTCCGACGGGTGGTTCGCCCTGTCCCAGGCCTTCGACTGGTACCTGGTCAACTCCGCGATCGTGGTGAGTGGGGCGATCATCGGGAACCTGATCTCCTGCTCACTGGCCGCCTACGCCTTCGCCCGGCTCAGGTTCCGGCTGCGCGGCCTGTGGTTCGCGATCATGCTGATGTCGATCATGCTGCCCATCCACGTGATCGTGGTGCCGCAATACATCATGTTCAACGCCTTCGACATGGTGAACACGTTCCTACCACTGGTCCTGCCGAAGTTCGTGGCCACCGACGCGTTCTTCGTGTTCCTCATGGTCCAGTTCATCCGCGGGGTCCCCCGTGAGCTGGACGAGGCCGCCACGATCGACGGCGCCGGTCACCTACGCATCTTCGGACAAGTACTGATCCCGCTGATGATCCCGGCGCTGGCCACCACAGCGATCTTCACCTTCATCTGGAACTGGTCAGACTTCTTCACCCCGCTGATCTACCTGACCAGCCCCGACATGTACACCGTGCCGGTGGCACTGCGTTCGTTCCTGGACGCCACCTCCGGCTCCAACTGGGGTGCCATGTTCGCGATGTCCATCGTCTCCCTCGTACCCATGTTCCTCGCGTTCCTGTTCGGGCAGAAGTTCCTCGTCAAAGGCATCGCCACCACCGGCGGGAAATAAACTCACCCCTGCAAACCCAGCCCCACGTGTGCATCACCCGGCCGAGCGGCGGGAGATCAAGGCCCGGTCAGTACCACGGTATTGCCGTCAGCCCCAGTCACGGGTGCGGCCATCCCGGTGGCATCGGGCGATGCGGCGTGGGCGTATACCACCCGCGGCCGAGGAACAGCAGGGTGATCACGAGGGCAGCCCCTGCCATCAGCAGGGCCGGCACTCCCGGTTCCCAGGTGAAGGTCACGACAGCCCCGAGCACCAGGAGCGCACCCTGGGTGATGAGGTGCGTGAGAAACCCGATCCGCTTCCGCAGGAGGGTGCCGATCGCGGCTCCTACCCCGGTCAGACAGGCCGCCACCATCAGCCAGCCGACCACCCGGTGGATGGCAGCGTTCGTGGCTGGAACACCTTCCTGCACCGCGGCATCGGTGGAGTAAATGAGCAGAAAGCCGGCAAGGGCGAGCACGGCCGGTGCACCGACCCAGGTGAGCACGCACGCCACAAGCACGGTCACCGGCCGAGGCCGAGTGACGGGCGCTGGTCCCCACGGTGGATGACCAGGATGCTGCGGGTGTGCCATGGAGCCCCCTCGCTCGTCGTGGCGCCGAGTGTACGCGGCGGTGCGTGCAAACCACGGCTGCTGCCCGTGCCCCTCGACGACATAGGGTGGCCCGTATGCCGACCCCGTCCGCGACCGCAGACCCTCTCGATCAGGTGCGGGACGCCGTCGCCCCGGACGCCTGGAGCACGGCAGCGGCGGACTTGGCAGGGATGGCGCACGACGCCTCCCACTACCTGCTCCGGCCCCGCGCGGTGGCCACACCAGGCACCTTTCCAGAGCTCGTGGCGGCCCTCACCGCCGCCCACCGGGCGGGACAGCCGGTCACCTTCCGCGCTGGCGGTACCTCCCTCTCCGGGCAGGCCGGCACCGACGGGGTGCTCATCGATGTGCGCCGCCATTTCGACGAGGTGGAGGTGCTCGACGGCGGCGCCCGGGTGCGATGCGCGCCCGGAGCCGTGCTGCGCCGGGTCAACGCAATCCTCGCCCGCTACGGTCGCAAGCTCGGCCCCGATCCCGCTAGCGAGATCGCCTGCACCGTGGGCGGGGTGGTCGCGAACAACTCCTCCGGGATGACCAGCGGTATCGCCGCCACGGCGTATCACACCCTCGATTCGATCCGCTTCGTGCTGCCCACCGGCACCGTGGTGGACACCGGTGCATCGGACGCCGATGGCCGGCTGCGCGACGCCGAACCGGAACTGCACGCCGGGCTGCTCCGGATCCGGAAGCAGATTCGCTCGACACCGGCGCTGCGGGCAGTGATCGAGCACCAGTTCTCCATGAAGAACACGATGGGCTACGCCCTCAACGCCTTCCTCGACCATGACGCCCCGGCCGACATCCTCGCGCACCTGATGGTCGGCTCGGAGGGCACCCTCGGCTACATCGCGTCAGTGGTGCTGCGCACCGTGCCCGTACCCACCGAGCACGCCACCGCCCTGCTGGTGCTCCCCACCGCCGGGGCTGCCACGGACGCGCTCCCGGATCTCCTCGGTGCCGGCGCCCGCGCCGCCGAGCTCATGGACGCCGCCGCCCTCCGGGTGGCCCAGCAGCTGCCGGCCGCACCGGCGCAGATGAAGGACCTGCACGTAGCGAACCACGCGGGGTTGCTGATCGAGTTCCAGACCACCGACCCCGACGAGCTGGCCGCTCAGGTGGCCGCGGCCGGACCGGTGATCGAGCGCCTCGGGATCGCCGCCGAGTTCACCTCCGAGGCCGCAGCCCGCTCGGCGATGTGGGTGGTGCGGAAGGGCCTGTACGCCGCAGTTGCCGGCGCGCGCCGCCCGGGCACCACGAACCTGCTCGAGGACATCGCCGTTCCCCCCGCCGCGCTCACCGACACCGTGCACGGGCTCACCCGGCTGTTCGCGCAGTACGGCTACGACGACGCCGTGATCTTCGGCCATGCGCGCGACGCGAACCTGCACTTCATGATCACGCCGAACCTCGACGACCCGGGCGAGCTTGCCGGCTACGAGGCGTTCACTGACGACATGGTGGACCTGGTGCTCGGCGCCGACGGCACCCTCAAGGCCGAGCACGGCACCGGCCGGATCATGTCCGCGTACGTGCGCCGTCAGTACGGGGATGAGCTGTACGCCGCGATGGGCGAGGTGAAGCGCCTGTGCGACCCGCGCGGCATCCTTGCGCCCGGTGTGCTGCTGGACGACGATCCCCGCGCGCATGTGCGCAACCTCAAGGTGGTGCCTACCGTCAACGGCGCCGTGGACCGGTGCGTGGACTGTGGGTTCTGCGAACCGGCCTGTCCGTCCCGGAACACCACCACCACGCCGCGGCGCCGGATCGCGCTGCTGCGAGAGGCCGACCTGGCCGGGTCGGCCGGCGACACCACCACTCGGGCCGAGATCGAGGCCGCCTATTCCTACGATGCGGTGCAGACCTGTGCCGCCGACTCCCTGTGTGCCCGCGCGTGCCCGGTCGACATCGACACCGGGGCCGTGATGAAGAGCTTCCGCGCCGAGGAGCACGGGGCCTTCGCGCAGCGTGCCGGGAGTACGGTGGCCGGCGCGTGGGCGCCGCTCACCTCGGTGCTGCGCACCGGTCTCACGATCGCCGACGGCGTCCCCTCGCCCGTCCTGCGCGGTGTCACCTCCGCAGCGCGTACGGTGCTCCCGCATGATCTCGTGCCCGCCGTGGGGGAGGATCTGCCCGGTCCGGGGCGCAAGCGCAGTGACCTGGGCGTGCCCGAGACCGGCCCCACGCCGGTGCCCGATGTGGTGTTCTTCCCTTCCTGCACCGGTGCCCTGTTCGGCCCGGCGGCCGGGGACGTCGGCGCCTCTGCGGCGATGCTCGAGGTGTGCGCGCGTGCCGGTCTGCGGGTCGAGCTCGTGCAGGGGATCGACGGGCTGTGCTGCGGGACACCGTGGGCGTCGAAGGGATTCACCCAGGGGCAGGACGCGATGGCCGCGCGGGTGGCCGACGCGGTGCTCGCGGCCACCGACGGCGGCCGGGCACCCGTAGTCTGCGACGCTGCCTCCTGCACGCACGGGATCGCCGACCTGGCCACCCATCTGGACCCGGTGCGTGCTGCACTCTGGGACAAGGTCGAGGTGCTGGACGCCGTCACCTACGTCCGCCGCGAGGTACTGCCGCGCCTGGAGGTGCCCGACGACGCCCGCCTGGATTCCCTGGTGCTGCACCCCACCTGCTCGACCGAGCACCTGGGGACGGGGCCGGACCTGGCGGCCGTGGCAGGTGCGGCCGCCCGCTCGGTGACGGTGCCGCCGTCATGGGGGTGTTGCGGGTTCGCCGGGGACCGGGGGATGCTGCATCCCGAGCTCACCGCGGGGGCCACGGAAGCCGAGGCGGCAGAGATCGCCGAGCTGGAGGCCGTAGCGGGGCGATATGACTCCTACGCCTCGTGCAACCGCACCTGCGAGATGGGCATGAGCCGCGCCACCGGGCGCGCGTACGAGCACGTGCTCGAGGTGCTGGCCCGCGTCACCCGCCCGGCCTGAGAAGCGCCGGACCCTCCCCTGCAGGGGTCCGGCACCTCGAGTTTTGCTCACAGACGGTCGTCATTGCCGGGTGGGCCGTCGGCGCCGGCTGACCCACCGTCCGGCGGGCCACCGCCACCGGTCTCGGTGGTGGTGTCCACTCCCACGGTGAGGGCCACCGTGTAGCCGGCGGCGTTGTCCCCGGTGACGGTCGCGAGCTGGCTCGCTCCGCCGTCATCGGAGAAGACATTGTCTGAGTCCAGAGTGATGCGGGCGAGATTGCCCACCGAGGCTTCGTAACCGGTCTCGGCGTAGACGATCTCGCACACGTCCTGCGGGAGCGCCACTTGCGAGGTCGCGATCGCGTTCGCGGAGTCGGTGATGCTCTCCTGGTCCGGGTAGACCTCGAAGTGGATGTGCGGCCATCGACCGCTGTAGCAGGCGGGAAAGATGCTGCCGAAGGTGACGAGGCCTTCGTCGTCGGCGATCTGCACCCCGCGGAGGTAGTTTTCCTCGGCGGCTCCGTCGGAATACATCGAGTAGCCGCCTTCGCGCGTGCAGTGCCACACATACACCGCCACGCCCTCGAACGGAACGTCGCCGTTCGCACGATCGACCATGGTCAGGTCGAGCGTCATCGGGACCCCCTCGGCTACCCCGGAGGACTCACCGAAACTGGTGGTGATGTCGCTGCGCACGATGCCGGACTCCTCCAGCACGTCCGGCCCGTTCGAGCCGTCACCGGGGTAGGGGCCGGCCGTCTCCTCAGGGATCTCGGTGAGTCCGGAGGTCTCTGATGGGGTCGGGGTGGATCCGGACGCGCTCTCCGTCGTTGTTGCCGAGCAGGCAGCCAGACCAAGACCGGTAGCCCCGACGCCGAAGGCGCCGAGCATCGTGCGCCGCGACATCAGGGTGGCCACGTCGAACGCGAGGCCTTGATCCACCACCTCTTCATCCTGGTGCGGCAGCACCCGGCCCTGGTAGGTCCGCAGCGTCTGGGTGTGGCTCATGGCGATCTCCTCTGTGCCGGTTGTCGGTGACAACACCAGACGCTATGAAGTGCACCTGGCGACCGGCCGGGAGATTGCTGAGAGGGTGCTGGACCTCACGCCACGGCCCCGGACCAGACGTGGCGCCCGGGGCACTGTGCCTGGGAGAGGAGCCGCGCCCGAGTTCAGATGGTCGTGGGGCTCTGGTTGAACCACTCGCGGGCCCGGAACAGCAGCCCGCACGCGATACCCACCCAGAGAAGGCCGACGATGCCGCCGCCGCCGGCGCCGGAGGCCATGCTGATGATGGTCATGATCAGGTAGATCCCGCCGAGGGCGAGCAGACCGTAGAGGCCGACCTTGCTGCGCCGGAAGGCGAGCACGGCGAGCACGATCGCCGCGATGCCGATCACCAGCAGGACGCCACCGATAGCAGGCAGCACCTCGGTGAACTCCGCCGGAAGCCCGGCGTCCTGAAGCTCGCTGGACATGCCGGACGCTCCGAGCAGGAACAGGCCGGCCACCACGATCAGGGCACTGCCCACCCAGGTCATGATGGCGGCCGCGGTGACCCCACCGGGGCGCGCGTCCGGTACGCCTGCGGGTGCCCCGTACGCGCCGTACTCCCCACCGGTCGGCGCTGTGGGAGCGGCGGGCGGGTTCTGCCAGGACGGAGCCTGCCCGGGCTGTGGCGGAGGGGGACCGACGGGTGGGACCCCACCGGCCTGCGGCGGACCTACCGGGGGGACCTGGCCGGCTGAGGGCTGGTTCGGGTCCCGGGGCTCCTGCGGCTGTTGTGGGTTCGTCATGGTTCGTTCCCCTCCTCGATCGACTCTCCTACCGTACGGCGGGGCCGGGCCGAGCGCTATCGCCATCGTGGGGGAGATGTCCCCCCTTCTGCTCCACCAACGTGGCGGTCACGTATCCGGTCAGGAGGGGACAGAGTCGAATCCGTGGGTCACGATCGGTGTCACTGTGCCGTCCCGGACGGCGCGCAGCACCTGCAGCTCGTGCGGCACCACCGGTACGGGCAGGTCGTCGAGCCGGCACCACTCCAGCCCGGCAGACTTCGCCGGTTCCATCGTGCGGGGCCGGCCACTCCAGTGACGGCACACGAAGAAGAAGTCCACCCGCTCGTCGATCGGCTGCTGGTTGGCATGGGTACGGTGCATCGTGGTCAACGGCTCCAGGGCAGCAGCGTCGACCGTGATCCCGAGCTCCTCACCGGCTTCTCGCAGCACGGCAGCGACCACCGACTCACCTGCCTCGACGTGCCCGGCCGCGGCGCAGGCCCAGTGCTCGTCGCGGTAGCCGGTACCGCGGCGCAGCTGCAGGAGCACCTCACGGTCGGCGTCTGTGCCACGGAGCAGGATCAGGTAGGCGGCAGGGACCACCTGGAATCGCGACGTCACCCGGGCACCGTACCGGGAGGTGCTGACCGTGAGACCCATCCGAAGGGCGCGCGGCTGCGAACCTCCGGTGCGACGACAGGAGGAAGCGATGAGGAGCCATGACTGTCGACCGGATCGACCTCGGCACGTTCTGCCGGCTCAGTCTGCGTGCCGGGACGGGTCATACTGGGGCCGTGACCACTGCCGACGCACGCAGGCCGCTGACAGCAGCGGACCGTGCAGCGCTGCTCACCCGGTCGGCCGGCGGGGACCGTGAGGCCTTCGCCGCGCTCTATGACGACGTCGCTGCGCTGGCCTTCGGTGTGGCCGTGCGCATCGTCCGGGACCGGGACCTGGCGGCCGATGTGACGCAAGAGGCGATGGTCGAGATCTGGCGGACCGCCTCGCGTTACCGGCCGGAGTCCGGCCCGGTGACGGCGTGGGTCGCCCTGGTCACGCGCCGACGTGCCGTCGACCGGGTGCGGGCGGAGCAGTCCTACCGGGACCGGACCGAGAAGGTGGGCCCCCAGGCGTTCGACCGCCCCTTCGATGAGGTGTCCGAGACCGTGGTCGGTCGTGACCAAGCGCGCGCGGTGCGGACCTGCCTGGGGACCTTGACGGACCTGCAACGGGACGCCGTCGAGCGGGCCTTCTACGGCGGACTCACCTACCGTGAGGTCGCCGAGGAGAGCGGAGCCGCGTTGCCCACGGTGAAGTCCCGGATCCGGGACGGACTGCTCCGGCTACGTAGCTGCCTGGGACTGGAACGCGCAGGAGGTGCCCGATGAGTACCGACGAGGTGCGTGCGCTGCTCGGCGCATGGGCGGTCGACGCCGTGGACGATGTGGAACGTCGGACGGTTGAACGAGCCCTTGCCGAGGATCCCGAGCTTGCCCGGGAGGCCGCCGAGCTGCGTGAAGCAGTGGCGGGACTGGCCGAGGCCGAGCGCGCCGAGCCGCCGGCGCAGTTGCGTGATCGTGTGCTGGGTGAGGTCGCGGCCAGTGAGCAGAGCGGCCGGTCTGTGCCCCCCACTGCTCCGACCAGTGGGAGGCCCGGACATGGCCGATCGTCCCGAATGGCGACCCTGCGGCGACTGGCCGTCGCGGCGGTCCTGGTGATCGCCGTCGGCGTTCCTTCCGGCCTGGCATGGCAGGAACGGCAGCGGGCTGAGCGGCTCGAGACTCAGTTGCAGATCGTGATCGATGCGGTCGCTGCCGGGGACGCTCAGGTGACGCAGGCGGACGTGGTAGGCGGAGGATCTGCGGCGCTGATCGACGACGGGACCCGGGTGGTGTTCGCCGCGGCCGGCCTGCCGGAGGTGACCGAGCGGGACTACCAACTGTGGATCATCGCGGCCACCGATGCTGCCCCAGTACCAGCCGGGCTGCTCCACCTGCAGGAGGGCGCGACCTCCGCGGAGATGGCCGACGTCCCTGCCGGGGCGAGCGTGGCGGTCACCGTGGAACCAGCGGGCGGGTCGGACGCACCGACGTCCGATCCCGTGGTGGTGCTGACCCGGAGCTGATCGGGTCGAGCGCCTCAGCCGGGCTCATCGGGCACGATCAACGGGACTCGGGCACGATCAGCGGGACGAACCGGTACTGGCCGGCCTCCCACTGCCGCAGCTCTGCCCCGACGCGGTCCACCACGGTCATCGTGGTGCGCACCGGGATCACCATCCGTCCACCGTCAGCGAGCTGATCGAGCAACGACTCCGGCAGCCGGGGTGCGGTCGCCGAGACGAGGATCCGGTCGTACGGAGCGCCCTGGGGCCACCCCAGCACGTCCGCACGCGCGGTGTGCACCTGGGCCCATGGCAACTGCAACGTCTGAAGATTGTCGCGTCCCCATGCCGCCAGGTCGTGCCGTCGCTCCACCCCGTCCACCCGGCCGGTCGGACCGACCAGGTGCGCGAGCAGCGCAGTGGTCCAGGCGGACCCGCTGCCGAGGTCGAGCACTCGCGCGCCTGGTGCCACGGCGAGCAGGAGGAGCATCGCGCGGACCGTGGACGGCTGCGAGCAGGTCTGGCCTTCGCCGATCCCGATCGGGCGGTCCTCGGGCGCTTCGTCGCGTTGGTCCGGAGGCAGGAACGCGCTGCGGGGCGCGGCCGCGAAGGCGCGGTCGACCGCACGTTCGGCCGTTCGTTCGTCTGAGGCGTGCATGGTAACCACCACGGTCCACGGTACGCCGCCACGTCGGCCCCGCCATCCGAGGTGTCGGGTACGCGTGGCCTACCACCTCGGGTGAGAGCCTCGGCGGCTCAGTCCCGAGCGGGTACCTGCCCGGAGACGGCCAGCGCCTCCTCCCGGCTGGTCACCCCGAGCTTCCGGTACACCGCGCGCAGGTGGGTCTTGACGGTGTTCGTCGAGAGCCCGAGCGCGTGAGCGATGCCGACTGGACCGGCATGATCGGGCAGGGCTTGAAGGATCTCGACCTCCTTGGCCGTGAGCGTGGTGATCGCCGCCGTCACCGGAGGGGGACTGGGCGTGGCGTCCTCCGTCTCATACGGCCATAGCCCGGCGGCGCTGCCGTGCTCGCTCGCCAGAGCGTCGAAGATGTGCCGCGGCATCAGTGAGAACGGTGTCCGACGCCCCGTGTCCCGGCAGAGCTGGACTGCGGTGCGGAAGGCATCTCGGGCGTCGGCGTGCCGGCCGGACCCGTGGTGAGCAGTGGCGAGCAGGACGGCGGCCGGAAGCGCGTAGCGTCCGCCCTGGTCGTTCAACTGGAGTACTCGCGCTGCTGCCTCTGCTGCCGCCGGATGTGCCCCTTCCGCTCCGTGCAGGATCGCGCGCGCGATCCAGGTGAAGCCGCGCGGCTCCCACCGGTCGACGATCTCCCTGGCCTCAGGTGTCCGCTCGGCAAGGACGAGCACCTTGATCAGCATCAGGGTCAGGACAGCCTCCACGAGGGAACCGCGCCGAAGGTGCCGAAGCGCTCCGCGGAGTTGGTTGGCCTCTCGCGCCAGGTCATCCACGGTGCCGGTCGAGGACACGTGGAGCGCGCGGACGAAGACCCCCAGTGCCCAGAGCTCATCGCGATGCGTACTTGCCGGGATCTCCGCCACCGAACGTGCGGCCTCTGGGTCAGCGCGATCGACGTGCGCGAGCGCACGCGCTGTTGCCGCGACCAAACGCACCACATCTTCGGACCGATGCTCCTCGGCATCCTCCAGGCGATGCTCCAGTGCCGGATCGGCCAGCCACTGCAGAGCCGCATCAGGCTCGCCCATCAGGGCGTGCACGAGCGCGAGCCCTGCCGTCCCCACGTGCACGCTGGGTCCGTCCTCCCCCTCGCGCATGGCGCACGCACGCGCCTGGCTAAAGGCGTACAACGAGGTCTCGAGATTCCCCATCATCATGCTGGTGATGCCCCACTGGGTCAGCACCACCAGCTCATCGTCGCCCTGCTCACGCACATCGGCACGATGGGCTGCGACCTCGGTGTTCAGGCGCGGCGACTCCACCCCGGACCAGCCGTACTTCGACGCCGACGACATGGTCCCGACGAAGGCCAGATGTTCGAGCGCGACCGTCAGCCGGGGACTCTCGGTGGCCATCGATGTCGGGAACAAGCGCGCAGCGTCGGTCAGTACTAGGGGATCCTCGATCAGCATTCGCCGCCACTCGCTGTCGACGATGCCCAGGGCGGTCTGCCACTCGCCCGCATGTGCCGCATGCAGGAGGGTCAGGGCCGGCCGGTCCCGGTCGTGCCAGCGCCGCATCAGGGCGAGATGGACTCCCCGTTCGATCTCGGGGTAGGACTCGCGGACGAGACGACGCAGCGCACGTCGAACCGCCGGCGGGTAGACGTAGACGGGACCGTCCGCCGTGAATCGCTCGGAAAGCAGCCCGGCGGAGTGCACCAGGCGAATCAGGCTCGCCGCCTCGTCTGAGTCGATCGCCCGGGCCGTCGCGACGTCGAACTCGTCCGGGATCGCCGTTCGAAGCACGAATAAGCGGACGTTCTCGAACCTGGCCTCGCGCACCGTGGTGGCGATGTAGTCGTCGATCAGGCCACGGTTCACTGATCCTGACTCATCGTGACCGGCGGACCCGAACAGCCCTGCACGGATCGCGGACGGCCAACCGCCGAGCTCGTCGGCCAACTCCTCGGCGCCGGTTAGGCTCAGCTCGACGCCGAGGCGGCCCGCGAGACGATGGACCATCGGTCCCGTCAGCCTCAGCTCCTTGGGGCCGATGACTGCCGTCTCGACCGAATGAGATCCGACAGCCTCCAGGGAACGCAGCATCCGTCCAGCAGTGACGACGAACAGATCCTTGTTCTGCTGCAGGAGCGACATCAGGCGTTCGTCGATCTCGGCGGCACCGTTGTCGATGCCAGCTTCATGGAAGTTGTCCAGGATGAGCGTCAGCGGTTCCGGGGATGCCAGCAGGTCACCTACTGCCTTCTCCGAGTCAGTGTCGGTCTGCGGCAGCAGCCCGGAGCGGATCAGGCCGTCGTGGAGCTCCTCCCAGAACCCCTGGGACCGGTTGCTGGCCGACGTGAGGGGGAGGTAGATCGTTCTGGCCGGGACCTCGATCGACGACAGCCAGGCGGCGAGTGCGCTGGTCTTTCCGTATCCCCGCGGCCCCCGGATCACGGTCAACGGCCACCGAGCCGCCAGAGTGTTCAGCACGTTGTCGGCAAGCTCGACGGTGCGCGGAAGTCGAGGGAGGCCCGTGGGGCGGGGCCAACGGTCCGAGCTCACGATCGTGCACCTCCTCGATGGGAATCGGCCATGACTCGCTCGAGGGAGCGTGCGCTGTCGAGCGGTCGGGAACTGAACTGCCCTGGAGCCAGCATCTCAGGTAATGGCAGGTCCCACTACGCTACGGCGGTACAGGAGTTGTGATCGTGATCGCGAATCGCGCGGTGCGGTCGTCGAGATCTACCGAGCACTCCTGGGCCGCGGGGCGTGCTGGCGTCTGGGCGGGAGGCAGGTCCGTACACCTGTGCGCCGAGACGGACTGCCACGGCATCGCGGTCGGGACGGCGTCGCACGCTGGGACGTCCCGCCGCGGGCGTGGCGAATCCCGGCGTCCTGTTCCGGAAACTGCTCAGCTCAGGCAGGTGCGGCATGGCGATCTCCTTCTGTTCGACGATCACCTCACGCTCGCCGAACCAGCGAACAGGCTGGGCTGGTGCTGGGAGATCCCTGGGAGCTTCACCCTGCACGTAGGCCGATCTCGGCCAGGGCGGTCCGGTAACGGGGACCGAGGTCGACCTCTTCGCCGTGGAAGCGCCACGTGATCAGGTGCTCGGGGGCGAACCTGCGGGCGCATCGCGCACAGGCGAGCGGCCGGGAGGGGCGTCGGTACCGTCGGTGCACGTGACCGGCGCGGCACGTTCCCTCCCATGGAGCCGGTGGGGCTGGCGCATCTGCGGGGAGGCAGCGTTGCCCGCTGGCGCCGATACTGACGGCGATCTCCCGCCACCGGGGTCCGTGCCCGCTCCGAGGGCCCGCCAAGGCATGCGCAATCTCATGCAGCAGGGTGTCCCGCACCGCGACCTCGTCCAGCAGCGGCATCAGGTGCCGGCTGAGGCTGATGGTGCGCCTGTCGTAGCGGCACAGCCCGGCGCGCCGACGGGCGGAGTCGAAGGTCAGGGTCCACTCGTGCAGGCCGTGTGCGGTAAGCAGCCGCCGCCCGAGGTCAGCGACGTCGTCCAGGTGCATAGATCCTCCCTCGTGGTTCGTGGCGCTGACGATAGCGGGGCCTTCGGACATCGCCCCGGTGCACGGGTGAGGAGCGGGGGAATGCGTTGCACGGTTTCCCCGCGGAGCGGGCCTCGTGCGTCTTAGGATGCCGTATCGGTGGCCCGGTGAGACGGGTTCAGGTCGGGGGCCGGCCTGTGTGCCACCGCCCCGCCCGAGGCTTCGCGCGAGGAGGCACGGATCATGCTGGACCGTGACGCAGCGATGGCAGAGCTCGACCTTGCCGCGCCTGGATCGATCGTGCTCGTCGATGCTCCTCCCGGCGGCGGGAAAGCGACGCTGGTGCAACGCTGGCTCGAGGCTCGTGGCCGGTCCGCTCGGTGGCTGCCCGTGGCCGAGTCGGCGCAGCACGCCCGTCGCGGACCGTCCGCGGGCTCCGCACTCGAGGTGCTGCTGGTTCGCACTGACACGGTGGACCAGGCCACCCTTCGAGTCGTGCGAGCACAGTCGCCGACGGCTGTCGTGATCGTGCTGAGCACGGCAGGGTGGCCGACGAGCTGGCGCTCCACGGACCTGGCCCCGGACCGGGTGATCTCGGGTACGACACTGGCGTTCACCGCAACGGACCTCCAGGCGCTGGCGGCCTCGCGCGGGCTCGATATCTCCGATCGAGTTGCCGCTCGCGTCATCGCGGCCACCGGCGGGCTGCCCGGCGCCGTGGCTGCCGCACTGGAATCGGCCCCCGGTGATGGTCGGTGGGACTCATCCGCGCTGGCTTCCGGGTGCGACCATGGGGTGGCGCTCCTGCAGGCGGAGTACTCGGCCGAGCTGCTCGGCCCACTGCTGCTCTTGGCTCTGGCCGACGGGGGGTGCTCGGACACGGCGCGGATCCTGTGGTCGGCGGTGCAGGACGGGCCAGCGGTGCTCTCGGGCCTTCGGGGTGCCGGACTGGTCGTTGAGGCTGACACGCTGGACATGCTGCGGCTACCGGTCGGTCTGCGGGACGCGTTCCGGCGGCTGGCAGATCGTGAGCCGGGGCTGCGCGACGATGTGATCGCCAGGGCGGTGAGCCAGCTGGTCGAGCGCGGACGGTACGACGATCTTGTCTGCATGGCCAGCGTCCCAGCGCTACGCCCAGCCGTCCTCCCGCAGGTGGCAGAGCGATGGGAGCGGCTCGTCGACGTCCCCGCCCCGGTGCTCCTGGAGGCAGTCTCCGCACGCGGGAGGCGTGCTGGCTTGGACCCGCACCTGGCGATCGCGGCCGCCCGGGCCTACCTGGACATCACCCACACCGGACACTCCGGGCACGTCTCATCGGGGGACGTCAGCCGTGCCCAGGCGCTGCTCGACGGGCCCGCGGTGCGCGCCCTCACCGACGAGTCGGCCCGCCGTACCACGGTCATGCTCAGGGCGATCCTCGACCGTGCGAACGGCCACGCGGACCGCTCCGCGACCACCCTCGAGACCCTGCTCCGAAGCGCAGAACCTGAGGGCGAGCTCACGGTCAGTATCCGCGTCCATGCCGGGCTGAGCGCTTTCGCGGCCTCCCGGATCTCGGCAGCACGTGGGCACTGCACCACCGCGATGCTGCGTGCGGGCGACGCGGAGCGCGCACAGCTCGCCCACACCGCGCGGGATCTCGCGGCTTTGCTGAACCAGATCGACGACGATCCGCGCAGCTGGTGGCGGCAGAACGTTCCCCGCACGAGCACGACGGCTGCGATCGGAGATGGGCCGTCTCGCGAGCTCCTGTTGCTGGACGCCGTGCTGCGCGCTGACATCGCCAGGATGCGAGCCCTCGAACCGCGGCTCCGCCCGGAGCCCGTCGCGGAACCCCGTGCCCTCGCGCTGATCCAGGTGCAGATCGAGGCCCTCGCGCTGAACGCCCTGCAGCGACCTGAGGAGGGGATCGAGGTGCTCGGCGCACTCCGCGCGACGATCGGCCCGACCTCACCTCGGGAGCGGCGCATGCTGGTGGCAGCACACGCTGATCTCCTTGCCGCGGCCGGTCGCGGGAGGCATGCGCTCGACGTGCTGGAGGAGATGGCCTGGCACGAGGTTCCGGACGGGATCGCGGGACCTCCGCCCCTGGACCTGGCCCTGTGCCGCGCTCGGGTGTTGCTCACGTTGGAACGGTTCGACGAGGTGCCGACCACGGTGCACCGGGCATTGACCGACATCGGCCGGACCGGCGGACGATTCGTGTGCTGGGCACACGTGCTGCTCAGCCTGGCTGCCCGGGCCATGGGACGAGATGACGAAGCCGATCGTTGCCTCGAGATGGCTCTGGTGGCCGGCTGCGAGGCGGAGATCCTGTTCCCGTTCCTCCGGCAGGGACCGCAGTCACTCGACGACCTGATCAGTGCGGCCCAGCACCTGGACCTGGACGACGAGACACGTCGCTTCGTCGCGCGCTTGGTCCAGGTGCGCGAGGCAGTGGCGGGTGAACCCGGCGGAGTAGCTCTGAGTGAGCGCCAACGCCATGTGCTCCGTCTCCTTCACGAGGCACCCAACACTCGTACCCTGGCCCGCTGGTTGGCGGTGTCGGAGAGCACCGCCAAAGCGCATCTCGCGCAGGTGTACCGCAAGCTCGGCGTCTCGAACCGCGTTGCTGCATTGCGCGTGGGCCGTGCGCGTGGGCTGCTCGAGGAGCCGAGATCGATCTCGGCTCCGTCACCCACCGGGCTGGACGAGTCGACCGAGATGTGAGGTCAAATCCGGCAGCCTGCCTCCCCGCTCGGTCGGCTGTCCGCAGGTCGGTGTGGGTCACCCTCACCTCACCCTGGGTGGGATGGCCCGCAGATCACCCGCGGATCACCTGAGATCGGCCGGACACGCCGATGCGTCGGTCGGCAGACTGGTCTGTACACGGGCCGGGCACGCGATGCACCGTGCGGGTCGTCACCAGCAGGACCGATCAGAGGGGATTCCAGCATGGAGACGCAGGACCTCATGACGGTGTGGCGCTCAGCACCGCTCGTCTCACAAGCCGGGTTGGCTGCCCTTCGGGGTGCCGCCCTGACGATCCATCGGAGCCGTTCTCGAATCGGCTGATCCCGCCGATGGATCCCGGTGGCCGTTGCCTCTTTCTCCCCCTTTGACGGTAGCGGCCACTCGCCTGGCCCGTCACCGCAGTGCCCGCGGTGGCGGGCCAGGCACCCGATACGCGTGGGGAGCGCGTTGGCTCCCGCCACGGTTACGCTACGAGCCGTGACAGCCTCGGACGAACGAGCGGCCGCCGGGAACCCTCGCGCCGGCTCGAGCGCCCCGATGCGTCGCCGGGGGGTGCCCCGCGAGCGTGTAGGCGCCCAACGTACGGTACGTCCGGGCGGCTTCCTCCTGGTGGACGGACCCCCCGGCAGCGGTAAACGCACCGCCCTGCTCGATTGGGCCGAACGCACAGGCGTGGCTGTCGGTCCACCAGAAGGGACGAACACGTCTGATCCGGGCGTTGTGGCGATCCGGCTGCATGGCGATGCGACTGACCTCGAACGGGTCCGCACCGTCCAGCGGACGTGGCCCCACGCCGTCGTGGCTCTGCTCAGCACGAGCGGCTGGCCAGGCGCCTTCGGTGAGAGCGGCCTCAGCCCGGATGCTGTGATCTCCGGCAGTGAGCTGCAGTTCACTGTGCGCGAGGTGGTCGCTTGGGCGCACCGGCTGGGACTTGAGCTCGACGAGGCGGCAGCCGCCGCCATCCACCACAGCACCGGTGGTCTGGCCCTCGCCGTGGCCCGCTCGGTCCGGGCTGCAGCACAGGCAGGCGAGGTGACCGAGGCGGGCCTCGCCCAGGGGTGCACGGCCGCCGTCGATCATCTGCTCGGCTCGCTCCCCGCCGCGGCGGACACACTCCTGCTCACCGGCCGGGCCGACCCGTTGAGCACGGCCGCCATGGGTGCCCTCTGGGCTTGCGGTCCTGGTACGGGCACCCTGCGCACCTTGCGCACGTCGGGCCTGATCGCTGAGCGGGACGGTGCTGGCTCGCTCAGTCTCCCGCAGGGCTATCGCGACGCCCTGCGCCAGGCAGCGGAGCCGCGTCGAGACGATCTGCGTGCCGCCCTGGCACGTGCGCTGCAGACCCTCCTGCAGCGGGGCCTGCTGACCGACGCCATCACCCTGGGTCGAGTCGAACCGACACTGCTGCACGAGGCCTTGGCACCCCACTGGGAGCACCTCACGGAGGTACCGGTGACCGTCTTGCTACCCGCTCTGGAGCACGCGGACGCTCGCGACCCCCGGATTGCGCTCGCTGCGGCTCGTGCGTGGGCAGATCGCACCCATGCTGGGCACACCGGTGCCCTCCCGAAAGACGTGGTGGACCGGGCTCACGCTCTGCTCGGCCGCGCAGCCGAGTACGAGGGTGAGAACGTCCGCCTCATGGTGCGCATGCTCCGGGCAACCCTGGACCGGGCGACGGGAGACTACGAACAGGCGGAGCGCGAGCACGCCCTGCTCGCCGCCACCACGAGCGGATTCGGACCGGTACCGGCGGCGGTCCACCTGCACGCGGGCCTGAGCGCGTTGGCCGTGGACCACCTGCCGGAAGCCGCGCATCGTTTTTCGGTGGCCCAGGTGCGGGCGCGGGAGGGAGGCGCTCCCCGGTTGGCGCACCAGGCGGAGGACCTGGAGACGTTGATGGGGACCGTCCTGGACGACCCGACCTTGTGGTGGCGCAGGAGCGCTGACCGGACCCACCGCGAGGGAACCCATGAGTCGATCACCGCGCGGGCCGTAGCCCTGCTCGACGCCGTACTCCGACTCGACGTGTCTGTCACGCAGGCACTGGATCCGCACATCCCCGCAGCCACCAGCGTGCAGGAGCCGCTGGCACTCGGCCTGCTGCACGTGCAGGCGGAGGCTCTCGGCCTGAGTATGCTGCACCGGGCCGCCGAGGCGTTGGACGGGGTACTCGGGGTACGGGCGGCGCTCGCTCCCCGCGCCCTCTCACCGTTCGAACGCCGCCTGCTGGAGACCACGCATGCCGAGCTCCTCGTCCTCAACGACCGTGCCGAGGAGGGGCTCGAGTTGCTGGATCAGCTCGTCATCTCGGACGAGCTCGGTGGCCGAGCGAATGCCGTGCTGCATCTGGCTCGTGCCCGCGCACTCCTGGCGCTGGGCCACAACGACGACGTGGTCGTTGAGCTCGACGCGGTCGTCCAATCGTTCTCGGGACGTGGCGGTCGCTTCATCGTGTGGTCGCAGGTGATGCTGGCGGTGGCACACTATGCCCGCGGCTGCACGGCGAAGGGGGACCATAGCCTGGAGGCAGCGTTCGTGGCCGGCGAGCGCTCTGTGCTCCTGTTCCCGTTTGCCCGGCTCGGCCTGGACACGTTGACCGTGCTGCTCGGGCGGGCCGAGCAGCTCGACCTCGACGACGTCGTCCGCACCTACGTCGACCGGCTGACCCAGGCACACGGCGACCTCGTCGCGTTGTCGTACGGAGCCAATCCGCTCAGCACGCGGGAGCAGGTGCTGCTCGAGCAGCTCGTGCACACCGGCAGGATGCGTGAGCTGGCCCGGACGCTGCACGTCACGGAGAACACGGTGAAGTCCCAGCTCCGAGCGGTCTACCGCAAGCTCGGTGCGACGAACCGGGCCACTGCCCTCCGCATGGCACGACAGCGGCGGCTGTTGCCCTGAGAAAGTGAGAGAGGCACCGCACACCAGGTGCGGCGCCTCTCTCTCGGCGAACGACGCTCAGGTGCGGGGGAGTCACCGGAACGTGCTGTGGCCGTGGGACTACAGTGACACGTGACTACAGGTCGGACCAGGGTTCTGCGCCACGTTCACCATCGAATCACCCGCGCATCACCCGCGTGGTCAGGCATGTGGTGACGGCGACCACAGGCGGTCGGACCGTGACCGAGCACAGCAGGGTGCTCGGTGCCATGATCGAACGTAGGTGAAAGGACGGTGCCGATCCGATGCTCGATCGGCCGGAATGGGGGGAGCGGATGTTGGGCGAGGACCCCGCCGTGTACGCCCGGCCGCGGGTAGTGCGCCTCGGGGCATCGTTGCGCCAGGGAGCGACGGTCCTGCTGCGCGGTCCGCACGGCAGCGGGATGTCCACCGTCGCTGAACAGTGGGCGGACGCCGCCACCGGACCGGTCCTGCGTCTCACCTCCCCCGGTACCGTCCTCCCGGAGCACGACGCACCCTCCCCGCAGGTGGTGGTCCTGACGGTCCCCACTGCCCGACGTGCCGAGGCCGAAGCGATCCGGAACGTGCGGGAGCGATGGCCGCAGGCGGTGCTGCTCGTGGTGAGTCCGTGGGGCTGGCCGGACGGGCTGGACGTCCTCGGTCTCCGTCCGGACACGGTGATCACCGGTCGAACGGTGGCGTTCACGGCACAGGAAGTGGCCGAGCTCGCTCACTCGCGGGGAGCTCCCCTGGATGCGAACGAGTGCCGCGAGGTGCTGGTGGCGACCGCGGGTCAACCACCGTTCGTGAGCGGGGTGCTTCGAGCTGCGGAGCGTTCCGGGCACTTCTCCGAGGCAGCGGTCCGCGACGGGTGCGACGTGGCGATGTCGAGCCTGGCCACGTCCGCCTTCCACGGTCTGATGCCCTGGCCGATCTGGGAGGCCGGGCTGCTCACCGCCAGCGCGGACGGTTTCAGCGCCCAGGGGCTCGCCGTCCTGTGGGACCTCCTGGCCGAGGATGGTGCGGCCGTCCTGCACACGCTTCGGCTCGGTGGTCTGATCCTGCCGCAGGGCGATGACCTGTTCGGTTTCCCTCGCGGTATCCGCGGTGCAGCGGCCCGCCGCCTGACCACCGACATCCCGGAGGACCGGGTGGTCGAGCTGCAACGGCAGGGCTGCGCGGCACTGATCGAGCGAGGGCACCTGGCCGACGCCCTGGCGCTCACCGCACGCACACCGTCACTGACGACTGAGCTCGTCGCCGAGCATTGGCGTTCGGTCGCCGACATCCCCGCTACCCGGGTGCGGACCTGGCTGCGTGGGATGGTGCACGCTGGCACCGACCCTCGTGTGCTGCTCGCCCACGTGCGCGCCATCGTCGACGCCACCCATCACGGATACCCGGGCTATGTCACCGACCCTGATCGAGAGCTCGCCGCGCACCTGCTCGACCGGGTCGGTGATCACCCGCCCGAGCTGGAAGCGGAGATCGGCCCGATGCTCGACGTGATCTCGGGCGCGATGGACCGGGCGAACGGGCACCATGCCGAGGCGTTGCAGACCCACCAGGCGCTCGCCGAAGACCTGACCCTGGATCCTCGCGACCGGGTGGTCGCGCAGCTGCACACGGGGCTGACCGCCATCGGCGTCGGCGAAGGAACGACTGCCGAAGCGGTACTTCGTGGCGCCCGGACCGGTGGGTTGGCGCAGCACGACCGACGCCTGAGTGATCTGGCGAACGAGCTGCACGCGCTGACCGTGAGCGCCAGCTCCGATACCGCCGCGTGGTGGCGGTTGATGGCCGAGTCCGGCCCGATCCAGTCCTCCACCTGGGAGCTGCCGGCCCGGGCGTGGCGCCTGTCGATCGCGTTGAGCCGGCTCGATATCGATATGGTGCGGCGCTTGATGGACCGGCCCTGGAGTCCCGTGCTGGACGACCCGATCGGTGTGCACCTGCTCGACATGCAGGCCCGCGTGATCGCCCACAGCGTGCTGCGTACCCCCCGGATCGCGTTGAATCACCTGGCGATCATCGACGCCTCCTCCCGGCGCGACCACCTGTCCGACTCCCAGATGCAGCAACTGCGTTCCTACCGGACCGAGGCGTTGCTCGCCGCAGGGGAGGCGCGGCGCGCTCTGGACATGATCGAGGAGGCGCACGGGACCGAGCCCGAGCACTACTACGTGGAGGTGTACCGGGCCCGGGCGCTGATGCAGCTCGGCCAGACCGATGCGGCCGTGCGTGCTCTCACCTGGGCGAGGGACGCCGACAGTGCACGTGCGGGACGACACCTCGTCTGGATCCATGTGCTGCTCGCGCTTGCGCACGAGGAGCTGGGGGAGGACAGGTCCGCGCACACCTGCCTCGAGGATGCCCTGGTACTGGGTGCGGCCTCCGGCATCTCCCTGCCGTTCGCCCGGCAAGGGCTGGAGGCGATGACGACGTTGCTCGCCCGCGCGGACGAGCTCACCGTGGACCAGGCCACGCGCCAGTACCTGACCGACCTGCAGACGGCGCGGGACCGCCTGCGCGGGACCGCCCAGACGCAGCCGCTGACCTCTCAGGAACGCAAGGTCGTGATTCTGCTGGCCCGGGACGACTCGGTCCGGGCGATGGCCGCCGCGTTGCACGTCTCGCCGAACACGATCAAGACCCAGCTGCGCAACATCTACCGCAAGCTCGGTGTGCGCAACCGCACCGAGGCCGTTCGCGCGGCGCGCTCGCTCGGATTCGTCGACGACGCCGACAAGGCCACGACCGAATCCGGCCGGTCGCAGTGGAGCGCCGAGCAGCCCGGCTGATCGACGCTCAGACCGCCGCGAGTGCTGTGCGCACCCGCTTGGCCGAGATCGGCTCGGCGGTGCCGAGCTGCTGGGCGAAGAAGCTCACCCGCAGCTCCTCCAGCTGCCAGCGCACGTGCTCCAGCCGGGCGGTGCGCACCGGGTCGCCGTCCGTGCTGCGGCGGGCCGCCCACCACGCGTCGGACAGCTCGCTCAGCTGCCAGGCCAGGTCGGCATCGCGGCGGGGGTTGTCCGCGGCCTTCTGCAGGCGCACGACGGCGGCCCGCAGGTACCGAGGCAGGTGCGGCAGCCGGTCGGTCGGCGTGCTGGTGAGGAAGCCGGGGCCGATGAGTGCCTGCTGCTGATCCCGTACGTCCGTGAGCACATCGAGCAGGGCCATCGAGGTGGTCGCCTTGATGCAGCCGTCCAGCTCGCGCGAGAGAGTGAGGATCTCTGCGGCGAGTGCCGCGATCCGGTGCGCCTCGTCCTCCAGGCCGTCTCGCAGCCTGGCAACGAGCTGTTCGAACTCGTCCCGACGGCGCACGGTCGCCAGGTCCGTGCCGGCGGTGAGGCCGCCGATGGCGGCCAGCTGCAGGTCGCTCACCAGGGCCTCGGTGCTCGGGTACGGGCTGGCCGCCAGTGCCAGGGATTGCGCCGAGCTCCACCGGGAGGTGACCCGGTTCGTGGCCAGCGCGAGCCGGTCCAGCAGCAGCGCCCGGACCCCGGCTCGGTGGGCCACGGCCTGGTGGGCTGAATCGGTCAGCACCCGCAACCCCACTCCGCGAGTGCGGGCCTTCTCGCTCACCTGCTGAGACTTAGCCGAAATCGCCCGCACTCGCTCGTCAACGAGTGCGGGATATCCGCGGACCTCGAGCCCGCCGGGCCCTGTCGAGGTCACCGAGGTGGGGATGTGGTCCAGCGAGGGCCAGTCGGTCAGGCCGGACTCCTCGGCGAGCCCGGGCGTCAGTCCGGTGAGGTCCGAGCCGGCCCCGCTGCCCGAGCCGGCCCCGCTGCCCGAGCCGGCGCCACGGCTCGGTTCCTTCGGCACCGGGCCCCGCGCCTGGCTGAGCGCACCGCGCACGGCGGAACGGACGGCGTCGGCGGACTCCCGGGCGAGCCGGCGCTGCAGCTGCGCCAGATCGTTCCCGGTGCCCATCACGGCACCGCGCTCTCCATGCACCTGGAACGTCATCTGCAGGTGCGGCGGCACCCGGCTGGCATCCACATCGCCCGGGGTCACGGTCACCTCACGCATCTCGGCCACGCACCTGGCGAAGGCATCCAGGAAGGAGGGTGCGCCGTCGGGGGCCGGTGCCACCTCGGCCCACTCCGGCAGGCGCGCCACCGCCTCACGGGCTACATCGGGGGCGGGTACGAGGTTGCGGCGCAGCGGTTTGGGCAGGGCGCGGATGGTCGCGACCACGAGCTCGTCCACCAGGCCGGGCACCAACCAGTCGAAGCCGTCCGGGCGTACCTGGTGCAGCACCGCGATCGGGATGTGCACCGTGACGCCGTCACTCTCGGTGCCCGGTTCGAACTGGTAGCTCAGCGGCAGGGTGAGATCGCCCTGGTGCCAGGTGTCCGGGAAGGCATCAGCGTCCAGCTGCTCCTGCTCGGGGATGAGCAGCTCCATGGTGAAGTCGAGCAGGTCCGGGGACTCGTGCCGGGCCTTCTTCCACCAGGAATCAAAATGCCGAGCAGTGACGACCTCCCCGGGGATGCGGGCGTCGTAGAAGTCGTAGATGCCCTGATCGTCGATGAGCAGGTCGTGCCGGCGCTCGCGGGCAGCCACGGCCTCAGCCTCGGCAAGCAGCTCGGCGTTGGCGGCCACGAAGGCGTGCCGGCTGCGCCAGTCGCCCTCCACCAGGGCGCGGCGGATGAACGTGTCCCGAGCCTCGACGGGGTCCACCCGCGCCAACGGGACCGCCCGCTCGGCCACGATCGGCACCCCGTACAGGAGCACCTTCTCCTTGACCATCGCCGCCCCCTGCTTGGCGGACCAGTACGGCTCGGCGTGCACCCGCTTGACCAGGTGCTCGGCGAGCGGTTCGGCCCACTCGGGCTTGATCCGGGCGACGGTGCGCGCGAACAGGCGGGAGGTCTCCACCAGCTCGCCGGCCATCACCCACGCGGGGTTCTTCTTCGCCAGGTGGGAGCCGGGGAAGATCACGAACCGGGTGCCGCGCGCGCCGGCGTACTCGCGGCGGCGCTCGTCCCAGGAGCCGATCTGGGAGAGCAGGCCGGCGAGGAGGGAGATGTGGATGGCGTCGGCGTTCTTCTCGGCCTGTTCTTTGGTCTGCTCGCTCGGGTCGTGCCGCTCGTGCCCCAGCGGAAGCCCCAGCTGCTTCACCATCTGACGCAGTTGGCTGTGCACGTCCTGCCACTCCCGGATCCGCAGGAAGTGCAGGTACTCGGCCTTGCACTGGCGCCGGAATGCCGAGGAGGAGAGGTCGCGCTGCTGCTCGCTCAGGTACCGCCACAGGTTCAGGATCGCGAGGAAATCGGACGTCGGATCGGCGAACCGGCGGTGCTTCTCGTCCGCCGCCTGCTGCGCCTCGGCCGGGCGCTCGCGCACGTCCTGCACCGACAGGCCCGCCACGATCACCATCACCTCGCGCAGGCAGCCCTGCGTCGCGGCCTCGACGATCATCCGGCCCATCCGGGGGTCGATCGGAAGCTGCGCGAGCTGGCGGCCGGTGCGGGTCAGGCGACTCATGCCGCCGTCCGCGGTCGGTTCGATCGCACCCAGTTCGTGCAGCAGCTGGACGCCATCGCGGATGGCGCGCGAGTCAGGGGAGTCGAGGAAGTTGAACCGGGTGATCTCGCCGAGACCGGCGGCGGCCATCTGCAGGATCACCGAGGCGAGCGAGGTGCGCAGGATCTCCGGTTCGGTGAACTCTGGGCGGCCGTCGTAGTCCCGGGCCGAGTAGAGCCGGATGCAGATGCCGTCGGCCACGCGCCCGCACCGGCCGGCACGCTGGTTGGCGCTGGCCTGGCTCACCGGTTCGATCGGCAGGCGTTGCACCTTGGTGCGGTTGGAGTACCGGGAGATCCGGGCGGTGCCGGTGTCGATCACGTACCGGATGCCCGGCACGGTCAGGGAGGTCTCGGCCACGTTCGTGGCGATCACGATGCGGCGGGTGGTGTGCTTCTCGAACACCCGGTGCTGCTCGGCTGCTGAGAGCCGTGCGTAGAGGGGCACCACCTCGACGGCGTCGGCGGCGTGGGCGGAGGACCTCACCATCCCGGCCTTGACGTACCGGTGCCCGAAGTGGGAGGCGAGCGCGTCGGTGGCGTCGCGGATCTCCCGCTCACCGGAGCAGAACACCAGGATGTCGCCCGGGCCGGCGGCCATCAGCTCATCGGCGGCGAGGCAGATCCCGGTGGACTGGTCGATGGCCTCGTCGCCGTTGGTGACCCCCTGCTCGGGTGGGCCGCCGGGAGAGGAGGCTTCGCCGTCGGGGTCCTCCAGATCGGGGACCAACGGCCGGTACCGCACCTCGACCGGGTAGGTGCGCCCGGACACCTCGATCACCGGAACCTCGCCGGCGGTCGTGCTGAAGTACTCCGCGAACCGCTCCGAGTCGATCGTGGCCGAGGTGACGATCACCTTCAGGTCGGGCCGCTGGGGGAGCAGCTGGTGCAGGTAACCGAGCAGGAAATCGATGTTCAGGGAACGCTCGTGCGCCTCGTCCACGATGATCGTGTCGTACCGGTGCAGCAGCGGGTCGCGCTGGATCTCGGCGAGCAGGATGCCGTCGGTCATCACCTTCACGAGCGTGGTCGGCGAGACCTGGTCGGTGAACCGCACCTGGTAGCCGACCACGCCGCCGAGCTCGACGGAGAGTTCTTCGCTGAGCCGCTCGGCCACCGTGCGGGCGGCGATCCGGCGCGGTTGGGTGTGCCCGATGGTGCCGTGGATCCCGCGCCCGAGCTCCAGGCAGATCTTCGGGATCTGGGTGGTCTTTCCGGATCCGGTGGCCCCGGCCACGATGACCACCTGGTGGTCGCGGATGGCGGCGGCGATGTCCTCGGCGCGGGCGGAGACGGGGAGCTGGGCTGGATAGGAGATGGCCGGGCGGGCGGCTTCCCGTTTCGCGATCAACTCCGGCGACGGCGGCCGGTAGCCCTGGCGCTTCGGGTTCGGCCTGCGCTTGGGGTCGCCCGAGCGGCCACGGCGGGGGTTGCCAGAGTGACCGCGGCGCCTCGGCTGGTGATTCGGGCGCTCCCGGTGCTCGGGGCGGGGGTTGGTCTCGCTCACTCGTTCGCTGGCTCGGGTCGGCGGGTCGGGCGTGATCCATTGTCGCTGACGGGGGCGAGTGTTTTGTCTGAAGGATCGACGCTTGCGTGTCATACCGTGGCCCGATGAAGAAGCTCGCCGTACAGGCTCTCGCCGCATGCCTGCTGCTCGCGGCCTGCACCTCCGAACCGGACGAGCCCACCGGGACTGACCAGACCGGAGCCGGTGAGCACGAGGATGCCGAGAGCGTGGACCCGGAAGCCTCGGTCGCCCAGGTGGAGATCGGGCTGGGCCCGGCCACCGTGACCGCCGACGTGCTCCCGCTGGAGCGCACCGATGCCGGCTTGGTGCTCACCCTCGACATGACGGCGGACGACCCGGCCGAGGTGACCGACCGGGGAATCGTCCGCGCCCTGAGGGCACCGTGGGCGAGTCGAAGCGGCACCAGCTTCCAGGACTGGGTGGGCCTCCGCCTGCTCGACCTGCCCGACGAGGAGGCCGTCGCACCCGCCCTCGACGCCAGTGACGAGACGATCTTTGTCTCCGCCGAGAACGCCGACGGCTCGGAACGCCTGCAGGTGCTCTACGGCGATCCCGGTGCCGATGCGCTCACGCTGTTCGTCCCCCAGGGCGGGCTGGTGGAAGACATCCCGGTCATCGACGCCGAGGTGCCCGCCGCCGGTGGCGACGAGGAACTCCCGATCGACGACGTCGCCTCCGCCGACGTGGCCTCGCTCTCGGAGTTCTCGGTGGACATGGTCACCACCACCCGCACCGAGCGCAGCGACCAGTCCCTGACTATCGCACTCGGCTCAGACGTGCTCTTCGACGTGGACTCCGCCGAACTCACAGACGACGCGCTCGCGGTGATCGAGACAGCCGCCGCAGACGTGCAGGAGCGCGAGCCCGGACCCGTCCAGGTGATCGGCCACACCGACAACCGGGACTCCGATGCGCACAATCAGGACCTCTCCGAACGGCGGGCCGCGGCCGTCGCCGAGACGCTGGAAGACCTGATCGACACCGAGGTCTATCCGCTCGAGGTGTCCGGACGTGGCGAGACCGAACCGGTGGCGGACAACTCCTCCTCGAGCGGCCGAGCCGCGAACCGACGGGTGGAGCTCGTCGTGGAGACACCCGCCTCCGCCGAGGTGGTCGAGGCCACCGAACCGATCGAGTTCGAGGGACTGGAGGCCACCGGTGCCGAGGGCATCGAGTGGGAGGTGGGCAACCGCAGCTTCCTGATCCAGGCGCCCACCGCCAGGATCGTGGACGACCACCTGGTGGTGGAGCTGCACACCACCGCCACCGACGATGCGGTCGACTCCGTGGCCGGCCCGGCCGTGTACCAAGGAACGTTCGCCGGCCCCGCGGGGCTGGACACGTTGCGCACGATGGCGGGGGTCGCCGTCATGAACGGCAGCACGGCAACCATCCCGGCACTGCACGGGGCCTCACCTGCGCAACCGGACGCCGTCGTGCCTCTGACGGACCTGGCCACCTTCTCCCGGCTGGACGGCGGAGACACCCGGACCTCGGTGCTGATCTACCCCGCCGGACTGGCCGTGCAGGACACCGTGACCGTTCAGCTCGTGAACCCCCACGACGAGGCGTGGCGGCTCACCGATATCGCCATCGAGTAGCAGCGCGCCATCCACTGTGACCCATGCCACAGCCAGATCGACGTCGGATTTCGCTGGGAGGGGAACAGGGGCGGCGGGGCCGGTGTTGCCGCCGTTATGAGTTTCCCTGCGCCGACCCGGGAGCGCCTCGGGTTCGGCTTCGTGCTGCTGCTGTCCGCGCTGGTCGCCATCGGCCCGTTGACCATCGACCTGTACCTCGCTGCCTTCCCGCAGATCGTCACCGATCTGGACACCTCCCCGGCGAAGGTGCAGCTGACGATGACGGCCACCCTGGCCGGCCTCGCGGTGGGGCAGCTGGTGATCGGCTCGCTCTCGGACTCCTACGGCCGGCGCCGGCCGTTGCTGATCGCGCTGGCGGTGTACGTGCTCTCCTCGCTCGCGATCATCGGCGTGCAGAACGTGGAGGCGCTGACCCTCCTGCGGGTGGTGCAGGGCCTCACCGGCGGCGCCGGCATGGTGCTCGCGCTGGCCGTCGTGCGGGACCGGTTCGGCGGGATGGGCATCGGCACGGTGATCTCCCGGCTGATGCTGGTGGTGGGCGTGGCCCCGATCCTGGCGCCGACGCTCGGTGCCCAGATTCTGCGCTTCGGCAGCTGGCGCATGATGTTCGGGGTGCTCGCCGTGTTCGGGGTACTGATGCTGGTCGTGGCGTGGGTGTTCCTCAAGGAGTCGTTGCCGCGGGAGCGCCGCCGGAGCAGCGGGATCGGTGCCGCGCTCGCCTCCTACCGGTCGCTGCTCACCGACTGGTCCTTCATCGGAGCGGTACTGATGGGCGCCTTCGCGATGGGGGCGATGTTCACCTACGTCTCCTCCTCCACGTTTGTGTTCCAGGAGGGCTTCGGGCTCACCGAGAGCCAGTTCGGCTACATCTTCGGTGCCGGTGCGCTGGCCGTCACCGCGGGTTCGCAGATCAACGGTGCGCTGGTACGGCGGATGCGTCCGGAACGGATCGTGACGGCGGCCATCACCGTGGGCTGGCTGCTTACCCTGGCCCTGTTCGTGGTGACCCTGGTGGTGGCCGAGGGGGAAGGGTTCTGGCTGTTGCTGGCGCTGCTCGTGCCGACCCTGGGCACCGTGGGTTTCGTGATGCCGTCAGTGCCCGCGATCGTGCTGGAGCACAACGGCCACCGGGCCGGGTCGGCCGCCGCCCTGAACGGGGCGATGGGTTTCGTGCTCGGTGCCCTGGTCTCCCCGGTGAGCGGGCTGCTCGGCGGGACCGCCCAGGCGATGGCCGGGGTGATGGTCGGCGTCATGACCATCTCGGCGCTGTTGCTGGTGGCGGTGCGCAGGCAGTGGCGTCATCCTGTTCCGCCCGCGATCCCGGCCTCCTATGCCGCAGCGAGTGCGCGCGATCTCGCCTAAATCTCACTGAGTGAGCGAGATTGACCGCACTGGCGGTGAGGTTCGTCGCCGACGCTCGCTTCTTCCTCGGCAGACGGGGTAGACGGGGCCGGCCGTGGGCTCACGCGAACCGAATCGCCTGGTGCAGCCGGGTGCGCTGGTCGAAGATCTGGTCCTCAGCAACGATCGGCACACCGGGCAGGCCGACGGTGAGCGTGCCCGCGAGGGCGCTGCGGCGGATCGCGAACCGGGGTACCCCGCGGCTGCCGCCCAGCGGGACGGCCATGGCCTCGAGCTGAGAGTCCTCGAGCACCAGCAGCAGCGCCGAGTGTCGTACGCCCCAGCTGCGGGTGACCCGAGCGCGCCGGGTGAGTGCCTTGACCGGCCGCTCCCCGGCAGCGAGCCCCTCGCTGACCAGCTCCTTGCCCTTGCGCCGCACGGGCGCTCCCCAGTCCTCCGACTGCGCGACGATCAGCCCGGTCGGGCCCAGGATCACATGGTCGAGCTTGGCCGGGTCGGTCCGGGGGGCACCGGCGTCGCGGCTCCACCCCTCGTGACCGCGAGCAGTGGCGACGTCGTGCCAGATCGTGAACGCCGAGCCCAAGGTGGCGAGCTCCCGGGCGGTGGCCTCCTCCGCACGCGCATCGGCGAGGGCGTGCCGGATCTCCCGCGGGGCACGGGCGACCAAGGTGGCGTCGTACGGATCGGGGATGTCCACCCCGCGGCCCACCCATTCGCGTAACAGGGTCAGGTACCGCTCTCGGGACCATCCGCCGGGGTGTCCGTGGCTACGGGCCTTCGGGCGGGGGCGAGCCTCGCCCGAGGTGCGCCCCGCCGTCCAGACCCGAGGGCCGTCGTCGGGCGTGCTCGCCGACGGAGCGGGCGAGGCGCTCCTGGACCGGTCCGTGGGGCGGGTGGTGCGCGCCGAGCGCGCGTCATAGGCGCGACGTGCCGCGGGTGTGCCCACCAGCTCCCACGCCTGCTGCACCTGATGGAACCCGTCGGCGCTGCCGCCGGTATCAGGGTGCGTCTCCCGCAACCGACGGCGGTAGGCACGCCGGAGCGTCTCGGCGGGTGCGTCGCGGGGCACCCCGAGGATCTCGTACGGCGTGCCGCCGGGGAGCGCGTCGGTCACCTGAGCAGGAGTCTTTCGGTGGGAGGCAGGAGAGCGTGCTGCACCCACGGTACCCGCGCCAAGTAGCGGTTCGGGGCAGTTGCTGTGCGAGAACGTGTGGCTCGGCCGTGGCTAGATTCCCTCAGCTCACCAGGCGTCCAGGTGCCGGTGGTGCGGCCCGGGTGGAGGGGTGTAGTCCACCTGGTGGGCCGGGTCGAGGTACGTGCGGGCGAAGGTGAGTGAGGCCTGCAGGTCGGCCACCCGCTCGGCGGCTGTGCGGGCGCGGCGGGTCTGGATCTCGATCACCACGTCCCCGGCGAAGCCTCGCCGGGTGAGCTCACCGAGCAGGTCGGCGCACGGCTGGTCGCCCCGGCCGGGTACGAGGTGCTCATCCATCATCGACGCCGTCCCGTCCGCCAGGTGCACGTGTGCCAGCCGGTCGGCGAAGACGTCGAGCAGGTCGAGGCTGTTCTGCCGCGCCACGGCGGCGTGGGAGACGTCCAGGGTCACCTGGTCGTAGTCGTGCTCCGTCGGGTCCCAGCCGGGAAGGTAAGCCTTCATCTCCCGTTTGCCGCCGCGCCAGGGGTACATGTTCTCGACGGCGATCGTCAGGTCCGGTTCGGCGTTCACCTCGTGGACGTGCTCGGCGAAGCCCCGGGCGTAGCGGTACTGCCAGCGGAATGGCGGGTGCACGACCACCGTGCTCGCGCCGAGCTCGCGTGCGAGGTCGGCGGTGCGGTCCAGCTTGCCTCGGGGAGACGAGCCCCACACCCGGCGGGAGAGCAGGATCGTGGGCGCATGCACGCTCCGGACCGGGAGGTCGTAACGCTGGACGAGGCGCCGCAGATGTTTCACGTCCTGGCTGGTCGGGTCGGACCAGACCATCAGCTCCAGCCCGTCGTAGCCGAGCTCGGCGGCGATCTCGAAGGCGTACGGCGTCTTGCGCGGATACACGCTCACGCTGGAGAGGGTGACGGGGATCCGGGGTGAACTCGTGGAGGGCTCGTCCCGCGTCGCTTCCTCGGTCATGCGAGTCAGGGTAGCCCTGGCGGCTGGGTGTTGCCTGGGGAATGGGCTGGTGGTGTCGGCGTGCTCAGAGAGTTGGACCGGGTGGTGGGGTCGCGGTGTCGGTCCTGGTGCAGATCGGGACGACGAAGGGGGCTTGGAGCGCCAGTTCGGCCAGAACTGCGCGCCGGCCGAGGACGGGCCCGCTCGCACCGTCAGCGGTCACCGGGAACCGTGACACGTCATGACACATCGGTGCGCGCCGGTCGGTCGGGAACGCTTTCACTCGAGCAGGGCTGGTTCTCGCGGTGGTGGGTCCCAGTGGGGCTGTTCGCAGGGCGGTGGGTGGCGGTAGCTGATGGGATGTCCGCCTGCTCGGGTGAAGTGCCAGTGGTCGTGGTGTCTGGTGATGGCGATCTGGCGTTGGTGGACCACCCGGTGGTGCCACCGGCAGAGCAGGATGCCGTGGTGGGTGTTGGTGTGTCCGCCGCGGGACCACCAGATGCTGTGGTGGATCTCGCCCCAGCCTGGTGGTGCGGTGCATCCGGGGTAGGCGCAGTGCTTGTCGCGGGCGACGATGGCGGTGGCCTGTGCGCGGGTGTGTAGCCGCTGGGCCCGTCCGACGTCGAGCGGTTGGCCCTCGGGGTCGAAGATGACGCGGGTGAACTCGGAGCCGCACACGAGATGGGCGAGTTGCGCGGGGCTCAGTGGGGTGCCGTCATCGAGCATGGCGGGCTCGGTACCCGTCATGGCGGTGTAGTCGATCCGGGTGGCGATGGTGGTGCCGTCGGGCACCTCACTGGTGCGAGTGCCGGTACCGGCGCTAGTACCCGCGCCAGTCTCGGCGCCAGGGCCGGGGCCGGTCGGTGGGCGTGCGCTGCAGCCCGAATCGGCGGGGTCGCCTGTGCTACCTGCGAGGTTCGTGTCGTTGCGGCGGTGGTGTTCCTCGTTGGTGCCGCTGGTGTGGTCGGTGACCAAGCGGTGGAGCGTGTGGGCGTCGACGGTGACGGTGGTGTGCGGCCGGATTCGAGCACCGGGCTGCAGCGTTCCGGAGTCCAGGGTGAGGTGGGTGAGGGTGATCAGCGCGTCGGCCAGGCGTTGGGAGGGGCTGCGGTCGTCGCTGGTGTCGGGAACGCCGACGATGGCTTCGAGGGCGATCCTGAGGGCGTGGCCGTTCTCGGGGGTGAGCCAGCCGTTGAGGGCGTAGCCGTCGAGGGTTTCGGAGACGAAGAGGTGTTGTTTGTCCGCGTCGGCGACCCAGTTGCGGTCAGCGGCTTCGGGGTCGGCGCGGATGGCCCAGGCTTGGAGGGCGCGGCGGAACTGGTCGGCACCCAGCAGGGTGGCTTGGCGGACGAGGAATGCTTCGCCAATGTCGGGGTCGGTGAGCTGGCTGATCAGGACGGGTGTCCTGGTGGCGTGGTGAGCGAGGAGGGTGGCGTGATCGTCGCTGATCGTGCCGGCTGCGAGTGCTGCCTGGGTGAGGGGGAGGTGGTCGCGTAGCAGGGTGGCGGTGCGGATCCGGGTGCGGGTGGGGCCGAGGCGGCGGCGCGTGTGGCCCGCCCACCAGGTAGGCAGGCTGCGGTAGCCGGTCAGGGCCCACGTGCCGTCAGCCTCGATGGTGGTGGCCAGTTGGTGGGTGAAGGCGTGCAGGCGTCGTTCGACGCTCTCGACCTGGTCGACCAGTCCGGTCAGCCGGTCGGAGGCGAGCTCCTGCAGGTCGATCTGCACGAGCGCGTCCAGCTCGGCGGTGATCTGGTCCAGGCGGTGCTCGACCTGCGCAGCCGCCACCTCACTCGTCGTGCTGGCGGTGGGACGGGTGCCCTGGCCATCACGGTCGCCAGCTCGGCCGGTGTCGATCCAGCTGTCGCTGGTGCTGGTGCCCGTGTTGCTGGTCGGCTCCGGGGCACTGACGACCGTGATGGTGTCGGTCGGCTCGGTGCCCGGGTGGGTGTCGATCGTGGTGGTCACCGGGCACCTCCTCAGCGGTGTGTGATGTGTGGTTGGGGCGTGCTCTCAGCCTAGAACGGGCGTGCGTGTAGAGCAACATTTTTCGTTGGTATTACGCGGAAAAATCCGCGTCCTACTTGTGGACAATGGTGCATCGCGTGTGCGGTTGTGGACAGCCGCGGGTGGATGCCGCACAACGTTGCGCTCGACCACGGTTGTCCACAGATACGCCCCTGGAGCACGCGGTCTCGGCAGCGCCTCGCAAAGGGCGGGGTTGCCAGGAAGTGAGACGAGTAGTCCACCCATTGAGCGTGCCGGGCGGTTGGTCCCGGTGCCCGCCCACCGGTGACCGGCTGGCTAACGCGGCCACAGGTGCCGTCCGGGTGGCGCGGCCATAGGTTCCGTCGGGTGGCTAGGCCTCGGTACCCGTCCGGGTGACACCCGCCATGGATGCGCGGTGGGGTGACCCGCCGCTCCCACCACCTCAGGGGCGATACGCGGAAAGCCTCCTGGACCGCCAGAGTCCGCTCGCGGCCGCGAGGGTGGCCACCGCCATCAACACGCTTGACCCGGCCAGTGCTACCGGGAGTGAGGTGAGGGTGAGCAGCCCGCTCACCGCGATGATCCCGAGTGATTGCGCGGTGCGCAGCAGTGCGAAGACTTCCGCCCGTCGAGGCTCGGGCGCTAGGCGATCGAGGGTCAGCGAGTAGTGCGTTCCGAGTGGAGCCAGGAGTGCCCCGACCAGCACCGCACCGAGCAGCGTCGTCCACAACGCCGGACCAACGGCGATCAGCAGGGTGCCGACCGTCGTCACCAGCAACTGCACCACCACGGTGACCGCGGGCGATGTCCTGTTCCGGGCGCTCACCCAGATGCCGCCGGCGACCGAGGCCAGGCAGAGCGTCGTAGCGAAAAGGAAGCCGGCCGCCGGAGTGAGCCCGAAGCGGATGGCTAGGGACACGGCGCCCACCTCGATCCCCGCCACCGCTGCGGACCCGGCGGTGGCGCACAGCAACCACAGGGCGATCTCGGGCGTGATCAGACTTGCCGGTCTCCGCCGGGTAGGTGCGGCCGCCTCGGTCGGAGTAGCGTCTGCAGCAGTCTCCGAGCTGACTGTTGACCACGCTGCGGCGGTCGCCGAGATCTCCTGCGCCGACTTCGGCGTCGATGGTGCCGCCGACGCGACCCGCGGTACGAGCACGAACGACCCCGCCCCGAGCACAGCCAGCGCGAGCACCGCGGCTGGTGCGGAGATCGAGCCGAGCAGCGAGGCGAGCGCCGGAGCGCTCACGAACACCACCTCGTTCATGGTCGCCGCGATCCCGAGTGCGCGCGGCAGCCGCCAGGGCTGAACCACATGATTGAGCGTCGTCCGTAGATGACCGTAGGCCGCACCGCTGACCAGTCCGGCCGCAGCCGCAGCTGCCACCAGCCACGGGAAAGGTGCCGCCAGGTGCGCCAGCAGGGCCACCGCGACGAGCGCGACGGTCCGGATCGCCACCAACAATCGCACCGAGGTGGTCGTCCCGATCCTGCGAGTGATCCGAGTGACCGGTACCGCGCCGATCACCTGGGCGGCGGTCATCGCCAGGACCATGGCGGCACCGCTGTCTGCGGTCCCAGTCAGTGGCAGCGCCACGAGGGCGAACGCGATCGGTGCGGCAGCCTGCGGGACGGCAAAGCTGGCGTAGGAGGTGAGCCACCGTGCGAGCGCCACCCGCGAGGTGGTCGTCGGTGGAGGGGTGGCCCCGGGAGGCGCCGCGCCCTGTGCGTCACCGTCGGACGGCGACCTGCCCTGCTCGGGCGGCGAGCCACTCGGGTGCCCCTCACCCGGGCGCGCCTCACTCATCCCGGTCGGGCTCCGCCGCATGGTCGAGCGTCTCGAGCACCGCCGCCACCCGCCGTCGTTGCTCCCCGTCCAGCCCGCGGATCGGGAGCGGGAGGCACGGCTGCTCGGCAATCCCGAGCAGTTCGGCGATGGCGGCGATCACCCGGATGCTGCCTCCCATCTCGGTGAACAGCTGCCACAATGGTGCCAGCCGCGCGTTCTCGGCATCGGCCTCCGCAGCGTTGCCTGCCAGCGCCGGGCGTGCCAGTCGTACCGCCACCTCGGGCACGGTGCCGGCGATCACCGAGTACCAGGCGTCGCACCCGGCGGCGAGCCCGGCCGTGGCGAACGGGTCGCCGGAGACGCCGATGGTGACGTCCTCACTCACCGCACCACGGATCGTCGCGACGTGCTCACGCGCCGCCGCCGGCTCGGTCGGTACCCCGGGAATCTTGATCGACACCACCCCTGGCACGCGTGCCACCCGCGCATACAGCTCTTGCGTGAAGGTGATGTGTGTCGTTCCCGGGTTGTCGTAGACGATCACCGGCGCCGGGCTGTGCGCCGCAACCGTCTCCACGAGCCCAATCACGTCGTCATCGGTGAGCGGGTGGTAGGACATCGCGGGCAGCAGCACTGCCGCGGCACCTGCCTCCACGGCGTCATCGACATGCTCCAGCACGTGCGAGGTCCGCAACGATCCGACGCCGACGATCACCGGGACGCCGTCGGCATGCTCCACGGTCACCCGGGCCACCCGCGCCCGTTCGGCGCGGCTCAGATAGGGGTACACGCCGGTCGACCCCAGCGCGCCGATCGAGTCGACGCCCGACGCCGCCACCCGAGCGACCTGGGCAGCGAACGCGCGCTCGTCCACGGCGTCGTCACGCATCGGGGTGAGGGGAAACGCGCTCAGTCCTGTGCAGGCGATGTGGTGGCCTCCTTGTCTCCCAGCCACTTTATCCGGGCTGCACTGATGGTCGATGGCGGTGGGATTGCCGGAGTCTGGCTGGCTCCGTCATGTCTTCCCATCTTGTTCTCAGATCCCGTAGCATCTATCCTATAGGAAAGAGGCTCAACGAAGAGAGGCGTCAACGTCGTGAGTGACACCAGCACTGCAGCACTGAGCAGGGCCGTCAGCCAGATCCCGGGTGGGGAGTGGTTCACCGGTGCGGGATTCGGCGTCTTCATCCACTGGGACCACGCCAGTCAGCAGGGCCTGGAGATCTCCTGGCCGCTGGTGGGTGGCGCGGGGATCCCGACCACGTCTGTGCCCGAGCAACACGTCTCCGTCGAGAAGTACCAGTCCAGCGCGGCCACTTTTGACCCCACAGAGTGGGACGCCCCGGCACTCGCACGGCTGCTTCGCGAGGCCGGTGCTACGTATGCGGTCTTCACCGCGCGCCACCACGCTGGGTATGCGATGTTCCGCTCGGCTCACTCGGACTTCTCAGTCGCGAGCACCCCGTCAGGCCGGGACCTGACTCGGGAGTACGTGGATGCCATGCGCGCCGAGGGGATCCGGGTGGGTCTGTACTACTCCCTCTCCGACTGGAATCACCCCGACTACCCGGCCTTCACGGACGCCGACAGGCCGTATCCGGGTGAGCACTGGAGCGTGCGTGACGGCGTCGAGGTGAACACGCGCCCGGGAACGAAAGAGCACCGGCGCGCCGATCACGCTGCGTGGCAGCGTTACCGCGACTATCTCCGTGGCCAGCTGACCGAGCTGCTCACCGACTACGGGCAGATCGACCTGCTCTGGTTCGACGGTCAGTGGGAGCGAACGATCGCCGAGTGGCAGTCCGAGGATCTGCGCGCACTGATCAAGTCGCTGCAACCGAACGTGGTGATCAACGATCGGCTCCTCGGCCAAGGCGACTATGCCACGCCCGAGCAGGCGTACCCGCTGGTGCCGCCGGACGGGCCCTGGGAGCTGTGCCAGACGATCGGGGACTACTGGGCGTGGCGCCCGGACGACGTGCGGAACAAGAGCGCCCGCAGGCTGATCGCCGAACTGTGCGATGTGGCCGGCCGCGGCGGCAATCTCCTGCTGAACATCGGTCCGCGCGGCGACGGCTCGCTGAACCCGGACCAGACGACGTTGCTGGAGCAGATCGGCGCCTGGATGTCTCAGCACGCCGAGTCCGTGATCGGAGTGGCCCCGACCCAGGCGGTGGACTTCCACGGTCCGACGACGACCCGACCCGGACGCCTGTACCTGCATCTGGTCATGCAACCGGTCGGCGAGTTCGCGGTCCGCGGTATCCCGATCGGGCGGGTGCAGCGCGTCTACCGACTCGCCGACGGACTCGAGCTCGAGCACGACTACCACCTCGGCCCCGATGCCGACCCCGATCGCGATCTCGGCGAACTCCGCATCGCCGCTCCCGACAGCCCGTCCGGCGTCCTCGACGTGATCGCGATCGATCTGCGCTGACTGTCCCACCCTGCTGCACTGACGAAGGAGTCTCCCGTGCCACTGAATCGCTCGAACCGAACCCGCGCTGCCCTCGCCTCGACCTCGGCTGCGGCCATGCTCGCCCTCGCCGCATGTTCCGGCGGCGGTTCCCAGACCCCCGACGACGGTCCGCTCACCATGTATACCTGGGTCAGCGGCGAGTCCGACCAAGCCCAGTGGGACTCGTTCATCGCGGGCGCCCAGGAGGTGGACCCGGACCTCGAGATCACTGTCGAAGGCCCCAGCTTCACCGACTACTGGACGAAGGTGAAGACCCGTCTTTCCGGGGACAACCCGCCCTGCATCCTCACCACGCAGGCGGCACGAGCGCAGGAGCTCGAGGCCCTGCTCATGCCCCTGGACGACCTGATTGCCGAGCAAGATCTCGACACCGATGCCATCGACGCGTCGATGCTGCAGGGGATGACCGTAGATGGAAGCGTCCGGGCTATCCCGTACGACGCCGAGCCGATCGTCCTGTACTACAACCAGGACACGTTCACCGAGGCCGGCCTCGACCTGCCGACTACGACCTACACGCGCGAGCAGTTCCTCGACGACGCCCGTGCGCTCACCGATGGTGAGGATTATGCCCTTGCCATCACGCCAGGGATCTTCATCCCGAACGCGTGGGCACTGGCCGACGGCGTCCCTGCGGTCACTGAGGACGGTGAGCTGGCGCTGACGGATCCGGAGTTCGTGGCTCAGATGCAGAGCTACTACGACCTCGTGGCCGTCGAGCAGGTCGCCCGCGCTCCCGAAGCCTCGGACTCCGGCGAACTGGCGCAGCAGGCCTTTATCAACGGGGAGGTGGACATGCTCATCGAAGGCCCGTGGATGTACGGCACGTTCGCCGAATCGGCCGAGTTCGAGATGGGTTTGACGATCGTGCCGAGCACCTCCGGTGAGGCCACGGCGATGACCGCCGGCTCCGGCTTCGGGATCGCGAGCAACTGCGATCGTCCGGAGGAAGCCTTCGAGGCGATCGTCGCGCTCACGTCCCAGGGCGTGCAGGAGACCCAGGCCGCCGAGCGCGGCATCGTCCCGGCGCGCATCGATGCCCTCCCCGCATGGCAGGAAGGCAAGGCCGAGGGGGCCGGTGACGTGATCGCCGCACTGCTCGGGAACGCCACGGCCCAGCTCACCACACCGACGTGGAACCAGGTGGAGACGCTGACCACGCAGTACGCCACCCAGGGATACCGGGGCGAGATGACGGCTGCCGAGATCATGGAGCTCATCTCGAACTCGGCGGCGTCGGCGGCAGGCTGATGACGGCGTCCCTCACCATGGACCGGCCGGCGCGTTCGCGCCGCCGGCCGGTCCGGGAATCCTGGGTGGCGGTGGCATTCCTCGCCCCCGGTGCGATCGGGTTCGGCGCGTTCCTGCTGCTTCCGCTGGTGGGATCGGCGCTGATCAGCCTGTTCGAGTGGCCGATCTTCGGTGATCGTGAGTTCATCGGGCTGAGCAACTACGTCAAGCTGTTCGCCGATCCCACGTTCTACACAGTCCTGGTGAACACCGTCATCTTCGCGGTGGTCTACACGGGGGCGAACCTCGCGCTCGCCCTGGCGATCGCGCTCTGGTTGCAGACGAGGATGCGGGCCACAGGACTGTGGCGGGTGATCTTCTTCCTGCCCGTGATCACCCCGATGGTCGCGAACGCGCTGGTGTGGCGCCTGATGCTCTCCGAGGGAGGGTTGGTGAACGCCACCCTCGCCACGGCGGGCATCGACGGGCAGCTGTGGCTCTCGGACTCGCGCTGGGCGCTCCTCTCCGTGATCGTCATGTCCGTGTGGCAGTCGTTCGGCTACAACGTGATCGTGCTCTCCGCCGGCCTGTCGGGGATTCCACGGGAGATCATGGAGGCGGCCCGGATCGACGGCACCCGCGCATGGAGCCGGGTGCGGTACGTGACGCTCCCGATCCTCTCGCCGTCGACGTTCTTCGCATCGACGATGACGATGATCGGGGCCTTCCAAGTGTTCGTGCAGCCGCTCTTCCTCACCCAGGGTGGACCCGGTGAGGCGACCAACACCTTCGTGCTCTACCTCTATCGGAACGGGTTCGTCTTCGACCGGCTCGGGTACGCCTCAGCGCTGGCGTGGATCCTCTTCCTGGTGGTCATGCTCATCACGGCTGTGCAGTTCGCTGGGCAACGCAGGTGGGTGAACTATGCGTGACGGCGTGCCTCAGGTCCGTGCGCGTGCCACTCGTCGACGTGAGGTGGCGACCTGGCTGAACACCGGGGCCATCGCGGTGGTGGCAGCGATCTTCGCGTTCCCGTTCGTGTGGATGTTCCTCACGGCGCTCAAACCGGAGACAGAGGTGTTCGGTGCGCCGCGGGCGTTCGGCAGCGAGATCCGCTGGTCGAACTTCGCCGAAGCATGGACGATCGTGCCGTTCGGGCGGTTCATCGTGAACGGGTTCGTGGTCTCTGTGCTCGGTGCGTCGCTGGCCGTGCTGGTGGCAATCTTCTCGGCCTACGCCTTCTCGCGGCTGCACTTCCGCGGCCGCGACGCGCTCTTCCAGGGATATGTGCTCACGCTCGTGCTGCCGCAGGAAGTGCTGGTGGTGCCGCTGTTCATCTTCATGAACGAGCTGGGGCTGATCGACACCTATGTGGCGCTGATCCTCCCGTTCGCGTTCACAGCCTTCGGAACCTTCCTGCTCCGACAGTTCCTGCTCACCGTTCCGGCTGAGTACGAGGAAGCGGCCCGGATCGACGGCGCGGGTCGGCTGCGCACGCTCTTCTCCATCCTGGTGCCCCAGCTGGTGGCGCCGCTGAGCGTGCTCGCGGTGTTCTCCTTCATCGGGTACTGGAACTCCTACCTCTGGCCGTTGATCGTGATCAACAGCCAGGACAAGGCCACGGTGCCGCTCGGACTGGGCATGTTCACCGGCCAGTACGGCACGCAGTGGTCCTTGGTGATGGCGGCCTCGACCATGGCCGTCATTCCTTCGCTGCTCATGGTGGTGCTGCTGCAGCGGCAGCTGATCAAAGGGGTCTCCCTCGGGGGGCTGGGAGGACGATGAGATGACGACGACACAACCTGTTCCGGGCGTGCCACTCCCGACGGCGGCCGGTTCTGCCGGCCAGGACGGTGACCCTGGCCGTGGGCGCATCGTGCACGCGGAGGCGTTCCTGTGCGACATCCCCGTGGAGGCGGTGCGCACCGATGCCGTGCAGGCCTTCCTGAAGCAGGAGACCATCGTGGTGCGGATCCGGACCACGGACGGCACCGAGGGCCTCGGGTACAGCTACACGATCGGCACCGGAGGCGCTGCGGTGCTGAGCCTGCTGCGCACGACGTTGCTGGACGTGCTGGTGGGTCAGGATGCCACGCGTCCTGAGGCGACCTGGCGGGCGCTCTTCACGAGCACCCGGGCCACCACGGTCGGGGTGATCGCTGCCCTGGCGTTCGCCGCGGCCGACACCGCGGTGTGGGACGCGAAAGCACGCCTGGCCGGACGCCCGCTGTGGGTGGAGGCCGGTGGCGCCTCGGCCACGGTGCCGGTGTACGACACCGAGGGTGGCTGGCTGCACCTGAGCACTGACGAACTCGTCGAGCACGCGGTGGCGTCGCAGCGTCGCGGGATGCACGGAGTCAAGATCAAGGTGGGCAAACCCCGGGGCCACGAGGACCTGGAGCGATTGCGGGCGGTGCGGGACGCCGTCGGGCCCTGCATGGATCTGATGGTGGATGCGAACCAGTCGTTCACCGCCGCCGAGGCGATCCGGCGGGCGCGCCTGTTCGAGCAGGTGGACGTGTTCTGGTTCGAGGAGCCGCTCCCGGCCGAGGATGTGGCAGGGCACGAACGCCTTGCCCAGGCCACCTCGATCCCGGTGGCGGTGGGGGAGAGCATGTATTCCCTCGGCCATTTCCGCGAGTATCTGCAGCGCGGTGCAGCCGCCGTCGTCCAGGCCGATGTGGCACGAGTGGGCGGAGTGACACCGTGGTTGAAGATCGCCCACCTCGCCGAAGCATTCAACGCCACCGTCGCCCCGCACTTCCTGATGGAGCTGCACGCCTCACTGACCTGCGCGGTACCGAACGCGCTGTACCTGGAGCACATCCCCCAGCTGCGCGCGGTGACCACGAGTGAGCTCGAGGTCGCTGACGGGCTGGCGCATGCCCCGACGGATCCGGGTCTGGGTATCGCCTGGGACATGGACGCGCTGGAACGACTCCGAGTCGCGTGATGAAGGTCTGCGGCGACGGACGGGATGCGTAGCATCAGATGGTGGTCAGTGAATCCGGGCATGCGGTGGATCGACGCCTTCCGGCGAGGCGGGCGCTCGTGGACGATGTCTACGACGCCGTGCTCGCGCTGTTGATGGACCAGGTGATCGGCCCAGGGGAACGCGCCAGCATCGACGGCCTTGCCCGTGAACTGGACGTCTCCCCGACACCGGTCCGTGAGGCCCTCACCCGACTGGAGGTGGAGGGCCTGGTGGTCAAGCGCGCACTGAAGGGGTATGTCGCGGCGCCGCTGCTGGACGCTGCGGGGATGCGGGACCTGTATGAGATGCGCCGACTGCTGGAACCGGAAGCCGCCCGTCGGACCGCCGAACGTGCCGCGACAGGGGTCGGGGAGCAGCTGGCCACGTTGCTGGACGCGATGAGGTCCGACGGCGTCAGAGCCGCCCGTGGCGCCGACCGGTACGGGGATTACCGGCAGTTCATCGACGAGGACATGCACTTCCACCATGTCGTGGCGAACGCCTCGGGGAGTCCGTTGCTGGAGGAATCGATCGTGCGGTTGCGCGCGCACATGCACCTGTATCGGCTCAACTTCCGGCATACCTTCGTCCACGACACCAACGACGAACACGCGGCCATCCTGAGCGCCGTTCGGGGCCGGGACCCGGAGGCGGCTCGCGTCGCCATGCTCGAGCACATCGATTCCTCCTACGCACGGATCTCGGCAGCGGCCTCGCTCGATGCCGATCACCAGGAAAGGACGCCATGACTATCGCCCTGCACTCCCGGCTCAAGGAAGGCCACGAAGAGGCCTACGAGCGCGACCACCAGCACATCCCGGACGACCTGGCCGCAGAGTTTGCCCGTCTGGGTGTCCATGAGTGGCGGATCTGGCGCAGTGGCCGGGACCTGTTCCACCTCGTCGACTGCGACGATTTCGAGGGCGCGATGATCGCACTCGAGTCGAGCCCGGCGAACGCACGGTGGCAGGAGTTCATCAACCAGCATCTTGACGGGTTCGCAACCTTTGGTGACGGTCCGGGCGGCACCGCCGTGCCGCAGGTCTGGACGCTGACCGGCCAAGTCGGCCAGGAGTAGCGACTCCGGTCACTTCGGTCGGTCGGGATGAGCCGGGCGTCCACCCAGAGGGGGACCGACGGCGAGAGGTCACCCGACCGTGGGCCGATGCCCTGATGCCCGTGCGTCGCGCAGGATCGGCACATGCGAGCGTTCGGATGGGTACTGGTGGTGGGGATCGGGGCGGCGTTCTTCGCCACCCTTGCTCCCGGTGTCCTCGGTCTATCGATGGCGGACGGCGTGGCGCAGCTCATCGCGGTGCGCCCCTGGGCGGCGGCCGCGTGCCTGATCGCCGCCCTGCTCCTGACCCTGCTGGCGGGTCTGGTCCGGCTGCTCTCCGACGGCCGGGCGCCTCGCCTGGTGACGCTCGCCCTGATCGCCGCTGTGGTGGCGGCCGGACACCTCGGGGTCGTGCTGGTGCGCGGAACCTCCGACACCCAGCCGCCGCTCGCCGAGACCGCGCAGCCCGGGGACGTCACCGTGGTCGCGGTGAACATGCTTGGCGGCAGCGGGGACACGGCGCGCGTCGTCGATGTGATCGCGGGCGCAGGGGCAGACGTGGTGATGGTGCCTGAGGCGGGCGACACCGACGAGATGGTCCGGGCGCTCGCCGTGGCCGGTCTGACATTCACTGTCTTCGACGGCACGGGAGTGCCTTTGAGCGCAGATCCACGCGGGACCGCACTGCTGGTGCGAGACACGCTCGGGGAGTACGTCCCCGCGGCTGCGTCGACACCCGGGTCGGTTCACGTCGTCCCGGCCGACGGAACGGGACCCACCCTGATCGCCGTGCACCCGATCGCCCCACCAGTGTTCCCCGGGGCGACCGAGCGCATGCGATGGTGGCGTGCCGAAGTCGCGGACGCTGCCGGGCTGTGCCCGCAGATTCCCGGCGCCATCGTGGCCGGCGACTTCAACGCGACGCTCGATCACGGCCCGATGCGCGACCTCGGCACCTGCATCGACGCCGCCACCAAGGCAGGAGTGGGTGGTGTGGGAACCTGGCCGGCGAGCCTGCCACGGCTCCTGGGCACTCCGATCGACCATGTCCTCGCCGATGGTGCGGCATTCTCGGTGGTGCGGGCCGCCGTCGTGGACATCACCGGCACGGACCACCGCGCCGTGGTGGCCCGGCTGCGGCCAGTGGGGTAGCCCGGCCGACCTGGCAGGCCCTGCGCCGTCACGACACTCTTGTCAATTTCCTTTCATGCTGCAACGATAAGTTCTCGTGACCGCCTCCACCCTCGCGACCGCCACGTCCGTGGACTCCTGCGCGTTGACCGTGCTGCAGTCCGACCAGATCACCGTCGTCGTCGATGCGACCCGGGGCGTTCCTCGGGTGCTGTACTGGGGCCCGCGCCTGGACGCAGGCACGGATGATCTCGCCTACCTGGCGACGCTCGCCGTCTCTCAGGGTGGCTCGGACGCGCTCCAGGGCGCCGGTCCGCCCGCACTGCTGCCCGAGCAGTGGACCGGCTGGGCAGGAACTCCTGGTCTCGAGGGGCACCGCGACGGGAGCCACTTCGCGCACCGGTTCGAGCCGGGCGGCCACACCGTCACCGAGACCGGCGGTGCACAGGTGCTCACCGTGCACGGCGTGGACGAGACCGCCGGTCTCGCCCTGACCAGCACCCTCGAGCTGTTCGACAGCGGTGTGTTGCGGGTGAACGCCGCGATCACCAACTCCGACGACGAGTCCAGCTACACCGTCGACGGTCTCCGGCTCGCCCTCCCGGTGCCGGTCGAGGCGCAGGAGATCATCGACTTCATCGGCCGGCACCTGCGCGAGCGCACCCCGCAGCGCCACCCCTTCGTGATCGGCACCCACCTGCGTGAGGGGCGTCGGGGCCGGACCGGCTCCGACGCGGCGACCGTCCTGGTGGCCGGCACCCCCGGGGTCGGGTTCGGCAGCGGAGAGGCCTGGGCGGTGCACACCGCCTGGAGCGGTAACCACGCCACCTACGCCGAGCTCGCGCTCACCGGGGCGAAGGTCATCGGTGGCGGTGAGGTACTGCTCCCCGGCGAGGTCGTCCTCGCACCCGGGCAGCAGTACCGCAGCCCCTGGCTGTACGCCAGCTACGGAGCCGGCCTGGACGCCGTCGGTGGCGCCTTCCACGCCTACCTGCGCTCCCGCCCACACCATCCGGCCTCACCCCGGCCGGTGGTGCTGAACACCTGGGAGGCGGTCTACTTCGACCAGGACACCGCGACGCTCTCCGAGCTCGCGCGCGTGGCTGCGCGGGTGGGTGTGGAGCGGTTCGTGGTGGACGACGGCTGGTTCATCTCCCGCCGCGACGACACCGCCGGGCTGGGGGACTGGCGGGTGGACGCCGAGGTGTGGCCGGACGGGCTCGGCCCGCTGGTGTCCACCGTGCGCGAGCTCGGGATGGACTTCGGCCTGTGGTTCGAGCCGGAGATGGTCAACGGGGACTCGATCCTCGCCCGCGAGCACCCAGACTGGATCATGGCGCCGGGTGAGCGGCTCCCGGTGACCGGGCGCAGCCAGCACGTCCTCAACCTGACGATTCCCGAGGCCTACACCTACATCCTGGAGTCGATCAGCACGCTGGTGACCGAGTACGGGATCGACTACATCAAGTGGGATCACAACCGGGACCTCACCGAGGCCGGTACCCGGGCCTCCTCCCGCGCGGCGGTGCACGGCCAGACCCGCGCCGTGTACGCGCTGATGGACGAGCTTCGCCGCCGGCACCCAGCCCTGGAGATCGAGTCGTGCTCGTCCGGTGGGGGGCGCGTGGACCTCGAGGTGCTCGAGCGCACCGACCGGGTGTGGGCCAGCGACTGCATCGACCCGCTGGAGCGCCAGCAGATCCAGCGCTGGACCGGCCTGTTGCTCCCACCAGAGCTGGTCGGCGCCCACATCGGATCCCCCCGGGCGCACACCACCCACCGCACCCACGATCTCGCCTTCCGCGCCGCCACCGCGCTGTTCGGTCACCTCGGCATCGAGTGGGACCTGCGCACCGCCACCGAGGCCGAGCTCGACGAGGTGGCCGCCTGGGTGGAGCTGTACAAGACCGAGCGTGGGTTGATCCACAGCGGCACTGCCGTGCATGCCGACTACCCCGACCCCGCCTATTGGGCGCACGGGTACGTGGCACCGGACAAATCCCGGGCGCTGTACTCGTTCGTCGCCATGGCCACGATGGTGGCCTCGCAGCCGGGACGGATCCGGCTGCCCGGCCTCGACCCGGACGCGCGCTACCGGATCGAACCGATCCAGCTCTCGGCGAGCGCTCTGGTGCGCCGCCCCGCCGGACCACCGGCCTGGTGGTCCGAACCGACTGTGCTCTCCGGGCGGGTGCTCGCCACCGCCGGCCTGCAAGGGCCGGTCCTCTACCCCGAACAGGCGCTGCTGTTCCGGCTCGTCCGCGAGCAGGACGCCTGACGCCTCGATCGATTGATTCACCCGCCGAACTGAAGGGATCCCCACCGTGGGACGTATCGTCCGCTTCTCCGCACCGCAGCACGCCGAGGTCGTCGACGTCGACGACCCGGCCCTGGCGCCCGACGAGGTCCGGCTGAGGACGCTGTGGTCCGGCATCTCCGCCGGCACCGAGCTCACCGCCTATCGCGGCACCAACCCGTACATGCACCACCGCTGGGACACCGAGGACCGGCTGTTCGTCACCGGGGAACCGACCCACACCTACCCGCTCGACGGCTGGGGCTACGAAGAGGTCGGCCGGATCAGCGAGGTGGGCTCCGACGTCGACGCCGGTCTCGTGGGCCGGCTCGTCTGGGGCACCTGGGGCCACCGCACCTCCGCCGTCCGGAGTGCCGACTGGGTTGCCCCGCGCCTGATGGAGGAGTGGACCGGCGAGGAGATCGACGAGCGAGCCGGCGCGTTCGCCAAGATCGGCGCGATCGCGCTGAACGCAGTGCTCGATGCCGACATCCACGTGGGCGAGACGGTCGCCGTGTTCGGCGCCGGGGTTCCCGGGCAGCTCACCGCCCAGCTGGCCCGCCTCAACGGGGGCCGGGTGATCGTGCTCGACCCGATCGCCTCCCGCCGTGAGCTCGCCGAGCAGCTCGGTGCCGTCGCCACGATCAACCCCACCGAGGGCGCCGTGGCCGAGCAGGTCCGCGCGCTCACCGATGGTCGCGGTGCCGATGTGGCGATCGAGATGAGCGGGCACTACCAGGCGCTGCACGAGGCCGTCCGCACGGTGGCCTACAGCTCCCGCGTGGTCGCCTCCGGCTTCTTCCAGGGCGGGGCCACCCCGGTGCGGCTGGGCGAGGAGTTCCACCACAACCGGGTTGCCGTGATCTGCTCGCAGATCTCCGGGGTGGCCCCCGCGCTGCAGCACCGCTGGGACGAGATCCGCGAGTCCACCACTGTGCTCCAGCTCGCCCGCGAGGGCGCGCTCGCCCTCGACCCGTTGATCAGTCACGTGCTGCCGGCCGAGCAGGCGCCCCAGGCGTTCGAGATGCTCGACCGGGCTCCTCAGGACGCCCTCCAGGTGCTGCTCGACTACCGCGACGGTGCCTGATGGCCGCCGATAGCACCCCGCTGCGGTGGGGCATCCTCGCCACCGGTGGCATCGCCGGCACCTTCGCCACCGACCTGCGCCGGCACGGCTTCGACCTGCGCGCCGTCGGGTCCCGATCGGTCGAGAGTGCCCGGGCGTTCGCCGCCACCCATGAGATCCCCCGCGCGCACGGTTCCTACGAGGAGCTGGCGGCCGATCCTGAGGTGGACATCGTCTATGTCGCCACCCCGCACACCATGCATGCCGAGAACACTCGGCTCGCACTGAGCCACGGCAAGCACGTGCTGGTGGAGAAGGCATTCACGCTGAACGCCACCGAGGCCCACGACGTGGCCCAGGCAGCCCGGGCCGCGGGCCGGGTGGTGATGGAAGCCATGTGGACGCGGTTCCTGCCGCATATGGTCTGGATCCGCCAGGCCCTGGCCGAGTCCCGGATCGGCACCGTGCTCTCGGTGACCGCCGAGCACGGCCAGCACCTGCCGTTCGGCGATGGTCATCGGCTGCGCGACCCCCAGCTCGGTGGTGGCGCCCTGTTGGACCTCGGCGTCTACCCGCTCTCCTTCCTGCACGACGTGGTCGGTGCGCCCGACGGGCTGAATGCCCGCGCCACGTTCACCCCGTTGGGTGTGGACGCCTCGGTCGCCACCGTGAGCACGCACGCTGGTGGCGTGCTGGCCACCACCTTCTCCTCGATGGACGCCCGAGGTCGCAACCAGGCCACGATCCTGGGCGATCAGGGCCGGTTGGAGATCGACGCCACCTGGTACGCCCCCACCTCGGTGACGCACAAGGACAACGCGGGGGACGTCGTCGAGGTGTTCCGCGCGGACGTGCCGGCCCGGGGGATGCAGTACCAGGCGGCCGAGCTGGAGCGGGTGATCCGTGCCGGCGACGCCGAGAGCCCGTTGATGCCACTGGACGAGTCGATCGCGGTGATGGGCACCATGGACCGCGTACGGGAACAGATCGGGTTGCGCTACCCCGGTGAGTAGCCGGGACTACTCTGGGCACGACGCCGCCACGGGCGCGGTTCGTGAGCAGGAGGGCAGAGGTCTGGACAGTACGACCGACGGGCTGTCCAACCTGTCCCGCCTGGTCGCCGTGGACATCCTCGTCCACGGCGCCCAGCCGCGTGCCAGCGTGGGGGAGCGGATGGGCATCTCCGCCGCCACGGTCACGCGTCTGGTGCGGCCCCTGCTGGACGCGGGCGTGCTCGTCGAAACCGAACTGCTGCGCACCCCCGGGCGCGGGCGTTCGGCGATCGCGTTGGATGTGGTCCCGGACCGATACCGGTTCGTCGGCGTCAAGCTCACCCGGGACACGCTGTACGCGGTGGTGACCGACCTGAGGGCCCAGGAGCTGGGTCGGCACTCCGAACCGCTCGAGTCGCTCGACGTCCGGGACGTGGTGGCCGCGGTGACGGCCGTGGTGCGGCGGTTCGAGGCGGACGCGCCCGTGCCGGTGACTGCCGTCGGCGTCACTGTGGGCGGTCACGTGGAGGAGGACGAGCGGGTCGCGAACTCCACCTACTTGCACTGGCAGGACGTGCCGATGCGTGCCTTGCTGGAGGAACAAGGGCTCCCGCGGGTGCACCTGGCGAACGACGTGGTTGGCCTCACCAAGGTGCAGCACTGGTTCGGTGCCGGGCGCGGGCACGCCAGCTTTGCGCTGCTCACCGTCGGCGTCGGCATCGGGTACGGACTCGTCGTCAACCATGAGCGCGTGGACACCCGCATCTCGCCGATCAGCCATTTCCCGGTGGACCCGGCCGGTCCGCCGTGCCCGAAGGGGCACCGAGGATGCCTGACGGCGATGCTCACCTCGGAGGCCATCGCGGCCAGCGTCTCGGTGGGTCACCGCCAGGCCGTCTCATTCGAGGAGGCCCTGATCCTCGCCGAGTCCGGTGATGCGGTCGCCGCTCGCACCGTGCGTGATGCGGCCCGGGGGCTGGGGCGTGCGGCAGCGGCGGTCGCCACCATGACCGGGGTGGAGCGGATCGTGCTCTCCGGTGACGGCGTGCACCTGGCGGAGATCGAGGCCGAGAGCCTGTACGAGGGGTACCGCGAGTACGAGCTGGGTGAGCCCGAGGCCGATGGCCAGTCCCAGCCGGACCTGGTGGTGCAGCCGATGGACTTCTTCGAATGGGCCCGCGGCGCGGCCGCCGTGGCGATCCAGGCCGAGTTTCCTCTCTGACTCTGCCGTCAACCCCGCCGTGCGCTGCCCTGCGGCCTCCGGTGGTCGTGGTGACTCTGCGCCCTATGGCGCTCGCGCTGACGATCCTGGGGTGCTGATGGCAGCTCCTGGGTCACCGTTACGCATCGTTCGTCGAGGGAGCATTGACACTTATGATTTCGTGCTGCAAAGATATCGTGTGAGTCCCACGGAGCAGTCGGATCACGAGTGCCCGTGTGCACGTTCCCCCTCCCCATCGGATCACCACGCGAGGAGATCGCGACCATGAGACGCACCACCACCATCGCCGCAGCAGTCACCCTGACGTTCGGGCTCGCTGCCTGCACCGGGACCTCCGGTGCTCCCGAGTCCACCGGTGGTGATGACACCAACGCTGGCAACACCGGCGACGTCACCATCCGCTACCTCGTCGAGCAGCTCGAGGACGCTGACGCCGAGGAGCGACTCCGGGCGCGCCTCGACGAGTTCGAGGCACAGAACCCCGGCATCGCCGTGGACCTGAGCTCGATGCCGTTCGACACCATGCGCACGGTGCTGCAGACCCAGTTGCGCTCCGGGGACGCTCCCGACGTGATCAGCTGGGGATCCGGCCCGAGCTTCGGTGGCGCGCTCGCCGACGCCGGTCTCCTCTACGACCTCTCCGACGCCTACGAGGAGTACGGATGGGAGGTCTACGACTTCGCCCAGGAGCGGGTCACCACCGACGATGGCGTGATCTACGGCATCCCCGGCGAGATGGAGACGATCGGGCTGTTCTACAACAAGGGCATCTTCGATGAGCTCGGCCTCTCTGAGCCGCAGAACCTGAATGACTTGCGTGAGACTGCCGGGGCGATCGCCGAGGCGGGCTACATGCCGTTCGCGCTGAGCGACCAGGAAGGCTGGCAGGGCGGGCACCAGCTCAGCATCGCCCTCTCCAGCGCCGTGGGATCCGACGGCGCGAACGCGCTCATCGAGGGGGAGCGCCCGTGGAACTCACCCGAGGTGGTCGACGCGATCACCGTCTGGGACGAGTTCCAGGAGGCCGAGTACCTCACCCCGTTCCCGACGTCGGTGACCTACGACTCCGGCAACGCGCTGTTCTTCTCCGGCGAGGCCGCCATGATGCCGATGGGTAGCTGGCTCGTGGACGGCATCACCGCGAACGCCGACTTCGAGGCCGGCTATATCCCGTTCCCGGCACCGGACGGCCCCGGCATCTATTCCGCCGGCCTCGGCTCCGGTCCGATGATCGCCGCCGAGACCGAATACCCCGAGGAGTCGCTCGCCCTGCTGGACTTTCTTGCCTCCTCCGAGCATGGCCGATGGATGGTGGAGAACCTGAACGTGATCCCGCCGTTCCCGGCGGATCTGGAGGGCGTGGATGTCTCCCCGCTGTTCTCCCAGGTGCTCGCGGACGTCGAGGAGTTCGGCGCCGGCACCGGTGACTTCGGAGTGAACATCGACGTGCTCATGTCGGACGCCTTCAACGAGGCCATGTTCGACGGGATGCAGGCGATCTACACCGACCAGGCCACCCCGGCCGAGGTGGCCGACCAGCTCGAGGAGGCTGCGCAGCAGTGACCTCTGCACCCACCGCCGCCCAGGAGCGGGTAGCGAGTGCTCGGAAGCCGGGCCGCCAGCAACGTGCGGCGGCCCGGCACACCGGGCAGTACCAGCCGCCGCTGGTGACGCGAAAGGCGCAAGCGCGCCTGGGCATCCTGCTGGTCGCCCCGCTGATGCTGATCGTCGTGGTCTTCCTGCTCGTGCCGCTCGGCAACGCGCTGTACTTCGCGTTCGTCGACTTCGACGGACTGACCCCGAACCCGCCGTTCGTGGGCCTGGGGAACTTCACCGAGATGTTCACCGACCCGAAGGTGTGGGCGGCACTGAAGAACAACGCGATCTGGATCGTGCTCGGCACTGTCGCCCCCTTGGTGATCGGGCTCGTGCTCGCGCTGCTGATGTGGAACGTGCGGCGTGGCGGTGCCGCGTTCCGGGTGGCCTTCTTCCTCCCGTACGTGCTGCCCCAGGTGGCGATCGGCATCGTGTGGGGCTGGATCTACGACCCGATCCGCGGCTGGCTGAACAAGATTCTGGACGTCGTCGGCCTCGGGGCATTGCAGACCGGCTGGCTGGGCAACCCGAACACCGCCCTGTACGCCGTGCTCGGCACCGCGATCTGGGCGACCGTCGGGTTCGTCTTCGTCATCTTCCTGTCCGCTCTGCGCAACGTGGACATCGAACAGGTGGAGGCATCCCTGTTGGACGGCGCCAACGCCGCGCAGCGGCTGTGGAGCATCATCCTGCCGCAGATCATGCCGGTCTTCCTGATGGTCACCACGATCACCCTGATCGGTGGCTTCAGCGTCTTCGACATCATCTTCGTGATGACCGGCGGCGGACCTGCCGGGGCCACCGACGTGCTCGGCACCTACGCCTACTCGAACGCCTTCGAGCTCAACCGGATCAGTTACGGGACCACGCTGGCGCTGCTCATCACCGTGCTCGCGATCCCCTTCACCATCGCACTCAACCAGCTGCAGAAGCGGCTCTCGCTGCAAGGGACGGGCGCATGAGTACTCCGACGAACACTCTCTCCGGGCGCCGCCGCGTCGGGCTTCTCGGGCACCGCGGCCTCCTGCTCGTGCTGTCCTTCATCTCCTTGTTCCCGGTGCTGCTCACCGTCTCCACCGCGCTGAAGACGCCGGAAGACGTGCAGGTCAACCCGTTCGGCTTCTTCAGCTCGTTCTCGATGGAGAACATCGCGACCGCATGGACGGTCGGCAACTTCCGCAGCTACCTGCTCGACTCCGTGCTGCTCACCGTGCCGAGCACAGCGCTGGTGGTGGCGCTCTCCACGATGGCCGGGTACACCTTCGCCCGGCTCGCATTCCCGGGCCGGACGGTGGCGTTCTACCTGGTGGTGCTCGGTCTGCTGGTGCCGTTCTTCACCTACATGATCCCGCTGTACTTCCAGCTGCGCGGGCTCGGGCTGCTCGACACCCTGCTCGGGGTGAACCTCGTGCTCGCCTCCACCGGGCTGGCGTTCGGCACCTTCTTCATGCGGGCGTTCTTCACGGACCTGCCCACCGAGCTGGAGCAGGCCGCCCGGATCGACGGTGCCTCGGAGTGGCAACTGTTCGTGCGCATCATGATGCCGTTGGTCGGCTCGGGCGCCGGGGCACTGGCCGTGTTTACCTTCATCCAGAACTGGAACAACTTCCTGGTGCCGCTGCTGTACCTGCCCAACGGTGCGTACCGACCGCTCACCACCGGTCTGTACCTGTTCCTCGGCGGTCGGTCCATTGACATCGGCCCACTCGCGGCCGGGACACTGATCACGATCTTGCCGGTGATCGTGCTCTTCGTGCTGCTGCAGAAGCAGGTCACGCAGGGCTTCCTCTCCGGTGCGGTCAAGGGCTAGGCCCGCCAGCACCGCACACAGCACGAACGACCCCACACACGCGAGGAGCGCCCCTACATGCATGACGTCCTGGACCTGCGCGACATCGTCTCCGACGAGGTCGAACAGCTCGCCCTGACCGGCTACGACACGTCAGGCCTGGACGAGGAGGTGAGGGCCGCCGTCGGGAACTCGGACACCGCACGCCTGCTCCAGCTGGAGGAGGCGCTGGGCAAACTCGAGCGATCCCCGGAATGGGCTTACGACGAGCCCGACGACGAGGACTCGCTGCGGGCACTGACCGAGCACGTCACGCGGATGGAGGTGGACCTCGACCAGGTGCGCACCCGCCTGCTCGGGGCCTGGCAGGGGCGCGCCGTGGGGAACACCCTCGGCAAGCCGATCGAGGGGCTGACCCGGGCCGAGACCGAGCGTTACCTGCGCGCCGCCGGGCACTGGCCGTTGCGCGGGTACCTGCCGCTGCTCGACCCACTGCCCGAGGGCGTCGGTGAGCTGCACCCCTCGGCCCCGGTGGCCACCGAGGGCAACTTCACCGACGTGCCGCGCGATGACGACATCGACTGGACCATGCTCAACCTGCACCTGCTGGAGGAGCACGGCGCTGACCTGAGCACGGATCACGTCGCCCACGCCTGGCTGGACCGGGTGCCGTTCACCCAGACCTACACCGCCGAGCGGGCCGCCTACCGCAACCTTGTGCACAGCATCGGTGTGGCGGAGACAGCCACGGTGCGCAACCCCTACCGGGAGTGGATCGGCGCGCTCATCCGCGGCGACGTCTTCGGTTACGTCCACCCGGGCGACCCTGGTGCGGCCGCGCGTGCCGCGTTCACCGACGCCCGCCTCACCCACCGCCAGAACGGCATCTACGGCGAGACCTGGGCGGCTGCCCTCTGTGCTGCGGCGCTCGCCGCCGAGGACATCAGCGAGGTGCTGCGCGCGGCCGCCGCCGTGGTGCCGGCGCATTCCCGGCTCGCCGTGGTGCTCCGCGAGGTGGACACGCTGCGCAACTCCGGTGCCGACGCCACCGAGGCGCTTGACTGGGTGGACCGGGAGCTGGGCCACTACCCGTGGGTGCACACCCTGAACAACGCGGCGCTGATCGCGATCGGGCTCACCTGGGGCGAGTCGTTCATCGATGCGCTCGGGATCACGCTCGCAGGTGGGCGCGACACCGACTCAAACGGGGCCACTGTGGGCAGCGTGTACGGGGCGCTGCACGGACCTGGGTCGATCCCTGAGGACCTGATCGGCACCACCCATGTGCATGTACGCAGCGCAGTGCGTGATTTCGACCGGGTGAGCATCGAGGAGCTGGCTGAGCGCACCTTCGCGCTCGTCCCTCGCCGCTGAACGTCCCGGTGGCGCGTGGACCCGGGAAACCGGCCCACGCGCCCCCTGCTGTGTGCCAGAGTGTGCGTGCTCACCCGAGGAGGACGCGATGGACGTAGCCCTGGTCTCCCTGTTCTGGATCATGCTGGTGGCCGTGCTGGCCCCGCTGATCGCCTCGGCCGTGCCGGGGCGGGCGGTGCCCGAGGTGGTGCTGCTGATCGGCGCTGGGGTGCTGCTCGGCCCGCATGTGCTGGACCTGGCCGGAACCGAGCACGGGGTGGAGCTGGTCCGTGAGCTGGGCCTGGGGATGCTGTTCCTGCTCGCCGGGTACGAGATCGAGACCGAGGAGCTGACCAGTCACCGGGGCCGACGCTCCATGCTGGTCTGGGTGGTGTGCTTCGCGCTCGCGATCGCCCTGACGGCGGCCGCGGGTCTGTTCGCGAGCTCCGCCGTCACCGGCTTCTCGGCGGCGATCGTGCTGTGTGCCACCGCGCTCGGCACGCTGGTGCCGATCCTGCGGGAGAAAGGGCTCGGCGGGACCGGTGTGGGCCGTGCCGTGATGAACCACGGCACCATCGGGGAGGTCGGTCCGGTGCTGGCCATGGCGATCCTGCTGGGTGCTCGCGGCACGCTCGCCTCGCTCGGGGTGCTCGCCCTGTTTGTCGTGGCCGCGGTGCTCATCGCCCGGGTGCCGTTGCGCGCCCAGCGCGCCTCGTCGAAGGTGCTGCACGTGATCCGGTACAAGTCCGAGACCACGTCTCAGACCACTGTCCGTGCGACCATGCTGCTGCTCGTGGCCATGCTCGCCGTGGCCGCGCTCCTGCACCTGGACATCATCCTCGGTGCGTTCGCTGCCGGGTTCATCCTGCGCCGCGTGCTGCCGAGCGGCGACCACGCCCTGGAGCGCAAGCTGGAGGGCTTCGGATACGGCTTCCTGATCCCGGTGTTCTTCGTGACCTCGGGGATGGCGATCGATCCCGGAGCGGTGGCGGGGTCGCCGGGCCTGCTCGCGATCCTGTTGGTCGCGCTGCTGGTGGTGCGCGGGCTGCCGGTGTTCCTCGGGGAGCGGTTCGTGGGGGCGGACCGGTTGGGCACACGGGACGCCGCCCAGGTCGGTCTGTACGCGGCGACCAGTCTGCCGATCATCGTGGCTGTGACTCAGGTGGCCGTGGCCGCGGAGGCGATGCCATCAGAGGTGGCGTCGGTGCTCGTGGCGGCCGGCGCGGTGAGCGTGCTGGTGATGCCGCTGGTGGCCGGCGCACTCGGTGCTTCAGAACAGGGCCAACACCTCGCTCCGGTCGATCGCCGCGAGTGAGTCATGCCGCCATCGCGGCGCGTGATCGCGATCCACCAGGACCGCCCGCACCCCTTCGATGAAGTCCTCGGCGGCGTCTCCTCGCATGAATGCCGTCCCCAGGCGCAGATCCTGCTCGAGCACGTCCGCCACGGCGGGGAGCTCGGCGGCACGTCGGATCGCCGCCAGCGTCACGGCCACCGAGAACGGGCACCGTGAGCCCAGCGTGGCGGCGGCCTGCTGCGCTTCCGGCTCCGGCCGCGCGAGCAGGCGCGCCTCGATCGTGGCTGCGTCGTCGCCAGTGAAACAAGTGTCGATCCATGGCCGCTGGGCGGTGAGATCACTGTGCTGCTCCGGCAGCGCGTGCTCGCCCGGCTGCACCAGTGGGGCACCGGTGGCCCACTGTGCGCACATGTCCTCCCAGGTGCCGGTCTCGATCATCGCGTCAGCCAGCCCGACGGCGATCGCGTCCGATCCCGTGACGCTCGCCCCGGTCAGGGCGAGGTGGGTGCCGAGCTCACCCGGAGCCCGGGACAGGGGATGGAGGGCGCCGACGTCGGGGAAGAAGCCGATCCCCGTCTCGGGCATCGCTACCCGGGTGCGTGGCGTGACCAGGCGGAGGGCGGCATGGCCTCCCAGGCCGATGCCGCCGCCCATCACCACACCGTCCATGAACGCCGCCACCGGGAGCTCGGCCTCGGCGATCAGCTGGTCCAGGGTGTACTCGGACTCCCAGAACTGCACGGCCTGCTCGACACCGCCGCTGCCCAGTAACGAGTCACGGATGGCGCGGACGTCTCCACCGGCGCACATGCCACGGTCCCCGGCGCCGTCCAGAGCGACCGCACGCACCGTCCCCTCCTCGGCCCAGCGGCGCAACTGCGCCGTCATGGCGGTGACCATGTCGAGGGTGAGCGCGTTGATCGCTCGCGGCCGGTTCAGCCGGATCCGACCCAGCGTGCCCTGGCGGGCGACGAGCACGTGCTCGTTCGCTGGAGTCCACCCAGCCAGGTCGGGTCCCGGCACGGGTGATCGCTTCGCGGCCTCCTCCATGTCTCGAGTGTGCACCACCACGGCGGATGCGGCCTGGCGCGGCTACCGCGCGGTGGATGTCGCACTACCGTGCGGATCGGACCTCATCAATAAGGAAACGATATTGATGCATTGCTCTAGTTGCCTTGATCTTATGGGTTGACTCTCCTAGCGTGATCGGCGTGAGGAGGGATATATGAGCCGACATCGCCCGAACATCGTGCAGATCGTGGCTGACGATATGGGTATCGGGGATCTGTCGATGTTCAATTATGGAGCGTCGTCAACGCCCGCCATGGATCAGCTGGCGGCTGACGGAACTGTCGCGACCCAGCATTACTCAGCGTCGCCGGTGTGTGCTCCGGCCCGCGCCGCGTTGCTCACCGGGCGGTATCCCCAGCGCACTGGCGTCATTGACACTATGGAGGCTCGCGGAACAGATCGGCTCGGACTCAACGAGATCACGGTGGGTGATGTACTCCAGCGGTCGGGCTATGTGACTGGACTGATCGGAAAGTGGCACAATGGCGCCTTCGATCCGAGGCATCACCCGAACAAGCGTGGTTTTTCAGAGTTTTCTGGATTTCGTGGCGGGTGGCAGGATTATTGGGACTGGCGCATGGAGTGCGATGGAACACCTCGACGGTCCGACGGTAGATACATCACGGATGTGCTCACGGATGACGCACTGAATTTCATTCGTCGGCACCAGAATGAGTCGTTCTACCTGCACCTAGCCTATTCGGCTCCACACTTTCCGTTCCAGGCGCCGGAATCAGAGGTGCGCCAGTTTCAGGACCGTGGTCTGGACCGCCGAGTAGCAACGATCTACGCGATGCTCGCGGTGATGGATCGCGGGATCGCCCGTCTCTGTCAGGAGCTCGACGATCTCCATCTCAGCGACAACACGCTGGTCATGGTGACCAGTGACAACGGCCCGCAGTTGGACGGTGACAATGAGGAATCGACGGTCCGCTACAACGTGGGGTTCAACGGAGCGAAGCAGAGCGTCCTCGAAGGAGGGATTCGTGTTCCGCTCATCGTCCGGTGGCCGGACGGGATCGAGAGGGAGCCGATCACGCATGAGCCGATCCACTTCACGGACTGGATGCCGACGCTGGCTCATGTCGCCGAGGCCGCGCTTCCTGAGGTCCACCTCGATGGGTGCGATGTCCTGCCCGTTCTGCGCGGCGAAGGCTCCAGTGTTCCGCAGGCACGCTACTGGCAGTGGACCCGCTATCGGCCGATCGCGCGATGCAACGCCGCCGTGCGGGACGGGCAGTGGAAACTCGTCTGGCCAGCCTGGGCCGGCTCGTTGGATGCCGCGACGGCTGACCTTGAGATCGATCGTCTCGTCAAATATGACCCTGACCGCGCTCTGAGCCTGCGCCGTCCGCCGGCACCGGGTCGTGACGAGCCGATGCGGGCTCGCCCGCAGCTGTTCAACCTGCTCGTCGATCCGACCGAACGGATCGACGTCGCTCAGGAGTACCCCACCCGTGTGGACACGATGACGGGTTTGCTCGACCACTGGTTCGACGAGGTCGAGGAGTCCCGCCTGAGAAATTCCCCAACCATGACCAGTGACCAGCAGATTACGTGACCGGTGATCCACTACTCAGAAAGGCCTGAGAGATGTCAATGAAGCCACCCAGCCGCGAGGGACTCCTACGCGGACGCCACCGCCGCAGCAGGTTCGCCTTGGCGAGCAGCGTCTGCGCCGCAATCACGCTGGCGGCATGTGTGCCGGGGCAAGGGACCACGAACGACCCGACGACCGCCGGAGGGGAGGAGCCGCCACCGCAGGCAGAGGGCCCCGTGGAACTGGTGGTCTGGACGGACCCAGTCCGTCAGGTCGGGTTCGAGATGTACCAAGAGCTGCACCCGGAGATCGACCTGCAGATCGAGGTCCTGCCCGACGACGTGGATTCCCGCCTGATGCTGGCCAACGAAGCCGGTGAGGGCTGGCCGGACATCATGACCCTCAAGCGCTTCCAGCTCGAGGCTTTCGGCCAGCCTCCGCTCGACTTCTCGGCAGACATCTCTGACTACGTCGACGAGGACATCCTCGCGGAGTTCTCCCCAGGCCTGCTGGACCTGTGCCAGGACGGCGACGCTCTCCGGTGTATGAACAATGACCTCTCCCCACTCGTGCTCTGGTACGACCGGGACCTGATGGAGGAGTTCGGATACGAGCTACCGACGACGTGGGAGGAGTTCGAAGAGATCGGGCTGCGCCTGGCCGACGAGCACCCCGGGTACATCGTGGGCCACGCAGCAACGACAGCCATCCTGCCTGGTTCGCGCTGCCCGATGGCTGAGGTGACCGGCCAGATGGAGCTGCACGTGGACCTCGAGCACGAGCGGTGCACGCGCGTGTTCGACCTCGTCGACAACCTGGTGGAGGCGGGAACAATGATCCCGGGATCCGCGAACGACCCCGACTACGTCGCCGAGTACGGTGCGCCACGCCAGATCCTGATGTCCGTCCAGGCGCTGCACCGGGGGCGGTTCGGGTTCATCAACGAGTACAACTGGCCGGAAGGCTCGGTGGGTATCGCCCCGCCGTTGCGTTGGGCCGATGAGGATGAGGTACACAACTACGCCGGGGGCGGGTCCGGATATGCGGTGTCGCGGCACAGTGAGTATCAGGCCGCTGCCGCAGAGCTGGCCGTCTGGATGGCAACAGGCGACTACCAGACCCATCCCGAGACTGTGACGTTCCCGGCCTACCGTCCGGCCCAGGAGGTATGGATCGAGAACAATCGCGACGCCTTCTACACCGGTGATGCTGAGCTCGAGGAGATCATCGACGCCGCCGAGTCGCAGCTCTCTCCGTACTGGTCGGAGATCAATCTCGGATCGGTGCGAGGAAGTTATGGGCAGGTGGTCGGTCCAGAACTGGTGCACGGGCGGACGATCGCTGAGCTGGTTCCGGAGTGGGAGCAGTACATCGTCAACGAAGCTGAAGCAGCCGGCTGGACCGTCGATGTCGGGTAGCAGCGTGTCGCGTGGGCCGTTGGCACGGCCCAGAAGGGAGGCCCCATGGCCACGCTGACTGAATCGCCGGCGCGCTCGGTCGAGCGCCGTCGCGGTAGCCGGACTGTCACCCATGGACAGTCGGTGGCCGGATACGCCTTCTCCGCTCTCTACGTCGTTCTGCTCGGTGGATTCGCGTTGCTACCAGCGTTGTACGCCATCTATCTCGCGTTCGTACGCCCTGAGGGAGGATTCGCCTGGCTGAGCAACTTCGAGACAGTAATCACCGATTACCGGTACGTCGAGACATTCAAGAACCTCGGGATCTATGCCTTGATGTTCTTGGTCCCGACCATGGTGGTCTCGATCGGGTTGGCTCTCCTGCTCCATGGGCGCCGCCCCGCGGTGGCTTCGACGTTCAGGGTGGTGTACTACCTGCCACACTCGGTGATCGGCGTGGCAGCCGTGCTGTTGTGGTTGTTCCTGCTGACCCCGCGGGTCTCGCCGATCGGCGGGCTCCTCCAGTCCCTCGGTTTCGACAGCCTCTACCACGTGGTGCGTCCGAGCAGTCCGGCCAGCCTGGCCGTGCTGTTCGCCATCATCGCCGTGTGGACGTCTGGGCAGGGCATTCTGCTGATGTTCGCAGCGTTGTCCTCGGTGCCACGGGAGATCGAAGAGGCCGCTTCCATCGACGGCGCGAACTCCTGGCAGCTCATCTGGCGCATTAAGCTCCCCCTGCTGCGTAAGTGGGTGGCCTACCTGCTGATCGTGAGTGTGGCGGCTTCGACGCAACTCTTTGCCGAGCCGCAGTTGATGTCGGCGGTCACGAACGGGGCCGTCGGTGAGAACTTCTCACCGCTGCAGCTCGCGTACACCTACGCCTACCAGTACGGCAACTTTCCCGCCTCGGCGGCACTGTCCATCCAGCTTCTGCTGCTGGGCATCCTCGCGGCCGTCCTCGTGGTGAAGAAGACCGGACTGTTTCGAGTGGAGATCTGATCATGCCCACTACTGAGCAACGCGTATCGTCTCGACCTCCTCGTGTGGGTGGGCCGCGTTTGTCCGCATCTGCGCCGCCCGAAGGTGGCCCCGTTCGGCAGGGGCTGTCCATCAACACCAGGGTGGCCCGGATCTTTGCCTGGGTCGGGCTCCTGCTGTGGGCGCTCTACGCGATCCTGCCTATGCTGTGGCTGCTGCTGGCCGCCACCAAGTCCGGCACAGAGCTCGCCACTCGGCCTCCGTTCGCGTTTGGCTCGTTCTCCCGGATCGCGGAATCGTGGGAGCACCTGGTGGAGTTCAACAACGGTGCCATGTTCGGGTGGTTGGGCAATACGGTCATCCTGACCGGTGCGCAGATCGTGCTGACTCTCGTGGCGACGATCCCGGCCGGGTACGCCCTGGGGGCGTGTCAATTCCGGCTGCGGCGACCCATCCTCATCGTGACACTAGGGCTCATCCTGCTCCCGGGCGGGGCGTTGGTGTTGCCGCAGTTCCTCGAGATGGTGGCGCTCGGACTGGTCGGTAACCGGCTTTCCGTCATTCTCCCGGGTGCGGTCTTCCCGTTGGGTATCTACCTGACGTTCATCTACTTCTCCACCACGATCGGCAAGGACATCTATGACGCTGCACGTGTGGATGGGTGCACGGAGTGGCAGGTGTTCGTCAAGATTGCCTTGCCGCTGGCGGCGCCGATCATTGCGCTGGTCACGTTCTTCTCGTTCATGCGGAACTGGGGTGAATTCCTGCTGCCTTACATCATGCTCAACAGCGACCAGTTCCCCCTGCCTGTTGGACTCGCCGTGCTCGCATCGGCTGCGCCCGAACTGAACCCGAACACGATCGGGCAGTTCGACATCGGCGTCTCGGAAGTGATCCTCGCGACGCTGCTGACGATGGCGCCGGTACTGCTGGTGCTGTTGTTCACGCAACGGACGGTGCTGCGTGGAGCGACGATTCTCGGAGGCGCCCTGCGGGGATGAGGGGTCATGGCCACGGAGCGCCCGAATCCCGTGGCCCGTCCAGAGCCACGACGATGAAGGAGAGATGTGGGCGAATCATTGACGCGGACCGACGAGGTGACCGGCCGTCAGATCCTGCAGTTGACGAACAGTTCGGCACACTCGGTGCATTCCTACTACGACAATCCTCCGTGGTGTCCGATCACCAGTCGAGTCACGTTCAGCAGGCGGCGACCCGGCGCACTGGACGGAGAGATCTGCGTGATCGACGCCGATGGTGGACAACCAGTCTCGGTCGCCAGCTCACATGCGATGACCCCGAACGACGGGGCCATGCCGCAGTGGTCCCATGACGGCGCTCGGATCTACTTCCGTGACCGTGATGAGGCGGGGGCACTCGTCGCGTGGGTGGACGTGGCGTCGGGGGAGAGGTCTCAACATCGCGGAGACCTCCGGATGATCCGGCCAGGAGCCCACGAGCATGCGTTCCACACCGACCGGCGTCACATGTCCGACGACGCTGTCCTGCGTGAGCGCGACAGCGCAGGCGTCTTCGTCCAGAATCTCGAGACCGGCTCGACACACCAGCTCGCCAGCATCGAGGACTGCGTACGTCTACACCCTCGACGGGCAGAGATTGCCGGGTGGCATCTCTATGTGAAACACACCAAGTGGTCACCGGATGGGAGCCGCCTGATGTTCGTCTTCACCAACGAGAAGTTCTACGACGCCAAGTTCGTCGAGCTTCCGCGTGTCAAGGATGTCTACGTGGTGGACGCCGATGGCCAGAACCTGCGTCGGGTCGGAGAATTCGGGGCGCACCCGAGCTGGCACCCCGGTGGCGAGGAGATCTTCGCCAACTCGCCATTCGGTGATCGCCCCGGGAACAGCCTGGTCCTGATGGATACGCGCACCGGTGACACACGCTTGGCGACGACCGCTATGGGCGGGTTCGGGCATCCCTCGTACTCGCCCGACGGAACCCGGGTCGTTGTCGACCACGTGATTGCGTCAGAGGGCACCGCGTCACTGAATCTGATCCATGCCGAGTCCGGAACTGTCGAGCATCTGGTGCAGGTCGCCGTCACAGATCACTCCCACCTGGGAACTCATCTCCATCCCGTCTGGTCCCGTGACGGTCGTCAGATCCTCTATGCGAGTGATGCTTCCGGCACCGCTCAACTCTGCGTGATCAGCGCGTGAGGCTAATGGTGGATGCGAGCACACGGAAGGTGGACATGTCATGGACCTAGCGGCGGCGTTCAGCAAGGGTGAGTTGCTGTATTCGAACGACCTACGGAACGAATCCGATATTGCTGGGTTCCGGCTCGAGGGCGACGGTGCCGTCACCTTCCCCCTGGAGCGGATGCGGTTGGAGAGTACCCGGTCTGCCGAGGAGGGTCAGGACGCCAACCTGGTGCTGTGGTGCAACGAAGAGTTCGACGACAACGTGGCAATCGAATGGAAGTTCTGGCCCGTGCGCGAACCGGGCCTGGCCATCTTGTTCTTCGCAGCGCGCGGTAGGGGCGGCGACGACGTGTTCGATCCTGATCTGGCGCCGCGTACCGGGCGTTACGAGCAATATCACAGCGGTGACATCAACGCCTATCACGTGTCCTATTTCCGCAGGAGAGCTCCCCACGAGCGCGCGTTTCACACGTGCAATCTGCGAAAGAGCCACGGTTTCCACCTCGTGGCGCAAGGTGCGGACCCGTTGCCGCCGGTATCTGACGCCAGGCCGCCCTATCGGATGCAGATCGTGAAGCAGTCCGACACCGTGGTGTTCGCCATTGATGGCCTGATCTCGTTCACATTTACCGACGACGGATCGGTCGGTGGCCCACCCCATGACGGCGGACGGATCGGCTTTCGGCAGATGGCGCCGATGATCGGCGAGTATGCGGACTTGACCGTCAGACGGTTGCCGGCCCGAACGGCGATCCGGTGAGCGAGGGCCGACACGTCCTACTGATCACTGTGGACCAGTGGCCGGCCCGCCTGCTCGGCTGCGCCGGGCACCCCGTGATCCAGACGCCGACCCTCGATGAGTTGGCCGCCGTCGGGACTCGATTCACCAACGTCTCCAGTGAGACACCGGTCTGCATCCCGGCCAGACGCGCGCTGATGACCGGGACGAGCGCATCGACACACGGCCTCAGATGGAACGAACCCACCGCGCGGATGCCGCCCATGGCCACCCTGGCTGAGGTGTTCAGGCAGGGCGGCTACCAAACGACGGCGGTCGGCAAGCTACACGTTCATCCGCAACGATCTCGGATCGGCTTCGACGACGTGCTGCTGAGCGAGGAAGGACGAACCCAGTGGGGAGTGCAGGACGACTACGAGACGGCCCTTGCTGATGCGGGCTACCCCGGTCAAGCCTTCACCCATGGCATGGGGAACAACCAGTACGTGACCCGGCCCTGGCACCTGCCGGAGCAGCTACATCCGACGGCGTGGGCCACTGAGCAGATGTGCCGGCAGATCAGGCGGCGCGACCCCACCAGGCCGGGCCTGTTCTATCTGTCCTACTCTCCACCGCATCCCCCTCTCGTTCCCCCGGCGGCCTACGCCGACCTCTATCAGCACGAAGATCTGGATGAGCCCCCATACGGAGAGTGGCTCGTTGCCGAGCAGGTGCCACCGATGGTTCTGCAGCGGCAGGCGGCGGCTCCCGCCGCATCGCTGCGCGACCGTGCTCGCCGCGCGTTCTACGCCCTGTGTACACACATCGACCATCAGATCCGGGTGGTCATCGGGACGCTGCGCGAGGAGGGCATCCTCGACGAGACGGTGATTCTGTTCACCTCCGACCATGGCGACCTGTTGGGCGATCACGGCTTGTGGGGAAAGTCGATGTTCTACGAGGGGGCTGCCTCAATCCCAATGATCCTCGTCAGCGCAGCTGCGGACACGCGGGCAGGGGCCGGCCAGACGGACCCGCGACTGTGCGGGCTCGAAGACGTGCTGCCCACGTTGGCGGACCTTGCCGGCGTCGATACGCCTGCGGGGATCGGGGGGATCTCCATGCTCAGTGAACGCCGGCGGGAGTACTACTGGGGATGGGTTGGTACGGGCTCAGGTGAGTCTTGCATGGTGCGCGACGAGCGCTTCAAGCTCCTCTACTACCCAGCCGGAAACGTCGTCCAGTTGTTCGACCTGAGCAACGACCCGCAGGAGCGTCAAGACCTCTCGCACTCAGCCCAGCACTCCGACGTCCGGGACGGGCTGACCCGGTATCTGATCGAGGTTGCACCTGCAGAGAATCCGGAGTGGATCGTGGCGGGCGCACTGGCCGGGGCGGCGCCCCGAGCTGCCGCACCTGCGCGGAGCCGGGGACTGGCATCCCAGCGCGGTCGTCATTGATGGGGAGGTTGACGGGAAACGGGCCCGTCGTCCGCTCGGTGCTCAGGTGGAGCGGACCGGGCGCGTCCCGCGGGCCCGCTGGTCACCGGCCGGATTGAGGAGAGTGTCGTCGGCGATCACATCACGAGCGATCGCGAGGAAAGTGTCGAGCGCTGCCGGACGTCGGTTGACAGCGTAGGCAACATCCATGCCGCAGCGCAGTGTCTCCGGTTCGATGAGCCGCGTGGTGAGATCGAGCCTGGTCAGCTGAGCATTGGAGGCCGGCTGAAGTGACACTCCGAATCCTGCGGCCACGAGCGCGAGCTGGGCCTCAAGGCTCTGCTCTTCCGAGACGACGTTCGGGTGAAAGCCACTCTTGAGGCAGCCACCGACGATCACATCATGGAATTGCGGAGCCATGGAACGAGGCCAGAGGACCATCGGCTCATCGGCCAGTTCGCTGAGCGCCATCGCGGTACTGCCGTCCTTGGCGAGCCGGTGGCCGATTGGCATGTAGGTGACGAATGGCTCGTCGTAGAGACCGTGCACGGTCACTCCCGCTGTGGCGGGCGCGCCACGGAGCAGGGCGACGTCCAAAGTGCCGTCACGAATCTGACGAAGCAGCCGCGCGCTGCTCGGCTGCAATCGGAGCGTCACGTCGAGCTCCGGTGACTCGACTCGCAGTCGCCTGAGAATCGGCACCAAGACACCGTTGAAGCCTGCTGCCACGGAGCCGACCGTCAGTCTTCCCCCGCGCCCGGTGGCGACGTCGCGGACGGCGTCGCGGGTACGGTCGATCTCACCTGCCACGGCTCGAGCCCCGTCCAAGAGGGCAACTCCGGCGGGTGTGAGCTCCACCCGGCGGCTCGTACGTTCGAGCAGAACGACGTCGAACTCTTGCTCCAGGGTTCTGATCTGTTGACTGAGGAGTGGCTGCGAAACGCCGAGCCGTGCTGCGGCGCGCCCGAAATGGAGCTCCTCGGCGGTGGCGATGAAATACCTGAGCTGCCGGATGTCCATCAGGTGATGCTATCGACCTGCGTCTGGTGATGTGCCGTGGACTCGGGCCCTGACGACTTCCTCGATCTCATCGGCGACGATCTCAGCGACGGCGCAGGCGCCGGCAAATGAGAAGTGTGTGTTGTCAGCAAGTCCGTCTGGGTACGACGGCGAGAGGCCGGGCGGGAGATGGGCGTACAGACGAGCTGATTCCGAACTGCCCAACGTTCTGATGAGCTCGGTCGTGCTGGCGGTGAGGTCGACCAGCGGAATCTGGCGGCGTTCTGCCAATCGACGTGTGGCGTCGGGGTAGTCGCCGTGAGAGTTGATGAGCTCCTCGCCGCTCCAGGTCCTTCGCGCGGGCGGCGTGCACAGGATGGGGAGTGCGCCGCACTCCTGGACATCGTCGGTGAAGCGCTCCATGTTTGCCGAGAACCCGCCCGCCGGGGAAAGGTGCCCGAGCTTCTGGTCGTTGTGGGCGAACTGAATGAGGACGACGTCGATTGGGGTGAGTTCCGCCAGGAGTGCCTTCCAGAGGCCCTCTTCGCGGAACGAATCGGTCGAGGCGCCGCCCTTGGCGATATTGAAGACTGGAATGGGTTCGCCGGTGACGGTCGAGATCCGTGCGTTGAGGGTCGCGCCGAGATGTACTCCCCAGCCAAATGAGGGCTTTTCATGGATCGGTCTCGCCGCCACTGTTGAATCTCCTGCGAGGAACACGATTGTCTGTTCTCTCATGGAACCCAAGAACTCCGATTCTCGATTGGTCGCTCTGCGTGCGTTCGGGCGAACGAGTGTGAGTGTCGAGGCTACCCTTCGCCGTATGAACTGTCGAGGCCGTGCCATTTGGTGCGGACGTGGAGTGATTTTTGATAACGCGCCGTTATCGAGCCATCGGTGATCTCCTCTTGTAAGGTCTCGTGCCGGAGAGCTAATATCGAAGATGCGCCGGTGATACGAGCGAAATCGTGACCCGAACAGGTGACTGTGATCTCCGAAAAGCGTTCCGATTCGCATGTGCACGTTCTGGAGTCCACAGCGATGTGGCGATCGACGTGAATGCGGATAACGAATCTCGGGAACGAAGTTCTTGATGACTCGCCCGGTTGTCGGCGTATCCATAATATGCCGCGCTGATGCGTCGAATGATGGGAGAGAGTGCCATGGAACAGAGTCGTCGCACGTTCCTCGTAGGTGGTGGACTGGTAGCGGTCGGGACCTTGCTTCCGATCTATCCGGCCGCTGCAGGGACCGTTCCGCAACGAAAGAGCATGCCGCGTCTGGCGAACGTGGGCGCCGAGGACGGATCTGTGCCCGACTGGTTCACCGCAGAACGTGTTCAAGGGATGACACATGCGTCCCTGTGCGGCATCCGGGGCTATGTGGACGAACGCCTACCCGAGGTGCCGGGCCTGTTCGCAGATGTGGGTGCCACGGTCCAGACTCACCTGATCAAGAATGAAGGGATCGAAGATCCATGGTGGCCTGCTGACCAGCCGCGGCATCCCGACGACGGATCGCGCCTCTATGACGGTAACCGGCTCACGTGCGACGGCGATATCGAGCTCGACGCCGGTGCGAACGTCAGTCAGGACATCATCGACCGTGTTCATGATGAGGGCGCGCGGATCATCGCCTACTACTGGTTCATGTCAGAGCACCGGCTGGCCGAGCTGTATCCCGAGTGGGTCTGCCGAGACGTGAACGGAAACCCCCTCTCGCACCCACGCAAGGGTGACTACCTCGATATCACTGGTCCGTACGGCGAGGTGGTGCTCGATCGTTTGCTCGAGCTCTCGGACATGGGCGTTGACGGGTTCTTCTTCGACAACCGCCACCTGCCGTTCGACGGGATCTGGGGCAGTGCGATCCAGGACTCCTTCGAGAGCGAAACCGGACTCAGCATGCCGGCCGGGAACGACCACCACGATCCGAACTGGCGCCGGTTCATCGCTCACAAGGCTCGCAAGATCGAGGACACGATCCTGTGGTGGCGCGATGAAATGAAGACGCGGAACCCAGAGTCGTTCTTCATCGTGAGCGCCGCCTCTGTCCCCGCCCTCACCCGGCCGGACTCCACCACACGCCTGTGCCGCATCGCGGACTCCACAAAGTTGGAAGTCACGCTGGCGACGAAGACCTTGATGAATCTCGACATCTTCGAGGACAACCCGGACCTGGCGCAGCCCCCGGAACACGTGAGCCAGGCGCTCGGTTGGGCCGTGGTCAACGGTGCAGCGAATGGCCGCCCCTCCCATGTGTGGACGACGGGAGTGCCGAACACCGACCACGCCCTTGCCATGGTCGCGCATCTGGTCTCTCATGGATGTGTAGCCAACGTCGATGTTCACCCGGCGGTGCTGCTCGGGATCAACCAGCCGCGTGGGAAGACCACGATCGAGGCCGCGCGCGAGGCATTCGACTTCGGAGCGCGCCTGTCTCCGCACTTCGCCGGCACTCAACCGCTGCGATGGGCAGCGTGCCACTTCGCGGAGGAGAGCCGCGAGGCCCGCGCTGGGGACTACCGACAAGCGTGGGAGGAGGTGATGTGGCCACTGACCGGTGCCTATCGGGTGCTCACCCGGGCCGGTGTGCCGGTCGGCGTGGTGAACGACCACCAGCTGGCGAACGGGGAGTTGGACGACTATCAGCTTCTGGTCTTGACCAATCCCGATGAACTGACGGCCGAGCAGCAGGCATCCGTGGATGCGTTCGCGGCATCTGGTGGCACGGTCGTGGTGAACGACCCGTCATGGCCGTGGAGCGACCCGGCGGCCACCGGCGACGCAGAGGACGCGTTCCGAGCTGTGGTCGCGGATCAGTTGTCCGACGCTCCAGTCGTCGTAGCCGAGCGTCCGCAGGACTCGTACGCCTTGGCCTATTCGCGGTCGGACGGTGCTCTGGTCGTCGCGGTGACCAATGACCTCACCTGGTTCCAGACGAACTCCGGCGGCGGTGTGCCTCCCGGGGAAGAGAACCCGGTCGGACCGCCGGCATCGGGCGTCCGCGTGACGTGGCGGGCGGGGATCGGGCTCCCGGCGCCTGCTCAGGTGACCGAGGTGCTGACGGAGACTGTCCTGGACGTGGAAGTCAGTGACGGGATCTGCAGCGTCGTGCTGCCGGACTTCGTCTTCATGGGCCTGCTCGTGGTCGAGGATGACGGTAGGGAACCGGAACCGGCGGCTCCCTACGATGCCGCGCGGCAACACCTCGACGATTACGACGCGGACGGTTCAATCGGCACAGCCGAGTACCGGCGGATCAGAGCGCAGCTGAACTCGGCGGAACGCTTCGCAGATCGAGGTCAGGGGCGGCAGGCCGACCGTGCGCTGGACCGTGCGGTGGACGTGGTGGAGCAGATCGACGATGACGCGGCGCGAGAGCACCTCACGGCGATCGTGACCGACCTGCGCGCACACCTGTAGCCCACGCATCCGGGCGTGACGCGTGGCGCCCTGCGACCGGGGTGCCTACTACCGGGCGGCCGTGGCCGAACCTGCATGCGCCGGTTCGGCCACGGCGCGCGTCTCGGGCTCGGCCGTGTCACGCACTGCGACGGCTCTCGGAGAGCAGCGCGTCCAGCGCGCCCAGATCGTCCAGCAGTGCCATCTCCCGGGTATCCAGCCCGGCCGTGCCGGCGTGGTCGAGCCATTCGGCGTCGGCCAGTGCCGCCAGGACGGCGTCTCGCTCGTCGCGCGCACCCGCCAGGGTGAGGTTCTCATGCAGACGGTCCGTGCGTGCCATTCCGCGTTCCTTCCTGCGTGCTGCGCTTGCTCCCGAGTCTGCACCCGAGCACCGACACCGGGGCGGCCGCCACCCCGAGCACTCTCTGGATCGGCGCCCAATCCCGAAATCAAACGTCGTTTTGCCTGCTGCGTGGTAGCCAGATCGACGTTTGATCTTCGGGTGCTGGTGTTGCCGCATGCCATGGACGGGTGGTCTCAGTCGGTGATACGCGGTGTAGATGCCCTCCCGGACCGGTAGCATCGAGTGCAGACCATCCAGAGCGGCTGAGAGTCCTGGCTCGAGGACGCCGCAGCAACCCCCCAACGGAAGCCTCCCGCGGGGAAGGGTGCTACAGCCAGGTTCGATGGAGTCATCTATGCAGGCACAGATTCACCCACATCCGAACCGTGGCGGTCGCTCATGACGACCGCCACTCTCTACCGCAGCCCTCGCCCGGACCCGTGCGTCTCGTTCGAGCTCTATCCACCGCGCACCCCGAAGGGTGAGCAGACTCTGACCCGCACCGTCGGTGCCCTGGCGGAGATTCAGCCGGACTACTTCTCGGTCACCTATGGGGCTTCCGGGTCCACCCGGAACACCTCTCGTGACCTGATCGGGCGCATCCTGAGCGGCACCCCGGTCACGCCACTGGCTCACCTCACCTGCGTGGGCGCGAGCGAGGAGGACCTCTCCGAGTACGTGAGCTCACTGCTGGAGGCCGGGGTCCGTGACTTCCTCGCCCTGCGCGGTGACCCACCGGCCGGACAACCCGACTGGCGGCCGCACCCGGACGGCCTGACCCGCGCGAGCCAGCTCGTGCACCTGCTGCGGCGCCTCGCCACCGAGCACCTCGGCAGCGACGGCGCCGACGTCAGCATCAGTGTGGCTACCTACCCCGGTGGTTCCTACGACGAGTCCGGTCGCCCGGTGGTGTGCCCGAACGACGTCTCCGCCCTGCTGGAGAAGCAGGCCGCGGGCGCCGACTTCGCCATCACCCAGTTGTTCTACGACGCCAGGCACTACGCCGAACTCGTTCAGGCAGCACGTGCGGCCGGCGTGCACATCCCGATCGTGCCGGGCCTGATCCCGCTCACCGACCCGAACCGGCTCCGCCGCATGGTGGAACTCACCGGTGTGGCCGTGCCCCCGGTGCTTCTCGAGCATCTCGACGAGGCCGCCGACAAGGAGGAGGCCTACCGCCGCGGGCTCGCCGCCAGCGTGCGCCTGGTGCGCGAGGTGCTCGAGACCGGGGCACCGGGCATCCACTTCTACACCTTCAACTCCTCGAGGGCCGTGCTGGACCTGCTGCACGCCTCCGGTCTGCGCTGACCGACTGACCCACGTCACACCCGCCTGATACCCGCCCCCACCTCGCCGAACGCAACGTTGTGCGGCTTCTGCCTCCCCAAAAGCCGCACAAGGTTGCGCTCGGCAGGGTGGTTACTGACACACGTCTGGAGATTGTCATGTCCGATCACCTGCCCGCGTTCCCCGCCAGCACGATCCTCGGTTACCCCCGCATCGGCCCGCGTCGAGAGCTGAAGCGTGCCCTGGAGTCCTTCTGGTCCGGGGCCACCACCAAGGCCGATCTCGCCGAGGCCGGCGCTGCGCTCCGCACCCGCACCCGCACCCACCTGACCGACCTGGGCCTCGACCCGCAGGCCGCCGCGATTCCGTCCGACTTCAGCTACTACGACCAGGTGCTCAGCACCGCTGTGGCCGTGGGTGCCATCCCCGAGCGGTTCGGCATCGATGCCTCCACCCCGATCAGCCTGGCCGACTACTCCCGCCTGGCCCGCGGGGACGCCGAGACCGCCCCGCTCGAGCTCACCAAATGGTTCGACACCAACTACCACTACCTGGTGCCCGAGATCGGTCCGGACACCCCCCTGCGGCACGCGCCCGGCTCGGCGCCGGTGGCGGAGTTCGCCGAGGCCCAGGCGACCGGCGTGCACACCCGGCCGGTCGTCGTCGGGCCGGTCACCCTGCTGGCTCTGGCCAAGGGGACCGATCCGCTCGCCCGGCTGGACGAGCTGGTGGCCGTGTACCAACAGCTGCTCGCAGAGCTGGCGGCCGCGGGCGCCACCTGGGTGCAGCTCGACGAACCCGCTCTGGTCAGCGACAACGGCGCGGTCCCCGCAGCGCAGCTCGGTGAGGCCGCTGACCGCGCCTACCGCACTCTCGCCGCCACCGCCGACCGCCCCGGGATCCTCGTCGCTGCCCCGTACGGTGACCTTCGGGAGCGCTTCGCCACGCTCGCCGGCACGGGCGTGGAGGCGATCGCCCTCGATCTGGTGAAGGGTGAGATTCCCGACGACGGCGCCCTCGCCCACGCACGCGGCCTCACCCTGGTCGCCGGGCTGGTGGACGGCCACAACGTCTGGCGCACTGATCTTCACGCCGCTGCCGAGCGGCTGCAGCACCTGCGCGCCGCCCACGACGGGCCGGTCAGCGTGGCCACCTCCACCTCGCTGCTGCACGTCCCGCACACCGTGGCCGACGAGACCGACCTGCCCGAGCAGCTGCGCTCGTGGCTGGCGTTCGCCGACGAGAAGGTCGGCGAGGTACTGGCCCTCACCGCCGGACCCGAGACCGCACCGGAGGCGTTCACGACGTCGCGCGCCGTCCGCGAGGATCGCTCTGGGGCCCTCGGTGTGCGCCGCGACGAGGTCCGACGGCGGACCGCCGCCCTGACAGCGGCCGACACCGAACGGGCGGATGCCTCCGAGCGTGCGACCGCCCAGCAGGAGCGCCTGAACCTTCCGTCGCTGCCCACCACCACGATCGGGTCGTTCCCGCAGACGGGCGATCTGCGCCGGGCCCGGGCGCAGCGGCGTAAGGGTGAGCTCACGGAGGAGCAGTACGCCGAGGTGATCCGCGGCGAGATCAGCCGGGTGATCGAGCTGCAGACCGAGCTCGGGCTGGACGTGCTCGTGCACGGGGAGCCGGAGCGCAATGACATGGTGCAGTACTTCGCCGAGCTGCTGGACGGGTTCGCCGTGACCCAGCACGGCTGGGTGCAGTCCTACGGGTCGCGGTGCACCCGCCCGTCGATCCTGTGGGGCGACGTCTCCCGCCCGGCACCGATGACGGTGGAGTGGACCCGGTACGCGGCCTCGCTCACCGACAAACCGGTCAAGGGCATGCTCACTGGCCCGGTGACGATCCTGGCCTGGTCGTTCGTGCGTGACGACCTGCCGCTGGGGGAGGTGGCCGACCAGGTGGCGCTCGCGCTCCGGGACGAGGTGAGCGATCTTGAGCATGCCGGGATCGGCGTGATCCAGGTGGACGAGCCTGCCCTGCGTGAGCTGCTGCCGCTACGCGCCGACGATCACCAGGCCTACCTGGACTGGTCGGTGCGCTCGTTCCGGCTGGCCACCTCCGGTGCCGCCACGCACACCCAGGTGCACACCCACCTGTGCTACTCCGAGTTCGGCGAGGTGATCGATGCCATCGACGGCCTCGGCGCCGACGTCACCTCGTTGGAGGCGGCACGCTCCGCGATGGAGGTCGTGCCCGAGTTGGCCGAGGCCGGGTTCTCCCGCGGCATCGGCCCGGGCGTGTGGGACATCCACTCCCCGCGAGTGCCGAGCGAGGCGGAGATCGTCGACCTGCTGGGCCGGGCCCTGGCCGCGGTCCCGGATCGCCAGCTGTGGGTGAATCCGGACTGCGGGCTGAAGACCCGCGGGTACACCGAGACTGTCGAGTCCTTGCGGAACCTGGTCGCAGCGACCGAGCAGACCCGCGCCAGCCGGTAGTTCCACGCCGTCATCCACCCCGTAGTCCATCCCCGCCCCCCCACCCGGCCGAGCGCAACCCTGTGCGGCGTTGTTCCCGCAGAATGCCGCACCAGGTTGCGTTCGGCGATGGGGGTGGGGATGGGGGCGGCGGACGCCGCTAGGGTGGTGCGCACACCGATCGCAGCTGGGAGGACGCATGAACGGCAAGATCGCATTCATCATCGGAGCCGGCATCGGGTACGTGCTCGGCACCCGCGCCGGCCGGGAGCAGTACGACCGGCTCAAGGGTGCCACGCAGACCGTGTGGCAGAATCCCAAGGTGCAGGAGCGCGTCTCCGCCGCCGAGGAGCGGGTCGGCACCGTGATGCGTGAGCAGGGCGCGCAGATGACCGACAAGGCGGCGCAGGTGGTCAAGGACCGCATCGCCGGCTTCACCACCTCGGGTGCGTCCGCCGACGACAGCGCCGCAGCTCCGGAGTCCGCGCCGACGGCAGAGACACCGGCATCGGATCACGACGCCGACGGCGGTCACCCCGAGCGCTGACTCAGCGACTCCGAGGACGGCGCTCCCGCGCACCGGTGCACAGCTCGAGGAACGATCCGAGAGTTGCGAGGTCCGTCGGATCGGCCGGAAGCCGCCGCGTGAGCGTGGGGGAGCGCACCAGGATCGTCGCCCATCGGGCCGCGGCGACCGCCGCCCCCCATCGGTCCGGAGCGAGGACGAACCGCAGGTCGCGCCGGACGTCCTCGGGGGTGGAGGCCGCGAGCGAACCGATCACGACGGCGGCCCGCTGCCCCTGCAGCTCGTGCACCGTGCCCACTCGCACACCAGTGATATCGGCCGCCCGCAGGTCCAGGCCGATCCGCCGCGCCTGCTCCGCATCCGCGGCGAGCACGAGGAGGTCCGCCGCGACCAGCGGCCGGGTCTGCTCGCCGTCGACGAGCTGCCGGCCAAGGAGCGAGGTCACCTGCGCGACGATCTCGGCTGACTCCTCGGAGGAGACCCTCGAGTTCCCGCGGTGCGGCACCGACACCAGGTGCAGCCCGGCGGCGATCCCCGCGAGGTGGTGGAGCGGCCCGGCCGCGTGGTCGTGCATTGCCGTGGCGTCGGACAACCCACGCACCGCCGACTCGACCGGCTCCGCTGCCACAGTCTCGCCGGTCGCCGTCTCGGCGGCTGCCCTCTCACCGGGCTCGGACGGTGTGACGGCCTCGTCCGGCCCGAGAGCATCCCGCTGCGCGAGCAACCAGTCCCGCAGTTGCCGCGTGGACAGACAGTCGTACCGGTTGTAGTCCGCCAGCTCGTCCAGCCGCGCTCGATACCCGGTCTCATCGCCGCGATCGCGCATCGCGCAGGCGTCCTCGTACGCCACCACCGAATCACCCCCGGTGGTCACGCCGGAGCGTTGCTCGGCCCCCATGTACAGCGGCTCGAGCTTCTTCAACGAGTAGGACGCCTGCCCCACCCGCACCGAGCTCTTCACCGTGCGGTACAGGTCCACGAACAGCCCGGAATCGAGCAGCTCGGTGACCTCCTCGACGCCCCCGTGCCGCTCCGCCAGGTTCCGCAAGGTGTACTGCTCGTACCCGGCGAAGTGATACACGTGCATCCCTGGGTGCCGAGCCCGCCGCTGCCGCAGGTAGTCGAGGAACTTCCGCAGCGCCACCCCCTCCGCCGCGCGATCGTGCGCCCAGAACGTCACGTACGCTCCGTCGACCTCCATCAGCCCGAACAGGTACTCCAGCCCCCACACGGTGCGGTCGGCATCCACCCACAACGGGTCGCCCTCGAAGTCGAAGAACACATCGCCGGCATCCGGGGCAGGGAGCTCATCCAGCCCCGTACGGTCGTGCGCCTCACTGAGCACCTGACCTGCGCCGTCGGCGATCACCTGCTCCTGCTTCAGCTGCAGGCGCGCCTGCGCCTGCAGCCGCTGCCACATCTCGGGCCGCACACCCTCCACGGGACGAGTGGCCATGGCCAGTGCATCGATGGTGGCGAGGCCCGCGCGGCGCAACGCCTCCCGGTGCTGGCGCCGGATCCCCCACACCAGCTGCACGTCCCGGGTGCGGGCGATCTCGGCCTTACAGTGTTCGCACCACAGGCACGCCATGAATCGCTCGTCGCCCCACGGCACCGGTCCGTCGTCCGCGCGATGACCGTCCAGCAGGGTCTGCACGTGCCGTCGGTGCTCCCGATGGACGGCGACACTCGCGGCGGTCTCGTGCTCGGTGATCGCCCCGTTGCCCAGGTGCAGACGGGTGTGCTCAGCCAGTGGGATCCCCAGCCGCTGCAGCTGGTCGGCGTAGGCGGCCAGCTGCAGGATGGCCTTCGGCTTCGCCGAGCGGGCCAGCTTCGTGTCCACGACGGCGTAGCGCGGCCGCCCGTCCACGTCCCCCTCACGCACCAGAAAGTCCGAGCGTCCGTGGAACCGGCCGTCGAAGAAGCTGCCCTGGACCACCACGTCCGCACCGTCGCGGAGCGCAGCGACCGTCTGGACCTGCTGCTGGCGCAGGGCGTGGGCGGTGTACTCGGTGGGAGGGTCGATCTCCACCACTCCCGCCCCGAAGCGGTCGCGGTAGTCAGCGAGCACCAGCGCCTCGTGCTCGGCGCCGAGGCGGGCCGCGCGCTCGAGCATCGGGTCCGAGGTCTCCAGCTTCGGCACCCGACCCAGCTTCTCGTCGAGCTTGCGCAGGAGCTGGAACTCGCACGCGAACGCCGTGGAGAGGTCGCTCGCGCTGTACACGAGCACGTCATCTGCCAGGAACACCCGATCGCCTCCTCTCCCGCCGCGCCGACGAGGGCGCCGACCACCTGAGGCTATCGGCGCCGACCGACATCGCCGCATCGGCGATCGTTCTGTGGCACTCGCCGTCGAGCACCTCCGTCAACGCCGCCAGCTCCGCCGGGGCGATCCCCAAGCCGTAGGCATCCTTGACGAGGATCTGCTGTGCCACGTACGCGCACCGGAATCCCTCGTTCGGTGGCAACCATCCCGCCGCATCGTCGGCACCCTTCTCCTGGTTCGCGGCTCCGTCGGTCGGGATCAGGTTGGCCGGGTCGTTCGCGAACGCCAACGCCCGTTCGGGTGCCCACTCCCGCCCGCCCTTGCGCCACGCGTCGGCGAGCGCCACCACATGATCGACCTGGACCGCCGCGCTGGTGGCCGGTCCGCGCCGGAAGTCGATCACGTGCCCGGTGTACGGGTCGTGCAAAGTCCCGGACTCCACCACGCACGGCACCGTCGAGTCCCGCACCTGATCGGTCAGCCACAGGCCGAGCACGTCGTTGCGGGTATCGCACCCGTTGCCGTCCACATCGGCCCACGGGTCGCCGAAGAAGCGCCGGTCGTAGTCCTCCAGCGGCAGCGGTTCCACGACGGTCAGCTCCGGCAACGCCGCCCGAGCCTCCCGCAGTGTCTCCCGAGCCACCGGTGTGGGCGGCATGGGCGCCACTTGGTCCCACCACCGCGGGAACACCCACGCGACCGCGGCGGCCAGGGCGACCACGGTGATCACGGTGACACTCCGCCGTCGGACCTCTGCCATGGCCACAGCATGGCCACGCTGTGGCCTGCATGACCTCCCCGACGGCGGCCGGCTGTGGACGGGAGAGCATCGCACCGTTGCCTGTGGATGGACAGCCGACAACGACCCGGACGCGTGAGGGGACGCGCGTTCCGGGCCGTTGCCGGGGCTCTGTCAGCCGATCAGGCTCTTTCGGCGTCGGGCGATGGCGAGGAGCGCCAACCCGAGACCAAGGATCACGGCTGCGATGCTGCCGAGTTCGCTGGGTGCACCAGTCGCGGGCAGTGCCGACGACGGTACCGATGGCGACGGTACTGATGGCGGGACGCACTCGACGTCGTCGAAGGCTGTCTCGAAGGTCGCCTCAGTCGGTGACCTCTCGGTCCAGCCGTCGGGCAGCTCGCCCCACGCGTAGCCGTCGGCGAGGGTGGCCGTGACGATCACCGAGTCACCGGCCTGGTAACCGCCCCGAGGGCTGGCCATGGAGGTGATGCCCTCGGTCTCGGCCAGGGTGAGCGTGGGATCGGAGAGGTCTCCGTCCACGCAGACCGCCTGAGTGAGGTCCGGGCTCTCCGGGACGGCAGGGGTGCACTCGACTTCCTCGAAGGTGACCTCGAAGGTCGCCTCGGTCGGCGACACCCAGGTCCAGCTCTCCGGCCACCCGGAGGGCAGCGGAATCTCGTCCGCGACCATGAGGCCCATCACCTTGGCGAGCGCGATGGTCTCCTCGCCCCATGCATAGCCGTCGGCGAGGGTCGCGGTGATGACCACGGTCTGGCCTGGCTCGTAGGGTCCGGCCGGGTCGACGGTGTAGGTGACGCCTTCGGTCTCCGGGAGAGTGAGCGTCGGATCGGTGAGCCCGCCGTCCACGCAGACCGCCTGGGTCACGTCCGGATCGGCGGGGAGCGCCGGGATGCACTCCACCTCGTCGAAGATGACGACGTAGCTGGCCTGGGTGAGGGAGTCCTCGACCCAGGGCAGGGGCAGCAGGTCGGCCCATGCGTAGCCGTCGTTCAGGGTGGCGGTCACGGTGACCGTTTGGCCCGGTGCATACGGCCCGGAGACGTCAACGGTGTAGGTGAGTGCCTCGGTGTCGGCCGGCAAGGTGAGGGTGGGATCGGTGAGTTCGCCGTCCTTGCAGACTGCCTGGGTGATGGTGGGGTTCTCGGGGGCGACGGGGATGCACTCGACGTCGTCGAAGGTGACGGCGTAGCTCGCCTGGGTGGGGGAGTCCTCGGTCCAGCCGTCGGTCAGGGTGCCCCACTCGTAGCCGTCAGCGAGGGTGGCGGCCACCGTGACCATCTGCCCGGGCTCGTAGGGTCCGGACGGGGCGGCGGCGTACGTGATCGCCACAGTGTCACCCGGAAGGATCAGGGTCGGTGGTGTCACCGCTCCGTCTTCACAGACTGCTTGGGTGATGGTCGGGTTCTCGGGGGCGACGGGGATGCACTCGACGTCGTCGAAGGTGACGGCGTAGCTCGCCTGGGTGGGTGAGTCCTGGGTCCAGCCCTCGGTCAGCGTGCCCCATTCGTATCCGTCGGCGAGGGTTGCGGTCACCGTGACGGTGTCGCCGGCGGAGTAGGGCCCGCCGGGGGTGGCCATGTAGGTGAGGGCGTCAGTGTCGGCGGGCAGGGTGAGGGTGGGATTGGTGAGTTCGCCGTCTTCACAGACTGCCTGGGTGATGGTGGGGTCCTCGGGGGCGACGGGGATGCACTCGACGTCGTCGAAGGTGACGGCGTAGCTCGCCTGGGTGGGGGAGTCCTCGGTCCAGCCGGCGCTGAGGGTGCCCCATTCGTATCCGTCGGCGAGGGTTGCGGTCACCGTGACGGTGTCGCCGGCGGAGTAGGGCCCGCCGGGGGTGGCCATGTAGGTGAGTGCGTCCGTGTCGGCCGGCAGGGTCAGGGTGGGTTCGGTGAGTTCGCCGCCTTCACAGACTGCCTGGGTGACCTGCGGGTCCATCGGCGTCACGGGCACGCACTCGACGTCGTCGAAGGTGACGGCGTAGCTCGCCTGGGTGGGTGAGTCCTGGGTCCAGCCCTCGGTCAGCGTGCCCCATTCGTATCCGTCGGCGAGGGTTGCGGTCACCGTGACGGTGTCGCCGGCGGAGTAGGGCCCGCCGGGGGTGGCCATGTAGGTGAGGGCGTCAGTGTCGGCGGGCAGGGTGAGGGTGGGTTCGGTGAGTTCGCCGCCTTCACAGACTGCCTGGGTGACCTGCGGGTCCATCGGCGTCACGGGCACGCACTCGACGTCGTCGAAGGTGAGGACGTAGCTCGCCTGGGTGGGGGAGTCCTCGGTCCAGCCCTCGGGGAGGGTGCCCCATTCGTATCCGTCGGCGAGGGTTGCGGTCACGGTGACTGTTTGGCCGGGTTCGTAGGTGTCGGCGGGGTCGGCGGTGTAGGTGAGTGCGTCGGTGTCGCTGGGCAGGGTGAGGGTGGGTTCGGTGAGTTCGCCGTTCTCACAGACTGCTTGGGTGATGGTCGGGTCCTCGGGGGCGACGGGGATGCACTCGACGTCGTCGAAGGTGACGACGTAGCTCGCCTGAGTGGGTGAGTCCTGGGTCCAGCCCTCGCCGAGGGTGCCCCATTCGTATCCGTCGGCCAGGGTCGCGGTCACCGTGACCGTGTCACCGGCGGAGTAGGGTCCGGATGGATCGGCACTGTAGGTGACGCCCTCAGTCTCCGGGAGGGTGAGGGTCGGGTCGATGAGTTCACCGTCCTCACAGACTGCCTGGGTGATGGTGGGGTCCTCGGGGGCGACGGGGATGCACTCGACGTCGTCGAAGGTGACGACATACTCGGCGGTTGTCGGTGAGGTCTGAGTCCATCCGGCGGGCATGTCGCCCCAGGCGTAGCCGGCGCTCAGGGTGGCAGTAACGGTCACCGTGTCACCGGGGGAGTAGGGCCCACCGGGGTTGGCGCTGTAGGTGATCGCGTCGGTGTCCGCGGGCAAGGTAAGCGTCGGGTCGGTGAGCTCCCCGTCCACGCAGACCGCCTGAGTCACGCTCGGGTTGCTCGGCTGTGTGGTGATCAGCACGGCGTTGGAGAACAGCGGCACGGTCTGGTTGCCGCCGCCGGTGGTGTTGGAGGGGCCGTCACCGGCGTTCTGGCTGATCACCGTGGAGTCGTGGGAGGCGTGCAGGTTCCCGCTGATCGTTCCGGGCGGGTTCCCGCAGGTGAGCAGGGCGTGGTACTCGATCACGATCGTCTCGCCGGCCTCCACATCGCTCACGGTCGTGGCGATCGTCATCGTCCCGTCCGACCAGGTACCACTGGCACCCGTGCCGCTCGTGATCGTTTCCTCGCCGTCACTGACGTAGCCGGAGTCATCGAACGCCAGGAAGGCAGTGACCTGCGTGTAGCCGACCTGATCGTTGTTTCCGAAGCGGGTGTCGAACACCTGCGTGACCGTGGCTGTGGACTCCCCCTCGGCGGACCCGGTGACCGGGATGATCTCGAAGAAGATGATGGTGTCGCCGCACTCGAAGACGCGGTCCGAGCTGGTCAGCTGGGTCACCACGTCTGAGGAATCAGCAGCCCCGAGGTTCGCGTTGGAGTAGGTGGCTCCTCGTGCCGCGCGGAAGCGCTCCTGGTCGACGGCACCGGCAGTGGGTCCCGGGCCGACGGTGTCGACGAGTGGGGTGATCTCCACATCCTCGGCTTCGACGGGTGCCGGTTCCTCGTCCGATTCCGTGGTGCTCTCGGCAATGTCCGTGCCCGGAGCGGACTCGTCGGTCGTGGGCTGCTCGGGTTCAGCAGGCTCCTCAGACTCTGCAGGTGCTTCCGGCTCAGCGGGCTCCGGTTCCGGCTCCGCAGGTTCCTCTGTCTCGAGGACCTCCGCTTCGGCGGGCTCCTCTGGCTCGGGAGCCTCGGGTTCGGCCGGCTGCTCCGGCTCGGGTGCGTTCTCTGCGACTGCTTCTGGCTCGGACTCTGAAAGGGCCGCGAACGCAGTCTCCGCCTCCTGCGTCTCGACGCTCTCTTCTTCGGCAACTGCCTCTGGCGTGCGTACGGTGCGCTCGTCCTCGGAGGACGCTGACGGATCGACCGTCTCTGCCCAGGCTGCTCCGGCGCCACTGGTGAGTACCAGCAAGGTGGCGACTGCGGCACCGAGCATGGCTCTTCGAATGGACCAGGTGTGAATTTCAGACGGATTCCGAGCTATTCGGGCGTGCCTCATCGTATGTCTCCCCACATCGCTTTGGACGCACCTGGTAGAACCCATGAGCGACGCCAGAAAAGGGGTCGATGGGCTACTGCGTGGTGTGCCGTCAGTGTGCTCCTCGGACTACGAATAAGCACCAGGCTGTACGGGTGAAAAGTGGGGCTTTTAGAGGGTGAGGTGAGGGTGAGAAGGGTGAGGAGAGGGGGTGAGTTGCACTCCTGTGATTCGCCGCGGAGTCCTGCTGAGGGCTGCGTTGGCGTGTTGTGCGGCCGGCCGGGGCGGGGTGAGGTGGGGGATTCCTCGGCGGAGATGTATCGATGGACTGGTGACGCGGGGCGCCAGGATCGCTTTTCAGCGACACTTTTCTATTGCGATGAATCCCATTGCTCATCACGTTGAGGTCGAAATATTCACTCCACACGTCAATTCCGGTCGGCGCGCGACTATTGCGCGGCCCGTGGCGATTTCCCCGCAGTACGCGCCCGTGGGGCCCGGGCGCACACGCCCGGGCCCCACCGACGGCGGATACTCAGCCGATCGTGGTGCGCCGACGGCGCGCGACGCTCGCCAGCAGCAACCCTCCGGCCAGCGTCGCCAGTGTCAGAGCGGCAAGGTCGAGCGACGGTGTCCCGGTGCTCGGCAACTGCGGTGACGCGGCCACCTGCGGCGGCTGCGTCTGCGGGCACTCCGGGTCCTCGAAGGTGACCTCGAACGTCGCCTCCGTGGGTGAGACGTACGTCCACTCCTCGGGCCAACCGACGGGCTGAGCCTCGGTGTCCGACACTGCGTGCTCGGTCGGGACCCGAGCGGGCACAGAACGTCCGCCAGCGGTGGCGGCGGCCGGTGCGAGCGTCATCGCGGCCGGTTCCCCCCAGCTGTACCCCTCGGCTAGCGTCGCAGTGACGGTCACCGTCTGACCCGGCTCATATGGCTCGGACGGATCCACCGAGTAGGTGATGCCCGCGGTCTCACCGAGCGTCAGGCTCGGCGGTACACCGGCACCGTCCTCGCAGTCGCCGTCATCCACGCTCGGCGGCTCCGGCAAGGTCGGGATGCAAGGCACCTCTTCGAGGGTCACGTCGGTGGTCACGGTCAGGTCGTCGACGATGGTCCACTCGGACCCGACCTCGCCCCAGACGTAACCCTCGGTGAGACTCGCCATGATCCCCACGGTCTGACCACCTGCGTACGGGCCCTCGCTGTCGACCGCGTACTCGATGCCATCGGTCTCGGCGAGAGCGAGCGTCGGGTGCACCAGTACGCCGTCGGTGCAGATCCCTGGGGTCAGGGTCGGCACGACTGGTGTGGTCTCCAGGCACACGACCTCCACGGTCACCGACTCGTCGGCGGACTGCTCCGTCTGCGTGATGGTCGCGGCGTTGTCGTAGCTGTACGCACCACATGCGTCGAGACCGAACTCCGACCACGCAAAGTCCCAGTCGTAGGTGATCGTGCCACCGTTCGGAGCGGTGAACGACTCGTTGACAAGACCGTTGAGGTCACTGACGTCCGTCACGTCGATCGTGGCGTTCACCTCGCTGTCCGGGTCACCCCAGGTGATGGGCGCCGGATCGGCAGCGTAGCTGTTCTCGCTCGTGACGATCTCCAGGACGCTCTGACCCGAGACCGCACTGTCCACCGGATGGGAGTACGTGCAGGTGAACGTGCCCCCTGGGTCGAGGATGGGCACCGGCGGTACGCAGTCCAGGTCCGGGAGGATGTTGCCCTCGCTGGTCTCCAGCACATGGGTGCCATCGAACGCGGCCGTAGTGTCGCCGGTGTTCTCGATCGAGATCGTGCCCGAGACCACATGGCCGGAGTCCTCGTGGCCCTCGTAGCCGACGTCGACGGTCCAGTCGATAGTGCCGCTAGTGGGACCGGCTTCGGCGAACGGGTACAGGGTGAGTGACTCGGGGTCGGCCCACTTGTCGATCGACCAGAAGTGCTCGCGGTCGAACGTGGTCTCGAGGGTCTGAGTGACGGTCAGCTCCTCCTCGGGCTCGTTGTAGCAGAACGTGAGGTGACTGATCGCCTGTTGACCGCCGATCTCGCGGAATCCTGCGGTCCCGCCGGCAAGCTGCTGGCTACCCTGGCCGGCCTTGACGAGGATGGCGCCGACTGCCGGATCGGCCATGAAGGAGAACGTGTGCGAGTCCGCGATGGTCACGCTCAGCGCGATGTCGATGCCGTCCGGCTCCCACGGGCCGGACCCGTAGTAGGTATAGCTACCCGCGGCGCCGGTGTCCAGCTTCACCCCGAAGTCGAATCCGATGTCCGCACACTCGGTCGCAGCACCACCGCCGACGTCCTGGATCACCTCGACGTCACGCTCGGTCAGCTGCACCGACTCCTCGGCGCTCGCAACGGCCACGTCCTGCTCGGCGCCCTCGTCGGCAGTGCCGTCCTCGGCTGATGCCTCATCCGTGGACTCCTCGGACTCATCAGCTTCCTCGGCACCTTCACCACCCTCGACTTCTGTGCTCTGCTCGCTCTCGGCGGCTACCGCCTCATGGGATTCCTCGGCCTCATGGGATTGCTCGGCGTCTTCTCCGGTGCTCTCGGATTCTTCGGAGTCGGCTGGTGTGGTGGATTCTTCAGCGCCACCAGATTCTTCCGATTCATCGGACTCCTCGGTGGGCAACGGTGTCACCGATTCTTGTGCCTGGTCGGCCGCCTCCTCGCCGGCCTCGTCCGTGCTCTCTGTAGTTGCAGTTTCCGTGACTGCCTCTGCGGCTTCCGCGGCGTTCTGGGCCTCGGCAGTGATCGCGGTATCGGCGTCGTCGGGCGGGGCGCTCTCGGCCCACCCGGCGCTCGCCCCGACGGTCATGGCGAGGATAGCCGCCATGACCGTGCCGAGAGCAACGCCCGCGGGGCGCCTCGACACCTTTCCTGGGTACGTTCGTGCGTGTCTCATCGGTCCTCCTGGGGACGGGAATTCGGCCCCCGGACCCACGCATATTCGCGGCGTGGCGGATTCCCGGAAGCTCTCCCTGGCATCGTGCTCTTGAAAGCGCCCTCTGATACATGCCGGATGGCTATGAGTACGGGTGAAAAATGCCGCCCGGAAAGGGTGAGATGAGGGTGAGGCAGAGGGTGAGGCGGAGGGTGAGGTGCGCCGTCGGGGTTGACCGCTGCCACAGTTTCGGCAGCCGCGCGCCGCCTGGAAGACTGGACCCATGACGACCACTCGCGAACCACAGCGTGCGGACGTGCGCCGATGGCGCCGTTATCTCGCGGAGGAACGAGCGGAGGCCGCCCTCTACACACAACTCGCTGCACGGCGGGACGGTGAGGAGCGGGAGATCCTGCTCGACCTTGCCAACGCCGAGGGCCGGCACGCCGCCCACTGGGTGCAGTTGCTCGGTGACCAGATCGGCCGGGAGCGACCGCCGTCGATGCGGTCACGTCTGCTGATCGCCCTGGCCCGCCGGTTCGGCTCGGTCTTCGTGCTGGCCCTCGCCCAGCGCGCCGAGGCACGGTCCGAGTACGCCGGGGACTCGCACGCCACTCCAGCGATGGCCGCCGACGAACGCATCCACGAGGAGGTCATCCGCTCGCTCGCGATGCGCGGCCGGGCCAAGATGTCCGGCACGTTCCGGGCCGCGGTGTTCGGGATGAACGATGGGCTTGTCTCGAACCTCGCCCTCGTGATGGGTATCGGAGCCTCAGGGCTCGGCACCAGCGCTGTGCTGCTGACCGGGATCGCCGGCCTCCTTGCCGGCGCGCTCTCCATGGGAGCCGGCGAGTACGTCTCGGTCCGCTCCCAACGGGAACTGCTCGAGGCGTCCACGCCTAGCCCGCAGGCGCACGCCGCCGTCGGGGACCTGGACGTGAACGCCAACGAACTCGCCCTGGTCTACCGGGCGCGCGGGATGAGCGCCGAGGAAGCACAGGAAAAGGCGGAGCAGCGACTGGCCGACTACAACCCGACCGTTCCACCGCGCCGGATCGCGCCGCACTCGCTCGAGGAGGTCGGCTCCGCCTGGCAGGCCGCCATCTCCAGCTTCGCGTTCTTCTCCTCCGGAGCGGTGATCCCGGTGCTGCCGTACGCACTCGGGCTCACCGGTCTGACGGCGGTGCTGCTTGCGGCAGGACTGGTCGGCCTGGCATTGGTGGCCACCGGTGCCGCGGTCGGGGTTCTCTCCGGTGCTCCGCCGATGCGCCGGGCGCTGCGGCAACTGTTGATCGGGTGGGGTGCTGCCGGGGTCACCTATCTCCTCGGGCTCGCCTTCGGCACCACGGTGGGCTGACGGCGACCGGTCACCAGGCCGGGCGTCCCTGCGGTGGTGCCGGACGCCGTCAGGCGCCAGACTGGGTGTGAGGTGGTGAGAGCCACCACCGGCGATGATGCGGGAGGTCTCGATGAGGGCCGCAGTGGGAGACCGCGTGGTGATCACGTCCGCACACACGGACGTCCCGGCACGCGAAGGTGAAGTCGTCAGCGTCTCGGAGCACGGTGAACCACCGTGGCACGTGCGCTGGTCCGAGGACGAGCACGAGACGACGTACTGTCCCGGACCCGACACCTTCGTCGAGCCCAAGAAGTAGCCGGCGTCGCGACCTGAAGGGACGGCGTCAGAGGGCGCGCAGCACTGCGGAGAGCTGCGGTGCGAGGTCGAAGCCGTCCGCACCGGTGATCTCGGGTGCGGGGCTCTGTCCGCGGTACTCACCCGGCTCCACCGTGGGCATCGGCGTTCCGTGGGCGAGCACCTGCTCACCCGGAGTGAGCTGGCGGATCGCGATCGCTGCCACCCGGGTGGGGTACTCCCGGGCGAACTCCCGGTAGATCGAGGGGTCGTGCTGGCCGTCGTCGCCCACCAGGACCCAGCGCACGTGCGGAAACTCGGCGGCGAGCCTGCGCAACGCCACCCGTTTGTGCTCCTGACCGGATCGGAACCAGCCGGTGTTCGTGGGGCCCCAGTCGGTCATCAGCATCGGCCCGGCCGGGAAAGCGTGGCTGCGCAGGAACTGCACCAGCGTCGGCATGATGTTCCACGCCCCGGTAGAGAGATAGAACATCGGCGTGCCCGGGTGCTCCTGGGCGATCCGCTGATACATCTGCGCCATCCCCGGGACCACATGCCGGGCGCTCCCGTGCCGTACGAAGGTGTTCCAGAGGGCGATGAACGGTCGCGGCACGAGGGTCACCAGGGCGGTGTCGTCGATGTCGCTGACGATCCCCAGCTGGGAATCGGTGTCGATGATCCGCACCCGGGCATAGGCAGGGGCAGCGGCCTTCGCCCGGATCTCGACGCTGTGCCACCCGGCGGGCAGGTCGTGGCCATTGATCACCAGGTCCAGGTACCCGCTGCGGTCCGTGACAGTGGTGTGCTCGTACCCGCCGACGCGCACCGTCACCGGGATGAAGGAGACGGGTGCCGTGACGTAGGCACGCCAGCCACGACGCTCGATCAGGTCCAGCGCGGAGAGGCGAGCATCGTCGTCGGAGGGTTGCCGAGAGAGCACCACGCGGGCGAGCACCCGGACAACCTGCCGGTTCCCATAGCCGATGTAGTCGATCGTGCGCGGCAGCCAGCCACGGCTTCGGAGATAGGGGATCAGGCGGCGGTGGAAACCGTCCTCGAACCGGGCGGCCACGTGCGTCGCTGACATGCCCCTCAGGGTAGGGGAGATGAAGGGCCCGGGCCCGACGGATAGCCGGGGCGGTCACGAACGGGAGTGCTGGCCGCCACGAACGGGGAGTGCGGGACGTGGCCGGCGCAGGGGATGCCGGCCACGTCCCGTATGCGCCCCATTGCGCAGTTCCGAACGCGAGGCGCTCTGGAACCGACTCCATCCTGACCTACCACGCCCCGGATGGCGGTCGCGGATGCGTTACATCACTGCAACGATTCCGTCACGATTGGGTCTGCTGGGTTGCCCGATGGGCCAGCAGGACATCCTGCTGGCCGGGTAGGTGCGAGCCTGCATGGCCCAGGTTCATGGTCTCGTTCCGTCCGACTCATCCCCTGAAACGTGCCAAGATGGAGTGGTGAGCGATCGCAGGAGTCATGACGCGGGCACTCCGCCGGTGCCCGCCGGCACGACCAACAGACCGAACAGTCGTGACGTCGCGAGACATGCAGGTGTGTCGGTCGGGACGGTCTCGAACGTGTTGAACAAGCCCGAGCTCGTGGCCAGCGAGACCCGTGCGAAGGTCGAGGCCGCGATCGGTGACCTGGGCTTCGTGCGGAATCGTTCGGCCCGCCAACTTCGGATGGGGCGGAGCCAGACCGTCGGCCTGCTCGTCGGTAGCATCAGGGGGCCGTACTTTTCCGAGGTTGCCGCAGGCGTCGAGCGGCGTCTCACCGAAGCCGAGCTCAGTCTCACGCTCAGCAGCTGCGACCGCGATGCGGAGACGGAACGCCGGCTGCTCGTCCAGCTCGAGGAGCAGGGGGTTCGCGGGATTCTCCTAGCGCCGTCGAGCGACGATTTCACTGCGATGAACCAGCTCCGCAGCCGCGGGACGCCGGTGGTCTTGCTGGATCTGCCGAGTCCCTACCCGGACCAGTGCTCTGTTGCCTCCGACGACGTCAAGGGCGGCGCCATGGCAGCCGCACACCTGATCGAGATGGGGCACCGCCGGATCGGCCTGGTGACGGCGGGGGCAGCTTTCCACCAGGCGGTTGAGCGTCGTGCCGGCCTGCATCAGGCAGTCGAGGCTGCCGGCTTGGATGTCAAGACAACGGTTCGAGAGGTCACCGTCGTCACGCCCGGCGCGCAGGCGGGCGAGGCGGCCGTGCCGCAGCTCATGGCAGGCTCGAATCCCCCGACCGCTGTGATGTGCATCAACGACCTCCTCGCGCTCGGAGTGCTGCGCGGATTGCGTGCGCAGGGCCTTCAGGTACCCGACGACGTTGCTGTCGTCGGATACGACGACCTCGAGTTCTCGTCGATGCTGTCACCGTCGCTGACCTCGGTCCGTCGACCGAAGGCGGAGTTCGGTTCTCGCGCTGCCGCCCTCCTCCTGGACGAGATCGAGCACGGGCAGTCGCACCTTCATGAGCAGGTGCTCTTCACACCGGAGCTCGTCGTCCGTTCCTCGAGCGACCCGGCCCGGACGCCGTAGACCTGTGACGGAGCCGCGACGCTCGGCGCAGTTGCTGCTGGTGACGGCAGGCCGCGTCCATGGCTGGCACCAGAGATATCCGGGCGTGCTCCCGGTTCGATGACGGTGTAGGACCGAGCATCGACACCGAGAGTACGCCCCGGATCAAATCTCAACGACGACCAGCTGCTCGCCCGAGTTCACGGAGCACCCTCATCTGACTGGCACCTTCCGGCGGCAGTGGTCCGAGGTCGTCCGGGACCGTATGGTCCGGGTGGGGGTGGAAGGGCGTCAGGATGTACCGGTCCGCCTTTCCCCCGTGACGGATGAACTGGTCAATGCCGTCCAAGACGTGCTCCCGCCAGAGGTTGTTCCCGCGGTTCCCGCCGATCTCGTCGGTGCAATTGAGGCCGAACGTGATGCCCAGCTCGTCCCGTACGAAGTCCGCTTGGGCGACCATCCTCTCCCAGGTCATCTTTCCTGCTGGTCCGACGTGCTCCCTCCGGGGGCGATCGAACGGCTTGTCGAAGTGAATGAAGCTGAGCTCGTATCCGGCGTACTGGAGCTCTCTCTGGAGCCATTCAGCTCGGTGGACGCCGTCCTCCCAGTGGTCCGGTAGCGGGTCGATGATCCCGATCCGTACGTCCGGTAGCTCAGGCTTGACCTGGTGGAAGAAATCGACCACATCCTGGATGCGACGCTCCATGGGGTACCCCTTGTACCTTCCAGGGCCTGGCTTGGAGAGCACACTCTGGACAGCGATGTCCGTCGGGATGATCCCAGCTTCCTTGAACTGGCGGATGTGTCTGAGCGTCGCGCTGTACACGGGCGGGCCGTCGGGCACCTCCCCCGTTCGGTTGTACTCGCGCCACCACCAGGCGACCACCTCGGTGACGTTGAAGGCGAAGTTCGAGTTGTGATGGACCGTCGCCATCTTCTCGAGGAACGGGATGTCTCCCTCGAACTGTCCCTCATAGCTGCCCATCCGGACCATGTACGTGTCCATGACCCTGCGGGCGGCGGCAAATGAGTCGGGATCGTCGTACCGGCTGAAGAAGTCCGGCGGGATGCCCTTGCCCCAGCCCATGTTGTTCTCGCAATACCAGAGTTCCGGCAAGTCGCGCGGTCCGTGCGTGGGGTTCGCCGCGCCCGCGGGCAAAGCGGTCAAGGTGCTCGCTCCGGCGGCTCCGGCGATGGCGCCGCCGGCCACAGTGAGGGCCTGCCGTCTCGTCAGGTTCATCGCTCGTCCGTTCGATGTCGTCATGGTGGATCCTTCCCGGGCTCACCGTGGGTCCGCGATCGTGAACCGGGTGAGACCGACTTGTGGGTTCGTTGGTGTGGGGGTCTGCGTCGTGCGCGAATGCTCGGGCGCTCCGGCCGAAGGGTGATCGGGGGAGATCTGCCACCTCCGACATAGCCGCCTGTCGTGTCGTCACGGCACTCGGCAGAGCCTTGGGCTCCCCTTCGAACGACCAGTTCCTCTCCAACGAGGACGGTGCGCGACCGGAGAGGTGCCGTCACGTCCCTTGAAAGGGCGACGGGCCACCAGAGCGGGAGTGGGAGAGATGCGCGCTGGGTATTCCTCATCGTTCACAGCTCCTTCGCGATGAACTCGATGGGCGGTCGGGATGCGATCTGTCTACTGAGACGTTTCAGTCGGGGGCGAGCGCACGTGATGATGTCCGGTCACCCCTGACGTTCGAGTGCGTCGATCTTGCGTACCCGACGAACGAAGTCCTCCTCCCACATGAACTGTGCGGCGAGGAATGTGTCGCACAGCTCGCGAGCGAGGGCAATGCCGATGACACGGGCGCCTAGGCAGAGGACGTTCGCTCGGTCATGTTCGACCGCCTGGTGTGCGGAGTAGGTGTCGTGCGCGAGCGCCGCCCGGATCCCGTTGACCTTGTTGGCCGCGATCGAGACGCCCACACCGGATCCGCAGATCAGGATTCCCCGCGCCTCGGATCCGGCGCTCGCAACAACATGGGCAACGTCAGCGGCTATATCCGGGAAGTCCGTGACGACGGGAGTTGCCGGCCCGCGGTCGTCTACGGTGTAACCGCGGCGGCGAAGGTGGTCGACGAGATCACCCCGTAGCGCAAGGCCTGCGTGGTCCGAGCTGATCACCACTGTGGTCATGAAAGGCCTCCTGGATTGCCGTGTCTTCCGTGAAGGGGGTATCGGTCCCGCTGCGGCGTCACCGTGCCAGCCATCCGCCGTCCACGGGCAGCACGATCCCGTGGATATAGCGCGCGGAGTCGGATGCCAGGAACAGGGCTGCGTCGGCGATCTCGTCGGGCTCGCCCCATCGGTCTGCTGGAATGCGGCGCATGATCTCCGTGGACCGGACATCATCTTCCTTGAGCGCGGTGTTGAGTTCGGTCTCGATATAGCCGGGTGCGATCGCGTTGACATTGACGCCGAGCGGCGCCCACTCGTTGCAGAGTGCCTTGGTCAGTTGGGCGACCGCGCCCTTGGACGCGACGTATGCCGGTGCGCGGTAGCCGCCGATGAACGACGTCAGGGATGCAATGGTGATGATCTTCCCTGCGCGGCGTTCGACCATCCGCGATCCGATCGCCTGTGTCAGGTGGAAGACCGCACGCAGGTTCACCTCCAGAATTCGATCGAACTCATCGAGCGGGAAGTCTGCGCTGTCGTGCCATGCTTGCATCCCTGCGTTGTTCACCAGGATGTCGATCGGGCCCTCGTCGTTGACGTCGGACGCTAGCTGTCCGACCGACTCCCGCGACGTGAGGTCGACCTCCTTCGTCGAGATGCTTCCTCCGTTATGGATGTCGTGCCCGCCGAGATCTCCCGGTGTTCGTTGGGCGCAGGTGACGTCGGCGCCGGAGCGTGCGAACGCCAAGGCGATGCCGCGGCCGATTCCCCGGGATCCTCCCGTCACCAGCACACGTGAACCCTGAAAGTTGTATGAGGCTCCGGCTGGGCGCGCCGTGGTTGGGCGACCGCACTCATTCCCAACGGTTCGGTTGGCGGGAGTGGGCGAGGTCTCGTCCATGAGACGTCCTTCCCTCGTTGCCGACACACATCCCTGGATGTCCCGTGACTCCCCTCGACGCTGTGTCGCTCATGTGAGCGGAGTATGTGCTCGAATGGCAAGGAGCCTAGTCGACGTGTCATGAGTGCGCAACCATGGTTCCGCCGGAGTCAGTACCTCGCAAGGATCGCCTCGGCAAGGGCGCGGTCGGCGACCAGCTCGTTGACGTAGCCCGCCCGTACTGCGGCGATCGTGGCTTCTGCGCGCACTTCCCCGAAGGCGCCGGCGAGGAGCCGTGGCACCCTCGTGAGCTGGTCGAGGTGGATGCCGAGTACGCGATTGCCGATGACGTTCTCGACAGGCGCTCCGGTCTGGTCGAAGAGTCTCCCGTTGACCTCGCCGACCACGCCGTGTGCGTCGGCCTGCGTTCGGTCGCGCTCGGATGCCGACGCGTGGACGGTCGACTCGCCCGCCGTCCAAGCGCCGACCGATATCGCAGCCGTGTCGATCGAGTCGAACATCGCGGTCGCCGCTGCGATTGCCGGCTGTCCGAGGAGTGATCGGAGAGCGGCCTCGTCCGTCACGAGCAATGGGGCCGGGATGGGGAATGCGTCGCCCCCCGAAGCCCGGGCGATCCGGCGCACGAGTTCGGAGGTATCAGGCAAGTCTGTCCCGATCGCCGCGTGACCGGCGAGTTGGACCGTGGTGCACCTCGGCAGTCGCGTCAGGTGGCGCGTCATCGTGACGAGTGCGCGGCTCCAGTTCATCCCGATGACCTCGCCGGTCTGCACGGTGCTCTCGAGGACCCTCGCCATCGTGGACCCCACAAGTTCCACGGGGTCCTCCTCGTCGGGTTCGACCACCCAGGCTGCCGTGAGGCCGAGCGCTTCCCGCAGCTCACTACTCAGGCCAACGTTCACCCCATCGGCGGACCGGATGTCGATGCGGACCAGCCCTTGTTCGCGTGCGCGTTGCAGGAGTCGGGCGACCTGAAACCTGCTGATGCCATGCGTTTTGGCGATGGCCACTTTCGACTCGTCCTCGACGTAGTACGCGTGCGCTATGGCTGACATGAGCCCAGGCGACAGGTGCGGCTCGATCGCCGATGGTGCCATCGTGTGTCCTTCTGGTCGTTGGTTGCCGGGTGTGACGCCTGCAGGTAGTCTCTCAAGTGTATCACAGCAGCGCTCAGATGAGCGCTATGACGCTAGTTCACGACGTTCCCTTCGCACGCCCGCCACCTAGGTCGCGACCAACGGAAGAGTTCATGGAAGAGTCGGCACGACGACCGAATATCGTCTTTATCATCACCGACCAGCAGCGCTGGGACACGATCGCGGCTCTCGGGCACGCGCACGCGCATACTCCACACCTCGATCGCCTGGTGCGCGAGGGAACGGCGTTCTCCCACATGTACGTGACCTCTCCGTCGTGTGCACCATCCCGCGCCAGCCTCTTCACCGGCCTCTATCCGCACACGACCGGCGTGTACAAGAACGACGACGTGTGGCGGCACTCGTGGGTCGAGGAGGTCGCTGCTCAGGGGTACAGGTGCGCGAACGTCGGGAAGATGCACACCTTCCCCTATGACGCTTCCGTCGGCTTCCACGAGCGTCACGTCGTGGAGAACAAGGATCGTGGGAGCCCCGATCTCCCGTTCCTCTTCGACGACTGGGACAAGGCGCTCTGGAGCCACGGACATGTCAAGCCGGACCGCCGGACGTTGCGGAACCTCCCGGACTACGGTGACCGGCTCGGCGCATTCGACTGGGAGCTCCCCGAAGACTTGCACGTGGACAACTTCGTCGGGAACATGGCACGCCATTGGATCGATGTCTCTCCAGACATCTCCGATCAGCCGTTCTTCCTCCAGGTCGGCTTCCCCGGCCCGCACCCGCCCTACGATGCCGTACCGCGATACATCGAGAAGTACACGGACCGGGAGATCCCGGACCCGTGCAACTCCCGGCGCGACCGCGACGGTCAGCCGGACGTCCTCAAGGCACTGCGAGAGCAGCACGTCAGGAACGATCACGACTCGGTGGTCCACGACGAGGACCCGTCACCTGAACGAAGCCGTCGTCAACGTCAGCACTACCTGGCGAACATCTCGATGATCGACGCTCAGGTCGGTGGTCTGATCGAGTCGCTCGACGCGCGCGGCGTCCTCGAGGACACCGTCATCATCTTCACGTCGGACCACGGCGACGCGCTCGGGGACCATGGGCATAGCCAGAAGTGGACCATGTACGAACCGAGCGTCCGTGTGCCAGCCATCGTCTGGGGGCCGGGTCGGGTTCGAGCGGGGTACGTCGTCGACGAGCTCACCTCGTTGTTCGACCTGGGACCGACCGTCCTCGACCTCGTCGGGGCGGACACGCCGGCCTGGATGGAGGCGAGGTCCCTGCTCGGTGCTTGTACCGGAGCGGATTGGCGGGGACGCGAGTATGTCTTTGCCGAGCACGCGCGCGACGGGATCCTCACGGAGACCGCCTTAATGACCATGGTGCGTAGCTCCGACTGGAAGTTGGTCGAGTTCGTCGACTCCGACCAGGGGCAGTTGTTCGATCTTCGGAGCGACCCGATGGAGGAACAGTCGCTGTGGGACGACCCTGCCTGTTTGTCAGTCAAGGCGGAGCTTCGGCAGACGATCTCGCGCTGGCGGGCCGAGAGCGCCCTCCACACGGCAGCGGTGGGGAGAATGCCGACAGCGCTGAGTTGAGGCAGCATGCCGCGGAATGTCGAGTCATGTTGAGCGCGACCGTTGCGCTGTGCGAGGGTTGACGGCCGAGAAGGGGTGCCGTGCGGTGGCGGGAGAGCAGCTCAGCGCTGCCCTCCCGCCGTATCGAGGCGATGCCGTCCGCCTGCTCACTGCGCTGGTGGCAGTACGGTCCGCACCGTTCTAGCGACGCCGCGCCGCCCCCCGGGCGAGCTCGCGGAAGACGCGCATGTGGCTGGCGCCCTCGGGCGGGAGCGGGCCGAGATCGTCGGGCGTCGAGTGGTCCGGGTAGCGGAAGAAAGGCCACAGGATGTAGCGGTCCGCCGTCCCGCCGTGCGCGACGTAGTTCGCGAGCCCTTCCAAGGTGTATTTGCGGAAGTCGTTGTTGCTGGTGTTTCCGGCCCGTTCATCGACGCACTGGAGGCCGAAAGTGATGCCGAGTTCGTTCTGGACGAATTCGCTGGCCTCGACCATCCGGTCCCAGGTGATGACCCCCTTCGGGGTGTCGCGTTCGAGCCGGATCCGGTCGAAGGGCTTGTCCAGATGGATGAAGTCGAGCTCGTGTCCGTTGGCTCTCAGTTCATCCTGGAGCCACGTGGACTCGACCTTCAGCGGCCAGGGGTCGATGATGCCGATGCGCACGTCGGGGAACTCGGGCTTGACCTGGTCGTAGAACTCGACGACGTCCTGGATGCGCCGCTCCACGCTATAGCCCTTGAACCGTCCCGGCCCGGGCTTGGTGAGCACGCTCTGCAACATGATGTCGCCCAGGTTGAACCCGGCCGATCGAACCTGGCGCAAGTTGTTGATCGTGGCGGAGTAGTCCGGCGGACCGTCAGGGATCTCTCCCGTGTCACGGTACTTGTGCCACCACCAGGTGGTTGCCTGGGTCACATTGAACGAGAAGTTCGATTGCGAATGGGCGGCCACCATCTTGTCGAGGAGTTCGGGCGAGTACTTGACCTCGTCGGCGTAGTTGTCCCCGGCGCCGAGCTGGCTGAAGCAGAACGTGTGCATGGCTCGGCGTGCGTGCTGCCAGGTGTCGAGGGCGTCGTACCTGCTGACGAGGTCCGGCGGCATACCGTTGCCACCGAGGCCAAGGTTGTTGTCCTGATACCAGAATTCAGGCACACGGTCGGACGCGTCGGATCCCGCCGACGCCGCTGCGGCGGCCGCTGGTGCGCCGATCGCTCCTGCGATTGAGGCGCCCGCGGCGGAGGTCAGCACCTGGCGACGGGTGAAGTGGTTCCTGGTCGTGCTGCTCATGGTGAATCCTCTCGATTGGTCACGGGTAGCGTCGGGCGGGCACTCCGCGGGCGAGCTCGCGGAAGATTCTCATCTGGCTCGCGCCCTCGGGTGGGAGCGCACCGAGATCGTCGGGGGTCGAGTGCTCGGGGTGCGGAAAGAAGGGCCACAGGATGTAGCGGTCTGCTGTCCCGCCGTGCGCGACGTAGTTCGCGAGCCCTTCCAACGTGTGCTTGCGGAAGTCGTTGCTGCTGGTCTTGCCCGCCTGTTCGTCGACGCACTGGAGCCCGAAGGTGAGGCCTAACTCGTTCTTGACGAACTCACCGACCTCGACCATCCGGTCCCAGGTGATGACACCATGCGGGGTGTTGCGTTCGAGACGGACTCGGTCGAAGGGCTTGTCGAAATGGATGAAGTCGAGTTCGTGCCCGTTGGACCGAAGCTCGTCCTTCAGAAACCGGTAGGCGTCTTGCCACGGAAACTGCCCTGGCAGGGGGTCGATGATCCCGATGCGCACGTCGGGGAACTCTGGTCTGACTTGGTCGTAGAACTCGACGACGTCCCGGATGCGACGCTCCATGCTGTAGCCCAGGAACCGACCAGGCCCCGGCTTCGCCAGGACGCTCTGCAGAATGACGTCCGTGATGGTGAACCCGGTCGAGCGGAGCTGACGCAGGTGGTTGATCGTCGTGGTGTAGTCGGGCGGTCCCTCGGGAACTTCGCCGGTCTCGTTATAGTGCGGCCACCACCAGGCCACTGCTTGGGTCACGTTGTAGCAGAAGTTCATTCCGGCGTGGGCGGCCGCCATCTTCTCGAGGAACGCGGGCCGCTCCGAAAGCCCCTGCCTGACGAAGGTGCCCTGTTCGAGCGCGAAGGTATGCATCTGTGCGCGTGCGAGTGCCCATGAGTCGAGGTCGTCGTACCTGCTGAAGAAGTCGGTGGGGACCCCTCTGCCGCCCAACCCCAGATTGTTGTCCTGATACCAGAACTCGGGTACGCGTTCGGACGCTTCCGCAGCGCTGTGATCCGTGGCAGTCGCCGCGGACGCGGTGGCGATGCTCGCGCCCGCGATCGAGATACCTGCTGCGGAGGTCAGTACCTGCCGCCTGGTCATCGCGGGATCGTTCGGATTGTGCATGGTGCTTACCTTCCATCTGTGTCGCCGTTGAATCACTCGTGGAATCGGTGCGTGGTTATCGACTAGGTACGTGTTCGTGGTGGACGCCTGAAGGGAAGTCCGGGAAACCGGCGACGCCGCGCGACCGGTCGAACTGGTAGACCCGCTGTCGTTCCCACGTCTCGTAGGGCTGCGTCCATAGCCGTGTGGGTTGGCCTGCCGCCATGACGAGGGCATCCTTGCGCCCCTCGGCGAGGAGCTCGGTGACGAGCGCCTCGGTCAGCTCCTCGACCACCTGCGGGTGGCTGTCCTGGACAGGACGGAGCTCGTGCGGATCGGCATCGACGTCGAAGAGCAGCCGATGCCCGCCGTTCGCGAGGAAGATCAGCTTCCACTGGTCCTGGCGGATCATCGCCTTGAACTTTTTCGTGCGGGGCCGGCCGTGGAAACCGAAGAGACGCCGTCGTGGTTCGACGTCGCCGGACAGCATCCCGAGGACGTCGTGGCCCTGCCGCAGGTCGGGCCATCCGGTCGCGCCGGTGCAGATACCGAACAGGTCGGTCAAGGACACGAGGTCGTCGCTCTCCTGGTCGGCTGGAATAACGCTCGGCCAGCTCAGCAGGAACGGGATCCGGGTCGAGGCCTCGAAGAAGCTCTCCTTCTGCCACGCGGTGTGGTCGCCGAGCAGGTCGCCGTGATCGGAGACGAAGCAGATGAGCACGTTCTCCGGGTCGTCGAGCCGATCGACCGCGTCGAGGATCCGGCCGAGGCAGCTGTCGATGTAACTGATCTCGCCGTAGTATCGGGCCTTCAGTGCCCGTGCCCGGTCGTCGTCGACGTTCTCCGCGAACGTCATCGCGTTCATCCAGGGGAGCTGCTGATCGAGATGATCGACCTCCAGGTCGCCGGTGACGGGGAGCGGCATCCGGTCTGGGTCGTACATGCGATGGAACGGCATCGGCGGAGCGAACGGTGGATGCGGGCCGATGAAGGAGACGAAGCCGAAGAATGGACGACCGTCGTCCATGGCGATCTGTTCCACTGCACGGTCGGCCGCCCATGCTTCGACGGTCAGGTCTGCGGGCAGCGGGCTCATCTGGGGCATGTAGTACATCTCGGTTCGCTCGCCCATGAGGCCTTCGACCCAGTCGTACTCGGGATGTTCCGAGGCGATCCACGCCGCGTACGCGTCTCCGGCCCGCTGCGCCGGCGTGTCGTACAGCTCCTCGCTGTGGAGCTGGACCGTGTAGCCGACATCGGCGTCCCATGGATAGGTGTGGAACTTGCCGATACCGAACGTCCGGTATCCGCGTTCCTTCATCGCACCGGCGAGATAGGGGCCGGCCTCATCTCGGATCTCCTCGTGCCGACCTGGCGGCACGAGGTTGTCCCAGATGTCGGTGCGGGTGGGTTCCCAGCCGGTACGCATGGTGTACCGGGCAGGCACGCAGACCGGACACGTCGAGTATCCGCGGTGGAAGACGGTGCCACGCCTCGCGAGCCGATCCAAGTTGGGTGTGTGGATGCTGTCGTTCCCCAGGCACGCCAACGTGTCGAAGCGCTGCTGATCTGTCGAGATGAGCAGGACGTCGGGGCGACGTGCGTCCTTCTGCCCCTTTCCGGAGTCTTCGCTCATGAGGGATGCCCGCCTGCGTCGTCCTCGGCCTGGGGGAGCTCGAGACCGCGCAACCACCAGTCGCTACCGGTCTCGAGGTCGGAGACCAGCTGGGGCAGCATCAGTCCCCAACTGCCGATGCCCAGAGCTGCGAGGCCACTCCCGGTCTCGGCATCGAAGTTCTCGAAGTAGGCGCCGTGCTCCTCGAGGGAAGCCGCGTGCAACGTCATGATCCGCGCCGCGACCTCGCGCGCTTCATCGAAGTAGCCGTAGCGGCGCAGGTACTGGACGGCGAAGTAGTTGTGGAGCGCCCACACGGGGCCTTGCCAGTTCGAGCACGTTGCGGTGTCGATCGCGGGACCTTGCATCGCGTGATGTCCGATCGGCATGGCGATCCCGTTGTGCGCATTGTTGTAGTGCCGCGAGGACCTACTCAGCGACCGGATGCCGTAGTCGCTCCACATGTGTTCGGCGGAGAGAACGTACCGGTCGATGATTCGCCGAGCGCGGGTATCCGGGACGATGCCGAGCCAGAGCGGCCACAGGTTGGACGCATGCGCGGCACTGATGTGCTGAGAGGGCGACTGCCGCAGCGGCGGAATGTAGAGGCTGTAGTAGAACGCGTCCTCCTCGTTCCAGAGCAGCCTGTTGATGCTCGCTGCAAGGCGCCTCGCGTATGCGGTGTGGCGCGATGCCCGGCGTTCGTCGCCGACTCGCGTAGCCAGCCAGGCGAACGCGGTGTGCTCGTAGACCATCTGGGCATTGAGGTCAACGGCTTCGACGACGTTCGGCTCCCAGGCCCAGTTCGCCGTCGCGTTGTCGCCGAAGCCTTCGTCGATGTGCAGCCACGTGAGGAGGCCCTCGCGTCCCATGTTGTGGGAGTGCCGGTACAGCAGGTAGGCCTCGAGCTGCTCGAAGCCCTCAGGCCCGAGCCACGTGACGTCGTCGGTCTCGCGCGAGAGCACGAAGCAACCCGCGGCGAGGAACGGGCGGATCTGGTACGGCGGAGCGCTGTACCGGTCCTTCCCGATCCGCCGCTGGCCCTTGCCGTCGGGGCCGATGTGCTCGAGCAGGTTGAGGAGGCTGTTGCGGAGCGGCTCGGCGTCTCCGTCGATCAGGTACGCCGCGCCCGCCCAGATCGCGTCCCAGTCCGTGAGGTCCGGGTAGGTCTGTCCAGTCCCTGCGGACAAGTACGGTCGCGTCAGCATGCCGGCTGCTGGCCGTAGCAAGCCACTCTTGATCTCGGAGCGGTACGCATGGATCCGGTCGGCGTCTGACTGGAGCTTCGTCGGCTGGTCGGGAGCGTCGGGCATCGAAAACCTCGTTCTTGGGTCAGGGACTGCAGGCGCGAGCGGACGGTGACTCTCGGCGTCCGCCCGCGCCGGGCGGAGCGGCGAGCAGGTTCAGCTACTCGCGGAAGTACTGGCAGGGATTGGTGCTTGCCGGATTCGGGTATGCCCCGGTCACCAGGTTCTCGGGGACGTTGTGGAAGTCGTTCTTGACGATCCCGAATGCGTCGGCCCACAGGGAGATGCCGATCGTGTAGAACTCCTCCTTGGCGATCTGCAGGATCTCCGTGAGGATTTCTTTCTGCCGATCGGCATCGGCGACGGTGGTGAGCTCGTCGTACAGCTCCATCTGCCGCTTGACTGGTTCGATCGGCTCCTCGCCCGCCTCGCCCCGGCTGGTGTACCACTGCATCCACGGGAGGGCGTACCTGCTGAACGGGCCGAAGGGGAAGTACATGCTCGGTTCGACCAGAGCATTCAGCCCGCCGGTGGCGAAGTGGACAGCAGCATCGTGCTGATTGCCGTTCAGCCGCTCGGTGTAGAGCGACGGGTCCTCGGACTTGATGGTGATCTCGATGCCGACGGCCTGCCAGTCGTCTTTGACGAACTGCATCGAGTCGACGTCGGGCGTTCGCTGGACCATGGCCTCGACCTCGAAGGAGATCGGGTTTCCGTCGGGCCCGAGGCGGATCCCGTTCCCGTTCGTCTCGGTGTAGCCGGCCCGATCGAGGAACTCGTTGGCGAGGTCGACGTCGTACTCGGTGTACTGGTGAGCCATTTCCTCGTCGTAGAACTCCGACGACGGCCGAGGCGACGCCTGGTAGGGCTCGCCCTGGCGGGCATAGACGGCGTCGATGATCGCCTGGCGGTTGATCGCATGGGAGAGCCCGATGCGGAAATCCTTGTTCTGGAAGATCTCCCGCTTGACCGCGTCTTGGTGGGCGAGGTTGAGCTGGATGACGGGCGCTACCGAGTGCGATCGCTCGATACTGATGAAGTCGTAGTTGCCATCCTCGCGGTTCTCGGCGAACAAGGGCTTGTTGGTCGACTGGCCGATGTTCGGGAAATGGAAGTCGAGTTCTCCGTTGATCGCATTGAGCGTGAGGGCCTCGACGTCGGAGTAGACCGGGAAGTTGACCGTGTCGATGTAGGGCAGCTGGCTCCCCTCGGGGTCGACCTTCCAGTAGTACGGGTTCCGAGTGGCGACGAACTCCTGGACGTCCTCGTTCAGGCCGTGGTCGAGGACCCACGCGGAGAGCGTCGGCAGTTCCGGGTTGTTGTACCGCGTATCGAAGGTTCCTCCCTTCGCGGCGAATAGCTCGACCCAGCTACTGGCGCCCTCCTCGGCGATCAGGGCGTCGATGTCGTCGGCGTAGTCCGGGTGGAACTGGGAGAGGTAGTGCTTCGGGGACCGAGTGATCTGATCGCCCTCCTGGGCCATCTTCGACAGGAAGAGGCCGTTCGGTTGCGCGAAGGTGAACGTGACCGTGTAGTCGTCGAGCTTCTCCACCACCACGGGTTCACCGGCCGAGGTGAGCCACGATGTCTTGGCCGGGTAGAGGTCGTCGTTGAGGAAGACGGCCTCGTACCAGAACATGATGTCGTCGGCGGTCAACGGCTCGCCGTCGGACCACCGCATCCCCTCGCGCAGGGTGAACGTGTACTGCGTGCTGTCGTCGCTGTACTCGAACGACTCCGCCACGTTGGCGACCACGCCCTGTGCGGTCATGTCTGTGGTGTTCGGCTGGAACGTGACCAGGTACTCGCCGCCGATGGTGAAGTCCACCCAGGCACCGCTGTTGGCGGCGCCGAGCATCGCCGTGCGCCACGACCCGCCGTAGATCCCTACGCGATCGACCGGTTCGACGACCGACGGAGCGGACGGAAGGCGTTCCTCGACCGGGGGAAGGTCGCCTGCCTCCACCCGGGCGGCGAGGTCGGGCGCCTCGGCTCCCTTCTCAGCCGAGGTGCCGTTCCCGCCGTCACCCCCCTCGTCCAAGAGGTCGCAGCCGCTGACGAGGAAGGAGGTGGCAAGCGCCCCACCTCCCAGTACGAGGAAGTTCCGGCGCGGCATGTTCTGCAGTGTGCTGTCTCGCATCGTGTCTCAGCTCCTTTGCTCTCGACTCGGCCTGCGCGGCGTTGCCTCGGCCGTCGGGCAGACGGCCACGTCTGGCATCGGATCCGGTCGGGTCCGATGTGCAACGTGAGGAGATTCCGCGTCGCGGCGACGGATTGTCGTCCAATACGTTTCAATGCATCGGCAATCCTTCAGTGGTCGCGATCCAGGATGTTTGGCGGATTCCGGCCACTTATCGCCACTGGCGTGGCTCGCGTTGCGGTGCTCATGCTTGCCCAGCTGCATGCATAGTGTCAAGAGTAGTCTGATACGATTCAATCGGCAAGCCGCGGAGATGCGGTGTGCACGTTGGAGGTGAGGGTCGATGATGATGCGGTCGCTGGCCGGCTGTGTGATGGCCACGCCGGCCCGGACGGAAGGTGTGACTCCGTGTTGAGCTTTTTGGGTCGGCGGGTGCTGTACATGGTGCCGACTCTGTTCCTGATCTCGATCGCGGCGTTCGTGATCATCCAGTTGCCGCCCGGCGACTATGCGACGTCGTACGTGGCGCGTTTGGAGGCTGAGGGGCAGAGTGTCGACACGGCGCAGCTGGAGGCGCTGCAAAGTCGGTACGGTCTCGGTGATCCGATGCTGGCGCAGTACTGGAAGTGGATCTCGGGGATCGTGTTCCATCTGGACTTCGGCTACTCGTTCGAGTACGCGGCGCCGGTGGGGGGCCTGTTGGCGGATCGCCTGCCGTTGACGGTCCTCTTGTCGTTGTCGACGTTGCTGTTCACGTGGGCGGTGGCATTGCCGATCGGGGTGTACTCGGCGTTGAAGCAGTACTCGGTGGGTGACTACATCGTCACGACTATCGGCTTCTTGGGGTTGGCGACACCGAACTTCCTGCTCGCTCTGATCATGATGTGGCTGGCGTTCTCGACGTTCGGGTTGAGCGTGGGGACGAACAACCTGCCCACACTCATCATCGCGATCATCGTGCTCGGCACTGCCGGGACGGCAGGGTTGATCCGGATCCTTCGGGCGAACTTGTTGGACGAGCTGCGCAAGCCCTATGTGGTGGCGGCCCGGGCGCAGGGCATGGCCGAAGGCCCATTGTTGTTGCGCTACCCGCTGCGCGTGGCGCTGAACCCGTTCATCTCCACCATTGGGTGGTTGCTGCCCGGGATCATCGGCGGTGAGGTCATCGTGGCGCAGGTCGCCAACCTGAGCACCATCGGCCCGCTGTTGCTGGGTGCGTTGCGCAGTCAGGACATGTATCTGGCCGGGTCGATCATCCTGATCACCGCGGTGCTCACGGTGATCGGGACGCTGCTCTCGGACCTGGCGTTGGCCTGGGCTGATCCGAGGGTGCGGCTACGCACGGTGGGAGGTGGCGCATGAACGCGCAGGTCAGTATGCAGACACCAGGGATCGACTCCCAGGGCGAGCCCGGCGGGGTACCCACCGACACCGGAACGCGCCGGGGCCGCAAGGGGGCCGGCGCAGCGAAGGCGTCGCAGTGGCGCCTGATCGCGCGGCGGTTCCGCAAACATCGGCTGGCGATGATCGGCCTGATCATGACGCTGTTCCTGTACGTCGTTGCGGCGTTCGCGGCGTTCATCGCGCCGTATGGCAGCGGAGACCTGAATGCGGAGTTCACGTACGCGCCGCCGACTCCATTGCAGGTGGTGGATACCTCCGGCGACGGGTGGGACTGGGGCCTGTATTACCACGGCTACTCGGTCGAGCAGGACCCGGAGACGCTGGCGTTGGCGTTCACGGTGGACGAGTCGGTGAAGGTTCCGGTGGAACTCTTCGCCGAAGGACCGGAGTATCGGTTCTGGGGGTTGTTCACCACGAATGTGCATCTGATCGGGCCGGCCGATCCGGACACAGCCCACCCGATGTACCTGTGGGGCGCGGACCGGTTGGGGCATGACCTGTTCTCCCGGGTGGTGCTGGGTACGCAGATCTCGATGTCGGTGGGCCTGGTCGGTGTGTCGTTGGCGTTCGTGCTTGGGATCACCCTCGGCGGGTTGTCCGGCTACTTCGGTGGCCGGGTCGACACGCTGATCCAGCGCATCATCGAGACGTTCATGGCGATCCCGACGCTGCCGTTGTGGCTCGGCCTAGCGGCCGCGGTCCCGCGGGATTGGGGCCCGGTACAGCAGTATCTGGCCATCACGGTGGTGCTCTCGTTGGTGGGCTGGACCGGGTTGGCCCGTGAAGTCCGGGGCCGGTTTCTCTCGCTGCGTGAGGAGGATTTCGTCACGGCGGCGAAGCTGGACGGTGCGGGGAAGCCCACGATCATCTTCTCCCACATGCTGCCGTCGTTCACCTCGCACCTGATCGCGACGCTGACGCTGTCGATCCCGGCGATGATCTTGGCCGAGACTGCGCTCTCCTTCCTCGGTATCGGCCTCCAGCCGCCGACGGTCTCCTGGGGCGTGCTGTTGCAGGAGGCGCAGAACCTGCGGGCGATCGCCACCGCGCCGTGGTTGATGCTGCCCGGCGCTGCCGTGGTCGTGGCCGTCCTGTCCCTGAACTTCCTCGGCGACGGACTGCGGGACAGCGCCGACCCGTACCGATGATGGAAGACGAGCCGATGACATCACAGAGTGATTCCATGACCCAGACCGCATCCGCGCCGACCGACGGCGGCAATGTCCTGTCCGTCGACGGCCTGCGGACCTATTTTCACACCGACGACGGGGTGGTCAAGGCTGCCGACGGCGTCACCTTTACCGTGCCGCGGGGCAGGACCATGTGCGTGGTCGGGGAGTCGGGGTGCGGCAAGTCCATCACGGCACGCTCGATCGCGGGGCTGGTCGACGCCCCCGGGCGCGTCGAGGGGGGCACCGTCAGGTTCCAGCGCGAACCGAACGGTGAGGTGGTCGACCTCGCTGCCCTCGATCCCCGAGGTGCGGAGATTCGCGAGATCCGTGGCGGTCAGATCGGGTTCGTCTTCCAGGAGCCGGGTGCCTCGCTGTCGCCGATGTACACGATCGGTGCCCAGCTCTCCCGGGCGATCCGCTTGCACCAGCCCATCTCGAAGGCAGAGGCCAAGGAACAGGCGATCGATCACCTGCGTCGTGTCGGTATCCCGCGCGCCGACAAGCGATTCGACGCGTACCCGTTCCAACTCTCGGGCGGGATGAACCAGCGCGCGATGATCGCCATCGCTCTGGCGAACGACCCGGCTCTGTTGATCGCCGATGAGCCGACCACCGCACTCGACGTGACCACCCAGGCGAGGATCCTCGACCTGCTCGCCGAGCTCCAGGACGAGACCGGCATGTCGATGTTGTTCATCACCCACGACCTCGGTGTCGTCGCCGAGATCGCGGACGACGTCACCGTGATGTACCTCGGCACCGTCGTCGAACGCGGCAGTGTGACGGACATCTTCGACCGGCCGCAGCATCCTTACACCAAGGCTCTGCTCGAATCGATCCCGTCGATCTCACCCGAGAACCGCGGGAAGAAGCTCCCCGCCATCTCCGGGATCGTTCCTCACCCGAGCGAACGCCCCGACGGGTGTCCGTTCCACACCCGATGCGCCGTCGCGATCTCCGGTCTGTGCGACACGACCGCGCCGCCGGTGATCGAGCAGAACGACGGGCGCCTCGCCGCCTGCCACCTTCTGGACCCCGACCGTCCGGAGGGCCCGTCCGACTCGGGCACGAAGCCAGCACCCGACGCGGAGACGGCGGCTGCACCCGCGGCTGCACCCGCCACCGCGGACGCACCCGCCCAGGCCGAGACGCCGTCGGACAAGGGACGGCGAGGCAGCGACGAACCGTTGCTCTCCGTACGGGACCTCCGGGTGCACTTCCCGATCCGTAGCGGCTTCTTCAGCCGAGTCACCGGCAAGGTCCACGCCGTCGACGGGGTCGACCTGGACATCCGTCAGGGCGAGACCCTCGGCCTGGTCGGAGAATCCGGCTGCGGCAAGACCACCTTGGGGCGCACCATCGTGCGGGCCATCGACCCCACCGAGGGCACGATCACCTACCACCCGGGCGGTGAGGACATTGACCTGACCGCCCTGGACAACAACGCGCTGCGCCGCTACCGCGGTGAGATCCGCATGATTTTCCAGGACCCGTTCACCTCGCTGAACCCCCGGAAGAACCTGTTGCAGATCGTCGGTGAGCCGCTGACCAAGATCAAGCAGGAGGACGACTCCAGCATCGAGGACGAGGTCGCAAGTATGTTGCGGCGTGTCGGGCTGCGCCCGGAGTATTTGCGCCGTTACCCGCACGCGTTCTCCGGTGGTGAGCGCCAGCGCGTGAACATCGCCCGCGCCCTGATCACCCGGCCGCGGCTGGTGGTCGCCGACGAGGCCGTCTCCGCGCTGGACGTGTCGGTGCGGGCGCAGATCCTCAACCTGCTGGGAGACCTCCAGGAGGAGTACGACCTGACGTACCTGTTCATCTCCCACGACCTCTCCGTCGTCGAGCATCTCTGCGACCGAGTCGCCGTGATGTACCTCGGTCGCGTGGTGGAGCAGGCTGACACCGACGAACTGTTCACAGCGCCGCGTCATCCCTACACCGAGGCGCTCTTCTCGGCGGTGCCCCAGCCTGACCCCCACCGGCGCGATGACGGCCGGCGCGTCCGCCTCAACGACGAGCTGCCCGACCCGACCAACCCGCCCGCCGGCTGCCCGTTCCACACTCGATGCCCGCACCGTCGCGACGAGCTCTGCGACTCGGACATTCCCATGCTCAGCGAACTGGCTCCGGCCCACCGCGCCGCCTGCCACTACCCACTCGAAACAACCGGCGACGAGGAACGAGAGAAGGCATGACGACGCATCACCCGGGCGACCCCAAGGACAGCACCGACAGGGACGTCAGCTCACCACTCCATGGCGCCACGATGATCGCGCCCGACCAGGACTTCGACGGCGCACCTCTTCTCCGCACGGAGTTCTCCCTCGCCAGCGGGCACGGCGACGTGGTCGCGGCCACGCTGACCAGCACCGCGCTCGGCGTCCACGAGATGTTCGTCAACGGGCAGCCCGTCGGCCCGGACGTGCTCTCGCCCGGTTGGTCGAGCTACCAGTGGCGCCTACGGTGGCGCAGTCATGACATCACCGAGCGGCTCCCCTCCGAGGGGCAGGTGGCGATCGGTGCCGCGCTCGGCAACGGCTGGTATCGCGGCCGGCTCGGTTTCACGGGTGGCCGCGCCCTCTACGGGGACGAGCTCGGCCTGATCGCCCAGCTCGAGGTCACCTACGCGGACGGACACGTCCAAACGGTCGTGACCGGGGAGACGTGGCGGTCCGGCCCGTCGAGCACCGTTGCGAACGACCTCTACGACGGTCAGACGATCGACGCCCGCCGCAGCACACCGGGCTGGAACGCTCCCGGCTTCGACGACGAGGCATGGGCCGGGATCCATGCCCTCGACTTCGATCGCGGCCGATTGACCGCACCGATCGGCCCGCCCGTGGTCCGGCACGAGACGATCAGGCCGACGGCGATCTTCACCTCGCCGTCGGGCAAGACCCTGGTGGACTTCGGCCAGAATCTCGTCGGTTGGATCCGGTTCTCGGTGTCCGCGCCCGCTGGTACGACGATCACGATCCGGCATGCCGAGGTGCTGGAGCACGGCGAACTTGGCACTCGGCCGCTGCGCGATGTCGAGGCAACCGACCGGTTCATCACATCTGGGGATGTGGACCATTTTGAGCCGACGCTGACGTTCCACGGCTTCCGCTACGCGGAGGTCACGGGTTGGCCTGGCGAGCTGACGACGGACTCGTTGGAGGCTGTCGTCGTCAGTTCCGATCTGCGCAGGATCGGTTCCTTCGAATGCTCCGACGACATGATCAACAAGCTCCACGAGAACGTGGTCTGGGGGCAGCGCGGCAACTTCCTCGACTTGCCGACCGACTGCCCGCAACGCGACGAGCGCCTCGGCTGGACCGGTGATATCTCCGTGTTCGCCGACACCGCGGCCTATCTCTTCGACGTCAAGGACTTCCTGGCGGACTGGTTGGCCGATCTCAGGTTCGAGCAGAGCCATCAGAACGGCCGCGTCCCGTTCGTGGTCCCCGACGTGATCAGGATCGGCCCGAGGGACCCGGACCGAGGCGACGAGAAGGACGGCGCGATCACGGCGATCTGGGGCGACGCGGCCGTCTGGGTGCCGTGGTCCCTGTACCAGGCCTACGGCGACCTGACGATCCTGGCGGACCAGTACGGGTCGATGGTCGCCCACGCCACAGCGATCGCGGAGCACCTGTCTCCGAGCGGAGTGTGGGACACCGGCTTCCAGTTCGCCGACTGGCTCGACCCGGACGCGCCACCAGACCGTCCAGGTGCCGCCAAGGCGGACAAGGGTGTCGTCTCCACGGCGTGTGCCTATCGGACCGCGGACCTTGTCTCACGCACGGCAGAACTGCTCGGGAACACCGAGGACAGTCAAAGGTTCCGCACCATGGCTGACGGCCTGAAACGTGCCTTCCATGAGCACTACGTGGACGAGCGTGGCACAGTCGCCAGCGACTGCGCCACGGTCTATGCTCTGGCGATCCAGTTCGGCCTCGTCGACGGCGCCCAACGGGGCTTCGCCGGACAACGGCTCGCCGAGCTGGTCGCCGAGGCCGGATACCGGGTATCGACCGGTTTCGCCGGTACCCCGTTCGTGACCTGGGCACTGAGTGAGACAGGGCACCTGGATGCCGCCTACCGCCTCCTCCTCGAGAAGGAGTGCCCGTCGTGGCTGTACCCCGTGACGATGGGCGCCACCACGATATGGGAGCGGTGGAACTCCATGCTTCCGGACGGTTCCATCAACCCGGGCAAGATGACGAGTTTCAACCACTACGCACTCGGCGCCGTCGCGGACTGGCTGCACAAGGCGGTGGCCGGCATCCAACCCGCCGAACCGGGCTACTCGCGCATCCGAATCACCCCCAAGCCGGGCGGTGGTCTGACCTGGGCGCGGTCCAGCCTGGTCACCCCGCACGGCGAGGTGAGCTCATCCTGGCGCCTCGATGGCGACGAGTTCCACCTGGATGTTGCCATTCCCGACGGGACGACGGCGGAGGTCACGCTGCCCGGCGGCGAGACGGTCACGGCCGGGCCGGGTGAGCACCGCTTCACCGCCTGAATGGCCGCCGGGCGCCGGTGAACGCTCCACCTCCGCCCGGCTGCCGGTCGTTGTCGATCGCGGCTCGAGCTCCGCGTCATCTCCCGATGGCGCCGTGCTCATGGTCGTCCGACGTGATCAGGCCGGATCAGCGTTCACGGCCTCGTCGAGGATCGACACCGACTGTTCGTGCAAGGGACTGGTGACCGCGCCGTCGAGGAGCGGATCCTGCGTCTCGTGCATCCACCGATGCAGGTCCTGCAGCAACTCGATGCGCACTGATTCGTAGGCGGGGTCGTCGGCCACGTTGTGCGCCTCGATCGGGTCTTCGACGAGGTCGTACAGCTCCACCGCCGGGTGGAAGCGGCGCACGGGAGTGCGCGGCGTGGTCCGTGGCCGCCACGACTGTGACGAGTCCATGAACTCTGGCGCTGCGGTGAAGTTGACGATCAGCTTGTGCCTCTCCGTACGAATGCACCGCCTCGGGTCGTAGTAGTCGTGGTAGGTCATCTCCCCGTAGACAGCGTCACGCCCCACCGCGGGGCCGTCGCTGGTGCCGTCGAGCAGCGGACGGAGGCTGCGGCCGTGGACGCGGTCGGTCGGCTCGATCCCTGCAGCGGTCAGCACGGTGGGGAAGATGTCGATGTTGGAGACCAACTCGTCATACCTGGAACCGCCGGTCCAGCCGAGGCGCGGGCACCGCATGAGCCACGCCACCTCGAGGCCGGGGTCGTAGAGCGCGCACTTCGCGCGCGGGAGCGCGACGCCGTGGTCGGTCGTGAAGATCACGAGCGTGTTCTCGGTCAGCCCGTCCTCGTCTAGCCGGCGGAGCACCTGGCCTACTGCCTGGTCGAGGTGGTGGATCGCGCCCTGCAGCTCGGCGAGCTCGGTGCGGGTGCACTCACCCTCGTCTTCGATGTACGGGGGTATCTCGACGCCAAGTTCGTCATCGGGCTCCATGTAGTCGCTGATGAAACCCTGGTATCCCGGCTCGTCTCGGGTGCCGCCAGGGAGGCGGTGGGGCTCGACGAACCCGACCTGCAGATAGAAGGGATGGTCGCCCGCAGTCAGACGGTCCAGTTCCGCACAGGCTGCCTCGGCGACTGCCTGTGCGCGGTCAGGTCGGCCGGCTCGTTCCACGGCCGGAACAGCACGGTCGAAACCCAGCCGGGCAGCCATCTCCTCGGGCGTCCGGCTGGCGCGTGACTCGTGCTGTACCCCGAGGAGGGATGTGGTGTACCCCGCGTCCTTGAACTCTCGCGCGAGATGACGTTCCTCGGGGTATAGGTCCCAGGCGAACTGGGCGTGTGTGAGTCCCATGACGCCGGCCGAGTGGGGGTATCTGCCGGTGAACAACGAGGCGCGCGAGGGACTGCACTGCGGTGCCGTGCAGAAGGCCTGCTCGAATGTGACGCCGTCAGCTGCGAGGGCGTCGAGATGGGGGGTGCGAACGGTGGTGACCCCATAGCAGCCGAGGTAGCGGCCAAGGTCGTGGCAGTGCAGCAGGAGGACGTTTGGTCGGCTCACGAGGCTCTCTTTCCGGTTGGCTGTGAATGTATGCCGCGGCTCACGTGTGCCGCGGCTGATGTCAGTGAGGGGCGGTTAGCTTGCCGGCATGGTCGGCGGCCTGGTCCTGATCGCAGATCGCGTCCACCACATTCGTCGACTCGATGTCGTCGTGGAACTACCCACATCGCCCGTCCCTTCCGAGAGATCCTGCACTGACCCGGCGGCCGGCGTTGCCGCATTCGAGCACTGCGCAGAGTTCTTCGACCGTGGTGATCATCCACCGTAGTCGCAAGCATTGATACGATTCATAATTGTACGGCACCTCCCTGTCGCTGAATCGCAGCCCTCGCCACGACGCACTTGCTCGACTGAGGTCAGGCTGCCTCAGACGTCCAACTCGTCGGATGTCACGAGTAGTGCCAGTCGGCGTCCGTTTCGTGTCGATGCCGGCCGCATCGTTGCAGCCACACGGTGGTCTCGCCTGGGACGGCGGTGGTGAGCGTGCTGCTCGCCAGCAGGACCTCGCCGTCGGGCATACCTACCGGTTCAGCGGAGAAGTTGGTCACGCATACCCAGCCGTTCGGCCGGGCGAAGGCGAGGACGTTCGGCGGGTTTTCCAGCCACTCCAGCCGCTCCTCGCTCTGCAGCCGGTGTCGCAGCGCGATCGCCTCCCGGTACAGCGCCAGGGTGGAGGCAGCGTCCTCGGCCTGTCCAGATGCCGCTAGCTCGGCGAACCAACTTGGCTGAGGCAGGTGCGGCGGACCGTCGGAGAATCCGAAGGATGGGCCCTCAAGTGACCATGGCAGCGGGACACGGACACCGTCCCGCCCCACGTCGCGGCCTGGCTTGCGCGTGAACGTCGGGTCCTGCCGGGCGTGGTCGGGAATGTCAGCCACCTCGTGCAGACCGAGCTCCTCACCCTGGTACAGGTAGGCCGAACCGGGCAATGCGAGCTCGAGCATGGTCGCGGCGCGTGCCCGGCGCAGCCCTCGGTCGGCCTCCAGCACCGGCTCAGTGCCGCGACTGAGCAGCCACTGCCGGCCCTGCTTGAACTCGTCCGGATCGTACGGGAGCCCGTAGCGGGTGGCGTGCCGCACCAGGTCATGGTTGGAGAGCACCCAGGTGGTGGAGGACCCGCTCTGTGCGGCGAGCTCGAGGTTGCGGGCGATCACGTCACGGAACGCCTCGGCTTCGAAGGGTGCCTGCAGCAGGTCGAAGTTGAATGCCTGGCCCAGACCCTCAGCACTGGCATAGCGAGCTCGCCGGTGTGCCGGCACCCAGGCTTCGGCCACGGCGGTGCGCGGTGGGTCGTAGGAGTTGAATACCTCACGCCACTCGGCGTAGATCTCGTGCACCTCGTCCCGGTCCAGGGTGGGGTGGTTGCCGTCGAAGGGCATCGCTCGCAATTGCTCCATCGTGGGCAACTCGTCCGGCAACCGCTTGGCGGTCATGTGCGCCACGTCAACCCGGAAGCCCGCCACCCCGCGGTCGGACCAGAACCGCAACGTCTGCAGGAAATCCTCCCGGACCTCACGGTTGTCCCAGTTCAGATCGGGCTGCTCCACCGCGAAGCGGTGCAGGTACCACTGACCGTCCTCGACTCGCTCCCAGGCGGAGCCGCCGAAGGCGCTGGTCCAGTCGGACGGCGGCTCCTCGCCGTCGGGACCAGTGCCGTCCCGGAAGAGGTACTTGTCCCGCTCCGGCGAGCCCTTCGGGGCGGCCAGCGCGGCTCGGAACCACTCGTGCTGGTTCGAGGTGTGGTTCGGCACGATGTCGATGATGAGCTTGATGCCGGCCTCGGTGAGCGCAGCGAGCATCTCGTCGAAGTCGTCCAGAGTGCCGAAGCGCGGATCGACGTTGCGGTAGTCGTCCACGTCGTAACCGCCGTCGGCGAGCGCCGAGGGGTAGAACGGGCTGAGCCAGACGGCGTCCACCCCGAGGTCGCGCAGGTAGGGCACGCGGCTGGTGATCCCGGGCAGGTCGCCGATGCCGTCGCCGTTCGAGTCGGCGAAGGAGCGGGGGTAGATCTGGTAGACGACGGCCTGACGCCACCAGTTCGGGTCGCCGCTGAGGAGGCTCGCCCCGCCCTGGTGCGTGCTCGGTGCCTTGTCGCGGTGTTCGGCGTCAGTCACCCGTCATCTCCATTCATGTATTCGTTCGTGATTGTCACTTGCGCGTCCGTCGCTGCCCGGGTCAAGCAGCGAGGTGCCACCCGATGTCGCTCTCAAGTAGCGATCGCGACACGTATCGGCACCCACCTTGCGCGCGTGTGGTGATCCCGGGGCGGTAGGTGTCACTCATCGTCCCTGTCAGGTGGGTTGAGCGACGGTGGGTGACGCCTACCTGGGTGGCCGGGCGGCGAGGTGCCCATCGCCGTCGGAATGGCCGGGGCGAGACGACATCGATGGGCACTTACTGGCCGACCGGCGTGATGCTGCTGTCGGCGGGCGGTGTTCCGACCGGGGTGTTGACTTCGAAGTAGTGCTCGAGTCCGTCGGCGTGCAGGTAGGTCTCGGGTGGTGCGAAGTCGTCGTCGAGGTCGGCGAGCCAGTGGTTCAGCTCGGCGTCGAGGTCGCGTTGTAGGCCGGTGGCTTCCGGTTGCCCGCACAGGTTCTGCTGCTGGTACGGATCGGCCACGTTGTCGTAGAGCAGCCAGGGGCTGGTGCGGGTGCGGATGTAGGTGTGGGTTGCGGTGCGGATGCCGCGGTAGGCGTCGAAGCCGTAGCTGCGTGCCCACAGGATCGGCACGGGGAGGGAGAGGAAGGATGAGTGGGCGCGGTGTGCGGGGCGCGTCCCGAAGACGTCGGTGCCGGTGACATGGCCTGGTACCGGCAGACCGCACAGGCCCAGGAGGGTGGGCATCAGGTCGGGCATGTCGAACGGCGAGGTGTCGGTGCGGCCTTCGCGGCCGAATCGGCGGGGGTAGCGCACCAGCATCGGCACCCGCACTGCTTCGTCCCAGGGGCAGACTTTCACGTCGTGGCGGATGCCGTGGGAGCCCATCATGTCGCCGTGGTCGGAGGCGAAGATGATGATGGTGTCTTCGGCTGTGCCGCTGTTCTCCACCGCTGCCAGCAACTGGGCTAGGCAGTCGTCCAGGGCGGCGATGTGGGCGTAGTAGCCGCGCAGCGCCTGCGCCGATTCCTGCGCCGCTTCGTCGGGGACGTTCGCCCGCAGGGTGATCTCGGCATCGGTGTACCGCTGCCGGTACTCCTGCGGTGCGGTGTGCAGCGGGAAGTGTGGTGGCCCGTAGGAGAGCATCAGGAAGTACGGGTCCTCACCGGCGCTGTTCTGTGCGATGAATCCGCAGGCGTCCTCGGTTTGGGCGTGGGCGTCATACCCGGGCCAGGTTTTGGGCTGCGGGTCGTCGCCGTGGAAGTAGAGCGAGCTGTTGTAGTTGTGGGTGCATTCGGCGGCTTTCCAGTACTCGAACCCGAACCGCTTCTCGCGCGGCACCGGGAGCTTGCGGCGACCGTAGTTGCCGTCCGGGCTGCCGTACAGGTGCCATTTGCCGATATACCCGGTGCGGTACCCGGCTGTCGCGAATTCTTCGGCGAGGGTGGACCCGGTCGGTTCCAGTTCGACGTCGTTGATGTAGACCCCGTGCTGGAGCGGGTACTGGCCGGTGAGCATGCTCGCCCGGGCGGGGCAGCACACCGGAGTCCCGGAGACCGCCTCGGTGAAGTTCACCGACTCGGCTGCCAAGGTGTCCAGCACCGGCGTCGAGACATTCTCATCGCCGGCATAACCGGTCGCCTGAGCCCTCCACTGATCAGTCAGCACCACCAGCACATTCGGTCGCCGCGTCACGGGCACATCCCTTTCTTCTCGGTTGTCAGTTGGCGCGGGGATCACGACGGCGTCCCTCGAGCCCGTAGGCCCCTCGCCACGATCCGGTCGATCGCCCAGGCGGCCCCGCTGCCCGCCACGAGCGCGCCGGCCAGCGGGGAGACCGCCGTGACGGCGAGGGCAGCGGCGAGCGTCAGCAGGGCCCCCGCCACGTGCACCGGCATGGCCAAGGTGAGGGTCGTCGTCGTGCGCAGCAGCCCGCGCCACGGCAGGTCGTAGGAGACGATGACGGGGAACAGCACGGTGGAGGCGCCAGCGAACAACAGGGCGAGCGCCCCGGTGATCACGCCGAGCACCATCGAGGCCCCGGCTCCCATCTGCTGGACGATCACGACATCCACGGCAAGCACCCCGGCCACGGCCAGCCATCCGAGACCGAGGAGGGTGCGCCGTCGTAGATCGGTGCGCAGGGCGCGCGCGAAAGCGACTACCGGCGTCACCTCGGAGCCGAGACGTCGATCGCGCAGCACCGAGAACAGGGCCGCTGTCGCCGGGACGAAGGTGACCACCGGAAGGGAGGCGAGCAACCAGACCAGGTTCAGCAGCACCATGTCGCTGGCCGCCGCGAGCGACCGGTAGAGGGGGCCGGCGGTGACGTCGCGGGGGCGGGCGCCGGTGACAGTACTCGCGCTCATCCCTTGCTCCTCGTGCTCATCCTTTGAACCCCGTGGTGGCGATCCCTTCGATCAGCCCACGCTGGAAGAACAGGAAGAACGCGAACAGCGGCACCAGGGAGACCACGCTCATCGCGAACATCGGACCCCACGAAGAGACCGTGGACTGGTCCAGGAACAGCTTCAACGCCAACGGTGCGGTGAAGTTCTCGTTGCTGGACAGGAAGATCACCTGGGCGAAGAAGTCGTTGTAGGACCAGATGAACGTGAAGATCGCTGTGGTCACCAGCGCCGGCTTGAGCAGCGGCAGGATGATCCGGAAGAAGATGTTCACCGGGCCACAGCCGTCCACGCGGGCGGCGAAGTCCAGCTCCTTCGGGATACCGCGGATGAACTGCACGATCAGGAAGATGAAGAACGCGTCCACGGCGAGGAACTTCGGCACCACCAGCGGCAGGAACGTGTCCAGCCAGGCGAGCGAGTCGAAGATGATGTACTGCGGGATGATCTGCACGTGGATCGGCAGCATCATCGTGCCGAGCATGATCGCGAACAGGGTCCGCTTCAGCGGGAAGTGCAGCCGTGCGAAGGCATAGGCCGCGAGCGAGCACGCGATCACGTTCCCGAGCACCGCGAGCACGGCGATGAGGATCGAGTTCAGCATGTAGTGGGAGAACGGGCGCTGGATCCCGTTCCATCCCTCGATGTAGTTGCTCAGCGTCCACTCCTGCGGGATCAGCCCCGGCGAGCTGAAGATCTCACTCTCCGGCTTCAACGAGCTGGAGATCATCCACACCAGCGGGTACATCATCAGCACGGCGATCGCGATCAGCCCGATGTGGGCGAGGATGCGGGGGCGCGGACCTTTCGTGGCGCGCTGGGGTGCAGTCATTGCGGTGTCAGTGGTCATCTCGCTCATCCCTCATCCCCGTAGAACACCCAGAACCGGCTGAACAGGAAGTTGGCCGCGGTGAAGATGCCGATCACGATCAGCAGCACCCACGCCATGGCGGCGGCATAGCCCATGTCCAGGTTCGCGAAGCCCTGCTGGTAGAGGTACAGCGTGTAAAACAGGGTCGAGTCGGTCGGGCCACCCGTGCCGCCGCTGACGATGTAGGCCGGGGTGAACGCCTGGAACGCGTTGATGATCCGCAGGATCAGGTTGAAGAAGATGATCGGCGTGAGCAGCGGCAGGGTGATCGCGAGGAACTTGCGCACCACGGAGGCGCCGTCCACCGAGGCCGCCTCGTACAGCTCGCCCGGGACCTGCCGCAGGCCAGCCAGGAAGATCACCATCGGGGCACCGAACTGCCACACGTTCAGGATGATCAGCGTGCCCAGCGCCGTGTCCGGTGAGGCCACCCAGCTCTGCGTCTCGATCCCGAACATGCCGAGGAACTGGTTCACCAGCCCTTCTACGCCGAACAACTGCCGCCACAGGATCGCGATCGCCACGCTCCCGCCCAGCAATGAGGGCAGGTAGAACACGGCTCGGTACAGGTTGAGCGCCCGCAGCCCGCGGTTCAGCACGACGGCCACCAGCAACGCCATCGCGAGCTCCAGCGGCACTCCGACGAGCACGTAGGTGAGCGTCACCTTCGCCGACTGCCAGTACCGGGAGTCCTCGGTGAACATCCGCACGTAGTTGTCCACGCCGGTCCACTCGGGCGAGGAGATGAGGTTGTAGTCGGTGAAGGAGAAGTACAGGGAGGCGATCAGCGGTCCGAGCGTGAGCCCGAGTAGCCCGAGGAACCACGGCGCGAGGAAGGCATATCCCCACAGGCCCTCGTGCGCCATCCGCGCCGCGTGCTGTGGCTTGCCGCGGCGCTTCCGACCGGGCCTGGGTGGGTCGGTCCTGCCGCCTCCTCGCGCCGGCGATCGCCGGAGTGAGGCAGTCGTCATCAGGCGAAGGCTCCTTCCGCCTCGGTGAAGAACTGCTCGACGGCCTGGTCCACGCCGGCGCTGCCGAAGCCGACCTCTTCGTTGGCTCGCTTGAGCAGGTCGCGCACGGTGTTTGCGCCGACCGGTGCCGGCTCGGGTGCCACCGCACCCTCGGTCTCGCTCGCGGTGTACTCGATCACGCGGGCGGTGTCCTCGTCCCCTGCCGCGGAGAGTTCGTCCGCCACAGTGGACGAAGCCGGGACCCCGAGCAGCAGGCCGAGGGGCTCGCGGGCCTCCGGGTCGTTCAGGATGTAGTCCATCACCTCGCCGACCTTTTCCGGGTCTTCGGTGGCGGAGGAGGCGCAGAAGTACACGGCCGGCCGGGGATACTGGCCGGTCGTGCCGTCCTCAGCCACGGGGAAGCTGGTGAAGTCTGCCGGGCCGTCGTTGAGGTTGTGCACCGCGTCGAGAATGTTGATGCCCGCGAATCGGACCGCTGCCAGGCCGCGGATCATCGGGGAGTCGTTCAGCCCGAGCCCACCTTCCGCAGTGATATCGGCGGGGGTCGCGGCACCGGACTGGCGCAGTTCCTCCCAGTAGGTGAGCCAGGCGGTGAGGTCCTCGGGGGTGAAGCCCAGGCCATCCGCCGTAAACAGGGTGGAGCCCCGCTGCCGGACGAAAATCTCCAGGAAGGTGTCATAGCCGCCGTGGTCACCGGTGCCGTAGAAGCCATCCTCGGTGACGTCGGAGATGTTCTGCATGGCATCGGCGAACTCCGACCAGGTCCACCGTCCGTCCGGGATCGCGACACCGGCGGACTCGAACGAGCCGACGTCGAAGAACGCCGTCTGGGCGGCCACACCCCACGGCACGCCGTAGAGGGTGCCGTTCACCTTGCCGACGTCCACGGCGGCGTCGGAGTAGGTGGACAGGTCGAGGGAGTCCAGGCTGTCCAGCTCGAGCAGCGCCCCGTTCTCGGCGTACTCGCGCAGTCCGGGCACGCTCATCTCGAACAGGTCCGGGTGGTTGTCGGAGGCAACTTGGGTGGTGAGCCGGTCGAAGTAGGTGTCGAAGGCGGTGAACTCGCCCTCGATGGCGACGCCCTCGACGTTCTGGTTCGCGAGGTCGACCATCGAGGTCACGGCACCGTTGATGGCGTCGGAGCCCCACCAGCTCATCCGGAGGTCGAGGGTGCCGCCGCCGTTCGCGCCGCCGCCGTTGTCGTCGCTGCTGCATGCGGTGAGCATGCCGGCCAGGGATGTGCCCGCTGCTGCGGTGAGGAACGTGCGCCTGTTCAGGGGATTCATCGTTGCTCCTTGAGTGGTGTCGTTGTCGGGTCGGGGAGGACGGGGGCAGGTGTGGGAAAGCTCATGGCGACCCAGCCGCCATGGCGAAGACATGCATCCGTTCGTTCGCTGGTAGCCGCACAGCCAGCAACTGCCGGTCAGGATCGAGCGGGATAGCGGTGGCGAAGATGTTCCCGAGTGCTTCCTCGGGCTCACCACGGCGCATCGTGGAGGGGGTGCTGGCCACCAGCTCGCTGCCGGCCGGTGAATTCATGGCTCGCCAGTTGGGGAGGGTGAGATCGAAGGGTGCGCTCCCGCCGTCGGTATAGAACACCTCGCCGGAGGCGGTGTATGTGCTGTAGGCGGACGCTCCGAGGAAGGCGAGGGCGTGCGCGTGACCCGAGAGCCGGACGTACTCACCGCCGAGTGCGACATTGTCCGGTTCGCCGAGCCGGGTATCGGGCCAGGTGAACGTGAGCCCCGCACCGGTCACGGACGCTCCGGGTGCCAGGCCCGCCTCGGCGAGCGCCTCGCGGGAGTAGCTGTGGCCACGGTCGGTGAAGGCGCCGATCACGGTGCCCGCCTCGTCCGAGGTGGCCACATTGGTGAATGCCGCCGGCAGCGACGCGGCCACCTCGGGCACGGTGAACGCGATCTGGAGGGTGTGGCGTGCCGTCTGCCCACCTGTGGCGTAGGCCAGTGTCAGGGCACCGGTGTGGACACCCGGCTCCGCGGTCTCCGGCACCGCCAATGACCACGACGATTCGGCAGTCGACCCAGCCTCGATCAGCCGCGGTAGATCCGGGACGGCCTCGCTTGCCCACCCGGACGGTGGCGTGAGGCTCAGCTCGATGTCGCGGATCGCGTCATCGAGCCCGTTGAGTGCGCGGATCGCGGCCGTTGCCCGCCCTCCGGGCAGGAGTAGATCGCCGACGGCGGCCCGCACCGTGATCCCGGACGTCACCAGGGGTGCGGGGGCTGGGAAATCATCGACCTCGACCTCGTCAATGTCGCCGCGGAATCCGCTGCGCCCCTGGCTGAGGTCCACCGGGCGGCCGAGCGTGACGATGCCAGGCTGCAGCGTGGACCGGCCGGAGGTACTCACCACGCGGTCGGCGATCGAGAGCCTGACCTCGTGCTGGTCCAGCGTGAGATGGACCTGAGTCCACTCACCGGTCGGGAGCGGGCTGGTATCGCTCAGCGGCGCATCACCGAGGGCGGTGCCGAGCCGACCGACGGGGTCGAGGGACAGCCAGGGCGCGTCGCCGTCACCACCGTCGAGGATCACCTGCTGCTGCCCGGTGGGAGCATCTGGTCGTAGCCACAGGTGAATACCGATCCCGGGGATCGCGGCACGGCCGAGTTGTTTCAGGCGCGCCCAGGACCCTTCTCCGTCGAAGGATGCGGCCACGCCCTCGACGCCGTCGGCCACGGTCGTCAGGGCGGTGGCGGAGACGTCGTGCCCGAATCCCGACCCATCGGTGAGCGTTCCCGAGGCAGCATCGGCCATCGAGTACCGCATCACCGTGGCCGGCAGGAACTCCAGGGTCACATCCTCGAGGTCGAACGTGCCGCCGTCGAGAGCCTTGGCCACGAGCCGAGCGGATTCGAGCCGGCCCTCCCAGGTGATCTCCCGGGTGCCGGCGATCCGGCCGTCGGAGCTGGCACCGGGGACCGGACCGAGCGGGAAGGAACGGGTATCGCCCTTCGCGCTGTCGGTGACCACGAGTGCCAGTTCGACCGGCGCGCTCGCGTCGCTCACGCGTGCCCCCATCAGGTAGGCGCCGCGGCCTCGTGCCCGGAGTGCGTCGGTGACATCGCAGCTGAGGCCCCCAGCTGCGTCGTCCTGGTCGATCCGGGCCGTGCCGGAGGCGATACGCACGCTCGTGCCTGTTCCGGTGGACCACCCGTGCAGACCCCGGGTGAAGTCGCCGTTGCTCAGCAACTGCCCGGGTTCGGGCCGCACGTCCTGGTGGCCGTCGAGGAAGCCGAGCTCGCACAGGAAGCGGTCCAGCTGGCGGGCGCCTTCGAAACCATAGGGGTTGTGGATCAGGGGGCGGACATTGGTGAAGCCATGCGGCTGGCCGTCGAAGGTGACCAGCTCCGCCTCGTTCCCGACCTCCCTCATCGCGGCGATGAACTGGGCAGAGTTGTCCACGTGCACCACCTCGTCACCAGTGCCGTGCAGGATCAGCGTCGGTGGGCCGCCGCTGGTGATGTGGTGTACGGGGGAATAGCTGCGCGCGTGCGCGGCATCGTCGAAGAGCTGACGGCCATAGCCGGCGGGGAATCGGCCGGTGGTGTCTGTGACGGGATTGAGCAGCGCCAACGCGGCCGGACGAACCCCGGCCTGAGTGTTCGGTAGCGTCAGGAAGGCTGTCGCCGCGGCGAGGTGACCACCTGCGGAGGCTCCGGCGGCGACGAGCCGGTGAGGATCGACCCCCAGCTCATCGGCGTGGGTGATGACGTGATTCAGCGCGTCCACGGCATCCTCGGAGGCTGGTACAGGCCCCTCGGTCCGGTACTCCACCGAGAAGGCGCGCATCCCCCGGGAGGCGAAGTACTGGGCGAGCCACTCGAACTGGGTCCAGTTCCCAATCCGCCAGCCGCCTCCGTGGAAAAAGACGATGCTCGGCCGGGCGCCGCTTCCCTCCGGCTCCCAGCGGTGCAGCAGCAGGTCCTTGCCCGTGGCGGTCTTGTAGACGACCGGGCTCGACTCATCGACGTTGGCAGCGGCGCGGGTGGCGAACGGCACCCCGCAAAGACCCGCGGCCGCAACGCCTGCGGCCGCTGCTCCGCCTGCCAGGAGTGACCTCCTGCTGATCTGTGCTGTCATCGGTGCTCCATTGCCCGGTGGTCGGGACGACATTCATCATGAATCGATTCATGATACTAACAGCCATGCCGAATCCGTCAACCTTCACAGAACCGCTTGACTCCTTGACGCGGGTGGCGCTCTTCTTCTAGGTTGACATGAATCCATTCATTTCAACTTTCATCGACGAAAGGTGAACCCATGAGCAGGACCACGTCCGCATCTCCAGCCCCCGCGCCCGTCAGCCGAGGTGCGTTCCTCGCGGCAGTCGGAGCATCCGCCGTCGCCGGCGTGAGCCTCGTCGGTAGCCGTGCCCACGCCACACCCCCACCGTCGAGCACGAGCACATCGACCACAGGAGTGGTCAACGTCCGCGACCACGGCGCCGTCGGCGACGGCGTCACGGACGACAGCGCTGCCTTCCAGCAGGCATTGGACGCGATCGTGGCCGCTGAGGAGGGGTGCCTGTACGTCCCGCCCGGGAACTACCTCTTCGACCACCGTGTGACCGTGACGGCGGGACGACTGAACGTGAGCATCGTCGGGGCCGGGCAGGGTGTGTCCAACCTGTTCTCCGACAACTCCGACGGCGTCCTGTCGATCGAGACCGGGCGTCAGGGCCAGGTGACCGTGACGGACCTCTCCTTCTTCTCAATGCGCGCCGGTGGCGGCACTGCCCTGGAGGCGATTCGCCCGATCGGTGACCGTCACAACCGCACGATGACCATCCGGAACGTGGAGATGCGCGGCGTCGCTCTCAACAACGACTACTTCGACTACGGGCTGCGCGCCATCAGTCAGGTCAACCCGCTCGTCACGAACGTGATCTTCGCCGGGCCGTTCGCAGGCGGCGTCAACCGGGACCGGACCGACGACTCACTGCTGTACGCCGCCACGTGCGGGATCTTCATCGACGAGTGCTATGCGCCGGTGGTGGAGAACTGCTACGTCTGGTCCGCGTTCACCGGATACAGACTGGTGACCGAGCGCACGGAGCCGGCGCCTGAGGGTGGCTGGTTCTACAACTGCTCCGCGGTGGGCGTGCGCGTCGGGTTTGAGGTTCGGACCCCGAACAGCCTCGAACCAGGGACGGCGATCGAGCGCTGCCACGCGAACGGGCGCGACATTGGCATCCACATCAACCGCGCACAGTTCACGATCACGAACTGCCTGCTCTACAACTCCCTGCCCGGCGACGACTTCACTCCGGAGACCGCGCCGGAGTACACCGACATCCTGGTGGAGTCGGGCTGGTTGGGCACCATCTCTCACAACATCTTCCGGCAGCCGTTCAACCTCAACCGCACCGGCGTGCGCATCGCCGACCAGCAGAACGATGTGACCGGCGATCCCTCGCACCTGCTGATCTCCGGGAACCACTTCACCTCCCCCGGAACCGCGATCTCGGTGGCGCCGAACGCCACCCGGGTGAACGTCACCGGGAACATGTTCCACACCGAACCCGACCCCTACAACGGCACCCCGCTGGTGGCGACGATTCTCGACGACCCTGCCGGAGCTGTGGCCTTCTCCTCCGACGAGCTCCGCGCCGTCACTGCCCTGGCTGAGCAGTCCCAACAGGTGCCGGATGCGGAGTGGACCACGGTGCAGTGGCACGGGACGGAACTGGACACGGCAGGGTTCTGGAACAGCTCCGAACCCGACTCGATCACCATCCCCGCCGGGCAGGGGGTGCGCTACGTGAAGGTGATCGCTTCTGTGGGGTGGGAGTCTTCCCCGAGCGGAGTGCGCGAACTGCAGATCCTGCGCAACTCCGAACCGGTCACCGCGGGGAGTTGTGTGCAGGACAAGGGCGTCGCGAACACACCCGGGTCCGGCGACGTCGACATGCAGACCGTGCACACAGCCATCGTCCCGGTCTCCGGCGGCGACATCATCCAGGCACGGGTGCGGCAGACCAGCGGTGACGCCCTTACGCTCGACGAGAGTGGACGGACGAGCCTGTCCGTCGAGACCGTCAACGGATGACAACCGTGTCCTCATGGCGGTGTGCCGACGCGTGCCCGCGTCGGCACACCCACCGGGCATGATGGTCCCCTACGGGACTGCTCAGGCATCCCGGACGAGTTCGAGAGCGGTACCGGAAGGGACGTCGTCGTGGTCAGTATGAAGGAGGTCGCGCGCAGTGCCGGCGTCTCGGTCGGTACGGTGTCGAACGTCCTGAACCGGCCCGACTACGTCTCCGAGGACAACCGGGTGCGCGTGCTCGAGGCGATCAATCGCCTCGGCTACGTCCGCAACAATGCCGCCCGACAGCTGCGTGTGGGCCGCACGCGAACAGTGGGCCTGGTGGTCCTGAACGTGGCGAACCCGTACTTCACCGACGTGATGCGCGGGGTCGAGGACACCCTCAGCCGCGCCGGGATGTCCGTCATCCTCTGCAACAGCAACGGCCAGCACGACCGGGAGGAAGCCAACCTCCGGATGCTGGCGGAGCAGCAGGTGCAGGGGCTGCTGATCTCGCCGATCGACGCGGACAATCCGGCGTTGCGAGAACTCATCAGCGACGACCTCCCAGCCGTCTTCCTCGGAAGCAGCGCAGGTCCGATCGATCGGTGCTCGGTCTCCGTCGACGATGTGACCGGAGGGAACCTCGCCGCCCGGCATCTGCTCAATCAGGGCCACGAACGCCTGATGTACGTGCACGGCCCGCTCGAGATCGGCCAGGTGCGAGCGCGCCGGGAAGGGATCGTCGCCGCGCTCGAGGCGGCCGGGGTTCCTGCCGGGAACCTGGCCAGTATGGCGTGCCCGGACCTCACCCTTGCGGCCGGGCGGGACGCGGGCGAGCGTCTTCTCGGTGCGCCCGAACGTCCACAGGCGGTGATCTGCGCGAACGACCTCCTCGCCCTCGGGATGCTGCAAGCGATGTTCGCCGCAGGCGTGGCCGTCCCGGATGAGCTCGCGCTGGTGGGCTATGACGACATCGAGTTCGCCGCCGGGTCGGCCGTTCCGCTGAGCTCGGTCCGACAGCCACGGTACGAGCTGGGCCGCCGCGGGGCCGAGCTGCTGCTGGCGGAGATCGACGGAAGCGGTGACCACGATCATCAGGAGGTCGTGATGACACCCGAGCTCGTCGTGCGCGGATCCAGCAACCGACGAGGTCGATAGCTCCCTCCCGCCTGGGACGAGCGGAACCGGCTGTGCCCGCGGTGGCCCCGCTGGTGTGCCACGGTTTCGCCTTCGCCCACGATCGCCAGTCTTCCATGATGTTTAGACTATTGACATACGAAGACTTTCAGATCCACACTCATGTTCATGACGGATCATGTCGGAGGATCGCTCCAGTCGCTGCGGGAGAGCAATCGGGAACGGTTGATCGCCCTCTTGCGCGAGCATGGCGCTTTGCACCGTGCCGAGCTCGCACGCCGTGCAGGTGTCTCCCGCGCCACCGTGACGACGATCGTGAACGAACTGTTGGCAGGCGGCGTGGTGGTGGAAGGCGCCGGGAGCGAGCCCGCGAATGGCGGTCCGACCGCCAAGCGCGCTGCCCTCACGCTGAATCCCGAAGCCGGCGTGATCGTCGGCCTCGACTTCAGCGCCGGCAGCGTCACCGGCGTGATCGCGGACCTCAGCCACCAGGTCCTGGCCGATGGGACACGCGCACTCGCTCCGCAGTTGGGGTGGATGGGCCGCCTCGACGTCGGGGCCGAGCTCATCGACGAGATGCGCGCCGATGCTGGTGTCACCGGCCGACCGCTCGCCGGCGTTGGTCTCGGGATCCCCGGCCCGGTCGACTGGACCACTGGTGAGATCGGGACGTCGAGCAAGTCGTTGGAGTGGGCCGGCGCGCGGCCGTCGGCACAGCTAGCCGAGCGGCTCGGGGTGCCGGTTCGGCAGGACAACACTGCCCACCTCGGCGCACTCGCCGAGGCGGTGTGGGGCGCAGCGCGAGGCAGTCGGCACGTCGTCTACGTCAAGGTATCCGCAGGCCTGAGCGCCGGTCTGGTGATCGACGGGCAGATGTGCCGTGGCGCGCTCGGCGCCACGGGGGCGCTCGGGCATACGTGCGCGGTTCCCGACGGGCCGCTCTGCTCCTGCGGCAGTCGTGGCTGCCTGGAGCTCTACGCCGCGACGCCGGCGATTCTCGAGGCGGTCCGACCGCACCACCCGGACGCATCCTTCGAAGGCGTCGCCGAGCGCGCCGCGGACGGAGATCGACCGTGCCGCCGTGCACTGGCAGACGCGGCCACGATGCTCGGGCGCAGCTTGGCTGGTGTCTGCAACCTGCTGAACCCCGAGAGCATCATCGTCGGCGGCGATCTGACCGCCGCGGGTGACCTCGTGATGGGACCGCTACGCACGGCTGTCACCGATCATGCCCTACCGATCGCCACACAGGCCCTCTCGATCGGGTGGGGTGACCTCGGCGACCGTGCCGGAGCCATGGGAGGGGTGGCGCTGATGTTGCAGGAGCCGGAATCGATCGGGGCGAGCTCATGACCGGCCGGCCGAACATCCTGCTCGTGATGACCGACCAGCAACGCTGGGACGCGTTGGCACGCGCAGGAACCTTCCCTGTTCAGACTCCGAACTTAGATCGGTTGGCCGACGACGGCGTGTGGTTCCGCCGGACCTACGTGCAGAGCCCGCTGTGCGTCCCGTCCCGGGCCAGCCTGCTGACCGGCCGGTACGTCCACCAGCACGGCTGCCAGGACAACGACCACTCCCTCTGGCCGGAGGCGCCCTCATTCGTGCGCTCGTTGCAAGACGAGGGGTACCGGACGGCGAACGTCGGCAAGCTTCACTTCACCTGGTTCCACGACGTCGAGCTCTTGGCGGCCGACCCGATCCTGCGCCGGATGGGCTTCGACGAGCCGTTGGAGACCACCGGCAAGATGAGCCGGGGCAACGTGCGCGCCAGCGCATACACCGAGCACTTGCGCTCGAAGGGTCTGCTCGAGAGCTACCTCGACGACCTGCTCACCCGCGTCGAGGACGGGCCGTACGAAGCACGCCCGTCCATCCTCGACGAGGAGGACCACATCGACGGCTGGGTGATGCGTGGCGCGGCCGACTGGTTGTCCGCCGTCGAGACCGAACCATTCTTCTGCTGGGTCGGACCACCCGGACCGCACGACCCGTTCGACCCGCCGGAGCCCTACGCGAGCCTGTACGACCCGGCGGACATGCCGCTCGGGCCGTTGGACTACCAGTACCCCGTCGGGCCGAGCGTGGCGAGCAAGGACGTACCCGACGCCACACCCGAGCAGATCCAGCGCATGCGGGCGATGTACCTGGCCAACGTGACCTACATCGACGCCTGGGTCGGCAGGCTCATGCAGGTGCTCCGCGACCGGGACCTGCTCTCGGACACCTGGGTGATCTTCTGCAGCGATCACGGGGAGATGCTCGGTGACCACAAGCTCGTCGGCAAGGCGCAGTTCTTCGACCCGGCCGTGCGCGTTCCACTGATCGTCCGGCCGCCGGACGGGTCCGGCTATGCGCGCGGCGTGGTCCGCGACAGCCTGGTCGAGCTGATCGACGTCTCCGCCACCATCCTCGACATCGCCGGCACGTCCCTCGACGGGCACCAAGGGCGCTCGTTGCTGCCACTGCTGCGCGAGGAGTCACCCGATCGGCACCGCGATGTCGTCCTCTCCCAGGTCGAGGACAGGCAGATGATCAGTGACGGCCGCCACAAGGTGGAGATCCAGGACGGTCTCGTGCTGCACGCCTTCGACACGGTGACCGATGCGGGAGAGGTGGCCGACGCCGTCGGTTCTGGTGCCGCCTGGATCCACGACCTGGCCGATCGTGCCGATCGGGCCTTCGCCACGGGCCCCGCTCTGGGAGTCCCCTGGCCGCACCTCACCCCCTACCAGCACTGGGGCCGCAACGTCCTCAAGGAGCTCACCGTCCGACGAGGTGCCTCCGGCGCCCCTGTGCGAGACACCGCAGCAGAGACCGCCCCCGACCCGGGTGCGCGGCACGCACTGCCCCACCAGTAGAGAAGGAAGACCACCGATGCAACGACGCACATTCGCCGCCGCGAGCCTCCTGCTCGCGGGAACACTTCTCACCGCCTGCACCGACGCCTCCGGGAGCGGGAACGGGAGTGAGGACTACCCCTCGGACCAGATCACGATGATCGTGCCGTTCCCAGCCGGCTCAGCACCCGACAGCACCGCTCGCACGCTGGCCTCCGTGATGGAGACCGAGCTCGGTCAGCGGATCGTGATCGAGAACAAGGAGGGCGGATCGGGAACCATCGGGCTGAGCGAGCTCGCTGCCGCCGAGCCCGACGGATACACCATCAGCTGGTTCGCGAGCCCGGGGGTGACGATGCAGTGGCAGCGGATCGACACGCCCTTCGAAGGGCCGGAGGCGATCACCCCGGTCGCTCAGGCGATCAGCGTCGGAACGGTCATGTTCGCCGCGAGCGACTCGGGCCTGACGACGATCGAGGACATCGTGGCAGCCGCTGAGGCGGCACCGGGCGAGATCTCCGTGGCCCTGCCCGGTGAAGGGTCCGGGATGGATCTGGCTGTCCGCGAGCTCGAGGCCGTAGCAGAGATCGAGTTCGACCGGATCTACGTCGGCGCCGGTGAGCAGATCCAGCCTGTCGTCAACGGGACCTACGATCTCGGTGCTGCTCAGGCACCCCCGGTTGTCCAGTACGTCGAACGCGGCGACCTCTCCTGGATCGGTGTCTTCGGCGACGCCGTACCGGCCGGTATCGACGCACCGCTCGTGGCCGACTCGGAGTACGAGATCGACCCGACGGCGGTGGCCGGCTATGAGGGCATCGTCGCCCCGGCAGGCACACCGGAAGAGATCGTGGACGCGCTGGCCGCGGCCGTGGAGACCGCCGTCGCGTCCGAGGAGTTCAGCGAGTACATCAGCTCCACCCACGGGATCGCCCAGTTCACCGGTCCCGACGAGCTCGCCCAGAAGATCGATGACGGCACTGCGACGGCCACCGAGCTGATCGAACGGTACGGCCTGTGAACGAAGCGACACCTCGATCGGCGCACGTCGGTGATCCACCGGCCAGGTCCTCCGCAGGCGACGAGGACGTGCCCGACGACGCGATCGAGGAGCCCGACGAACTCACCAGTGCCGGTGAGGAGGGCGAGGGCGGAGCCTGGGAACCGGGTAAGCGCTGGCGGATCGCCGCGTTGACCGCACTGCTGCTGGTGGGGTTGGTGTACCTGTGGCAGGCATCGTTGTTGCCCTACGGGACGATGGACCAACCGGGCCACGGGTTCTACCCCAGGTTCGCCGGAGCGCTGTTCGTCCTGCCGTTGATCGGTGTGCTCGTGGTCGAGATCCGCGCGCGCACCGAGCGCTCCGGCTCCGAGGGGTCGTGGGCCAAGCCTCTGATCGTCCTGATGACGGTGCTGGCGTACTTCCTCGTGGCGCCCCTGCTCGGCCACATGGCGAGCTCAGTGATCGTCGTCGGTGTCGTACTCCGCGTGGTCGGTACCCGGCCGTGGTGGCAGATCCTCACGATCGCCCTTGGGTGCGCGGTCGGCTCCCAGCTCCTGCTGGCCACCCTCCTCGGACTCCCGCTCCCCGCCGGCCGCCTCGGCCTGACGTTCTGACCCAGGAAGGACCTCACCGGTGGACACCCTCTCCGCCCTCGCCGACGGCTTCGGCGCACTGCTCGCGCCGACAGCCCTGATCGCCCTCCTGGCCGGAGTCGTCATCGGCAGCGTCGTCGGGGTGCTGCCCGGTATCGGCCCCGTCGGCGCCATGGCCCTGCTGTTGCCGCTCAGCTTCGCCTTCGACCCGGCTGTGGGCCTGCTCATGACGATCGCGATCTATCTCGGGTCGCAGTACGGCGGCTCGACATCGTCGATCCTGCTCAGCGTGCCGGGCGAAGCATCATCGGTGGTCACGACCCTCGATGGGCACCAGATGACCAAACGTGGGCGCGCAGGTGCGGCGCTCGCAGTGTCCGCGATCGGGTCGTTCGTCGCGGGCACGATGGCCGTGGCGCTGCTGATGCTGCTCAGCGAACCGTTGAGCGCGTTCGCCATCCGCTTCTCCGCCCCGGAGTATCTCGCGCTGTGCATCTTCGCGATCCTGGTGCTCTCTCGTCTCTCCGGCGGCACCTTCACCCGCTCGATGCTCGCCGTCGGGCTCGGGCTCATGCTCGCCACCATCGGGTTGGACGATCTCTCCGGGAACGTGCGCTTCACCTTCGACATCGGCGAGCTGATCCATGGTGTCGAGATCACCCCGGTCGCGGTCGGGCTGTTCGGTATCGCGGAAGTGTTGCTCCTCGCGGAGAACCGCGGCCACGTCCCCCAGCTGCCCAAGGTGCCGTTCCGCAGCCTGTGGCCCACGCGCACCGAGATGCGCCGCGCGGTGCCCCCGATGTTCCGGGGTGGACTGCTCGGCTTCTTCTTCGGCCTGGTTCCCGGGCCGTCGGCCGCGGTGTCCACCTATGCCTCCTACATGCTGGAGCGGCGGATCTCGAAACACCGCGACGAGTTCGGCAAGGGAGCGATCGAAGGAGTCTCCGGCCCGGAGTCGGCCAACAACGGTGCGGCAGGTGGCGCCATGGTGCCGCTCATCGTGCTGGGCTTCCCGTTCAACGGCGTGACGGCGCTGCTGCTCGCCGGCTTCACGATCCACGGGATCATTCCCGGTCCGCTGTTCGTGGAGAACTCACCTGACCTCTTCTGGAGCCTCGTCGCCGGGATGTACGCAGCGAACATCACCCTGCTCATCCTGAACTTCCCGCTCGTCGGGCTCTTCACGTCCTTGCTACGCATCCCCCGTGACGTGCTGCTGGGGCTGATCGTGCTGATCGCGATCATCGGCACCTATGCCGCTCGGAGCGCACTGATCGACGTGTTCTGGCTCTTCGCGATGGGGGTCCTCGGCTACGTCATGGTCAAGCTGCGGCTCTCCCGGGTGGCCCTGATGCTCGCCTTCGTGATCGGCCCGATCCTGGAGTCGTCGCTGACCCAGACCGTGGCGTTCGCGAACGGCGACCCGACCGTGCTCCTGCAACGGCCCATCACGATGACGATCGTGGTGCTCACGGCGCTGGTGGTCGGAGTACCGGTGATCTTCCGAGGGCTGAAACGTGACCGCGCGGTCGACTCCGCGGACGCGGTCTGATCCATCCCGCGCATCAGTGACGAGGCTCGATGACGAACCACTCCCTGCCAATCCCTAGTACACGACATCCAAGGAAGGACGTCATGATCTCTCAGCCTTTCCGATTCCCGCGCGCAGTCCATGTCGGCACCGCGTCAGTGCTGATGCTCGCTCTCGCATCGGCACCCGCAGCAGCATCCGACCCGCCTCCCGAACCAGTAGCGGCATGGTCGTTCGACGCGGGATCGGGGGATGTCGTTGTCGATGAGACAGGAGGTGGCCACGACGGCGTGGTCGAGGGTGGAACGTGGGGACCTGGACGCATCGGCGGCGGGCTGCATATCGACGGTTACGACGACGGCGTGCTCGTCGAGGACGAGTCCGCCGACCTCGGGATGGACGCGACGATGTCCATCGAGGCACGGATCAACCTCACTGATCAGGGCACAGTCCAGAAGATCGTCGAACGGGCCGGAAATTACGGCCTCCGCATCTCCGCGGACGGTCGGATCGGTTTCCGCTGGGAGGACCAGTGGAGGTTCAGCCAGCTCCTGGACTGGGAGGAAGGGCGTTGGTATCACGTCGCGGTGACCTACGACGGCGACGAGGTCACCTTCTATCGCGATGGTGCGGCCCGGGGCACCGCCACGACGACGCGGACCGCCACGGTGGAACCGGGCACTGTCTACCTCGGTCGCGGCATACCGGACTGGGAACGGACCCTGTACGGAACGCTCGACGAAGTGGCCCTGTACGACGAGGCGTTGACCGCGGACCAGGTTCGCGCCCACTATGACGCGGCGCCGGCGGAGACCGACCAGGCTCCGCAGATGGGTGCCGTCAGGATGTCCGCCGACCAGGTCGAGGCGCTGACCATGGTCGAGCTGACGGCCGACATCGACGCGTCCGTCGCGAACCCGGACGACCCGAATCTGATCGACGTGCAGGCGCAGGTTCGCCGACCAGGGGGTGAGGTGGTCACGGTTCCCGGATTCCTCTACCAGGACTTCCGGTTGGACGGGGAGCGCGTGGTCGAGTCCGGTGCCCCCGCCTGGACGGCGCGGTACACCCCACCCGAGCCCGGCACCTATCAGGTGCGGATGCACGTCACCACCGACGGGGGAGCGGCGGCATCCCCGTGGCAGGACCTGAGCGTGACTCCCGCCGCCGACGATGCGCGGGGATTCGTCACGGTCAACCCGGACAACCCGCGGTACTTCCAGTTCGAGCGCACCGCAGAGACGTTCTTCCCGATGGGGGTCAACCTCGACATCCCGGTGCTCACCCGGCTCGGTAACCATCACGCAGAACCGGACTCGCGCTATCACGGGCTCTTCGGCGACGACATCACCAGCCCGGCCGAGGGGGCTTCCCCGGAGAATCTCTATGCGGTCTACGACGAATACCGCCGCGCCATCGTCTCCCTCGCGGAAGCCGGAGGGAACGCCGTGCGACTACGCCTGGACTCGTGGTGGCTGCCGCTCGAGATCGACTCCGATCACCCGATCCCGGGATACCCGGACGGCGTGCCCGGGTTCGACGTCGGCCGGTACCACGCCGCCAACGCATGGATCGCCGACCAGGTGGTCGAGCTCGCCGAACAGCACGGCCTCTATGTCACTCCGGTGACCTGGAACCAGCACAGCCCGTGGGGTGGGTCGGCGTACGCGACACCTGGGGGTGAGAATGAGCAGCTGACCGACCGCCGTCTCCGGTACCAGGTGGCCCGATGGAGCTACAGCACGCACATGTACGGATGGTCATTCTTCAACGAGACCCGCCTCGACATGACCACTCCGTTCTACACCGAGGCCATCGAGGACCTCCGCGCTACCGACCCCAACCCGCACCTCGTGTTCAACTCCTACACGCCGATCGATCAGGAGGTCGAGCACGCATACCGGTGCGATGACGACGAGGACGAGCTCAAGGACTGCTGGGGCGAGGGGGTCTTCCTGGACAAAGCCGAGTTCGCGCCGGGGAACGACATGCCGCTCGTGCTGGAGGAGTACGGCAAGAAGTGGTACTTCCGCTACCCGGTTGACGATGATCCGAACGGGTACAAGGCGCATGAGGGCCTCTGGGCATCGATCATGGGGCACCGGAGCGGGGCGCTGTACTGGTGGCAGTACACCCATCTCGGTCCGCTCGATCTGTACGACGAGGTCTATGGTGCCGCGGCGGCATTCCTCAGCGATGTCGAGTTGGGCGACTACCAGTGGGAAGCGGCTGAGCTCACCCAGACCAGCGGTCCGGGCGGTCTGCAGTACTTCGGGATGACGCACGCCGGGCCCACCGCGGGCGATCGGCCGAACGGGACGGACGGTCCACGAGCGTTGTTGTGGGTGGTGCGGACGCCGAGCGACGAGTACGTCGATCGAGCTGCGGTGGACGGTAATGAGTTCACCCTCGCAGGGACGGTTCCAGGCTCCTACCGGGTCGAGTGGATCGACACCTGGACCGGTGAGCACGTCGACACGCAGACGGTGCGGTCGACCGACGGCGATGTGCCCATCGAGGTCCCGGACGGGGTCACCCGCGATATCGCCGCACAGGTGTACGGTCCGCTGGGCGAGATGTCGATGGAGATCGTCGCGCCCACGCAGGAGTACCTCGCCGGACAGACCACGCGCGTTGAGGTGACCTTCACGAACACCAATGCGATGCCTGGCGCGGAAGCGGTGGAGCTCATGCTGGAGGCGCCAGAGGGCTGGGACGTCGCCACCGTGCCGCAGGCGGAGGAGTCGACGGATTCACCCCTGCTCATGCCGGGAGAAGGCGTCCAGGCAGCGTTCGACGTGACCGCGCCGGATACGGGCTATGCGGGGGATCTGCACCTGACCGCTGCGGCGGAGTACCGCCACCAGGGCCACGAGCGCAGGCAGCACGCCACGATGGAGGTTCGCTATGCCGGCGACCTTCCACCTGAGGAGGCGTTCGGATCTGTCCAGCCACCGCTGGAGACCTTCGCGTCGACGGATGCGAGATTCGGGCAGCGCGGGAACACCTTCCTGGTGGCCGCCAGCGGTGGTCGCATCTGGGAGTCCGTCAACGAGTTCGGCGCCATCTACCTCGATGAAGCGGCCGGACCGTCGACGTCGGTCACCACCACGGTCGCCTACCAGCAGAACACCCACGAGGCCGCACGTGCCGGCCTGATGCTCAGGAATGATATCTCCGGCGAAGAATCGCCGACCGGGTATGTGCTGGTGGCCGCCACCGCCGGGCGTGGCTACGTGATGAACGTCGATATCGACGGAGACGGTGGGATGGACCGGAGCTATCGCACCGGCACGACCACCTACCCAGCCCGCCTGATGCTCGAACGTGACGGCGACCAGGTCACCGGCTACTACGCCGAGGGTGATGGTCTGTGGCAGCAGATCGCCACCGTCGAGATCGTCGGAGCCGCCGAGGAGCAGGATGTGGGACTGTTCGTCACCGCGAACAATGCCGAGGCGACGAGTAGGGCCGATTTCATCGACTCCCGGATCGAGTGACCGACAGCGTTCCGGCCACCACGCTCAGCGACCATCCCACTGATTGGATTCCACGATGAATGCCAGTTCCCGCCCGAGCCGACCGAGTCGCCGAGGCCCGGCTGGCCACGTTCGCCCCGTTGCGGATCTTGACCACCAGGGCACATGGGATGAGTCGACGCGCTCTGTAGACGCCATCGGGACGGGTGTGCCATGATCCTGGCAGCTCGTTTTACGATCGACCAATTCTCGTAGCACGCGTGACCAAGACTTCCGGTGCGACTGGGCGCGCCGGCAGCCTGCGTCAGGGGATCGACGTGCCTCGATCGCCATGACGCTGATCTCCGGGGGAGACTCAAGTGAAGAACGTATCCGCAACGTCTGCGGGCAGGCCCAGGTTCTACCGCGCACTCTCGGCAGTGTGCAGCGCACTGCTGGTCTCGGCCGGTCTGATCGCTTCCGGCTCTGCCGCTGCGGCGGCCGATGCCACGGTGACCAGCGGCGTTGAGCTCACCGACGCCTTCGACTGTGACGGTGAGCAGAGCTGCACGGTCACGGTCGGCGCGGACGTCACCTCCAGCGTCGGGCCCGAGGTGGCTGACGGACGAACCGTGACCCTGGACCTGGCTGGGCATGCGGTAGCGATCACCGGCCAGCGTGACCATGCCGGGATCGGTGTGCCATCGGGGGCCACACTGGTGATCGAGGACAGCGTGGGTGGCGCCGCTCTAACCACCAACGGCGGAGACTTCGGCGCCGGGATCGGCGGCAACTTCAACGAGAGCGCCGGCTCGATCACGATCAATGGTGGCGAGGTGGAGTCAGTTGGCGGCGGGCTAGCGGCCGGGATCGGCGGAGGGCGCAACGGTGCCGGCGGTGACGTGACGATCGGGTCCGGAGCGGCAGTCACTGCGTCCGGGGCCTCAGCTACCTCCACAGCCCTGGGTCCCGGTTCCGGGGCCGAGGGGCTCGGGTCGCTGAGCAATGCCGGCACGCTGACGATCCCGGGCGAGAGCTACGTCGTCATCCCCGACGGGGTGAGCGTGACCAACTCCGGCACGATCACCGGCGAAGGCACGATCAGCAACCAGGGTGCGATCGCGAACACCGGCACCGTGGACTTGAGCACCCTGACCGTAACCGGGCACAACTACTCGATCACCTTCGATGCCAATGGCGGCACCGATGCCCCGGAGGGGTTCCCGGTGTTTGCCACGACGATGGAGGCGGGTGCGAAGTCCCTCCCCAGCGAACAACCGACCTGGCCTGCTCACGGTTTCACCGGCTGGTACCTGTCCTCAGCCGGTGACGGGCAGCCGGTCACCGAGCGGACCGAGCTGACCTCTCAATCGAGAACGATCACCTTCTACGCCGGCTGGGAGCAGCTGCCGGAGAGCCAGGTCACGGTCATCTCCGGAACGAACCCGGCGACGGACAGCGACACGGTCACGTTCACCGCCACCGTCGACCCGGTACCCACCGGCGGCACCGTCGCATTCGTCGACCGCGACACGGTGATCGAGGACTGCGCCGCAGTCCCGGTGGACGCCTCCGGCACCGCGACCTGCGCGCCGAGCGGACTCGATGCGGGCGAGTACGTGATAACCGGGCAGTTCTCCGGCACGGAGAGCGTCTCCGCCAGCACCTCCGACCAGTTGCTGCAGGTGGTCTACTCCACCCGCACCGGTGACGTAGTCGCTTGGGGAGCCAACGTTCACGATGGCGGATATGACGTCCCCGCGCCCGATCATGCCGGGCAGATCGACGTCCCGACGGGCCTGGACGACGTCATCGCTGTGGCGGCCGGAAGTGATCACAGCCTGGCGTTGACCGCGGCCGGAACGATCGTCGGCTGGGGCGGCAACCGGGCCGGCGAGACCGACGTACCGACAAGTGCGAGTGATGTGGTGGCGATCGCCGCCGGCTCGCAGTACAGCACGGCGTTGCGTTCCGACGGCACCGTGGTGGCTTGGGGTCGCAACGACCTCGGTCAGACCGACGTGCCCGCGGGCCTGAGCGATGTGGTGGCGATCGCCGCCGGGGACTTCCATGCCGCCGCGTTGAAGACAGACGGCAGCGTTGTCGTCTGGGGATACAACAACGCCGGTCAGCAGGCCGTTCCGGATGACCTGTTCGCCACCCAGATCTCTGCCGGGACCTTCCATTCCTACGCCATGACCCCACAGGGTGCTGTGGTCGGGTGGGGTGACTTCGCCCGCGGCCAGCTCAGCCCGCCGGACGGGCTCGCCGAAGCGACTCAGGTCGAGGCCGGTGGAGTGTGGAGTCTGGCACTGACGGGCGGGTCCCTCGTGGCGTGGGGTGAGGGCAACTCCGGGCAGACGAACGCGCCCGACCTGAATGATGCCGTCGAGATCTCTGCCGGCTGGTACCACGGTGTGGCCCGCCTGGACGGCGGCACAGTGGTCGCCTGGGGCGATGACTCGGCACAACAGCTGAGTGTGCCGGACGGCCTCGAGCGGGTCTACGCCCTCTCCGCCGGCGGAGCGCACACGCTCGCGCTGGAGTGGACCCCGCCGGTGGTCAACATCGTGACCACGACCTCGCTGACCTCCTCGGCCAACCCGTCCACCGCGGGCGAGGAGGTCACCTTCACCGCCGACGTCGTCTCGAACCCCCGCGGCGGCAGCGTCACCTTCACCGACGGGTCGACCACCCTCTGCGGGGATGTCCCGATCGATGCCGACACCGGAGAAGCTACCTGCGCCCACACCTTCACCACCGACGGCAGCCACTCGATCACCGCGGAGTTCCCCGGCTTCGAGCAGTACCTCGCCTCCACCTCGGATCCGCTCACGCAGCAGGTGGGCCCCGAGGTGACCGCGCCGAGTATCACCACCGAGTCCCTCCCCAGCGGCACGGTCGGCACCCCTTACGAGACGACGCTGGCAGCCACCGGCGGGACTCCGCCCTATACCTGGGACGTCGACGGCGACCTCCCACCAGGACTGCACCTGAGCGGGACCATGATTTCCGGCGAGCCGACGTCGACCGGCAGCTGGGCCTTCACCGTCACTGTGACGGATGCGAACAGCCAGCAGGACAGCCAGGAGCTGACCGTCACGATTGACGATGCCTCCTTCTCTCCGGAGCGATCCACGGTGACTGCCTCACCTAGCTCGGTGCGCGCCGACGGCGCGGCGACCTCCACGATCACGGTCGCGCTGCTGGACGCGGACTCGAGCCCGGTGGCCGGTCAGGAGGTGACGCTGACTGCGAGTGGGGGCAGTTCCGCGGTGTCGGCGCCGAGCGGTGCCTCGGATGCCGACGGTCAGGTCACCTTCACGGTGACGGACACGGTCGCTGAGCAGGTCACTTACACCGCCACGGCAGGTGGCGTCGAGATCGCGCAGACCGCACAGGTCACGTTCACCGCGGGCCCGGTGTCTGCTTCGGCTTCCACGGTGACGGCGTCGCCGACGTCGGCGGTGGCCGATGGCGAGGACGCTTCGACGATCACCGTTACCGCGCTGGACGCGAACGGCAACCCGCTGGCGGACCAGCTGGTCTCACTGACGGGCACTGGCAGCACCGAGATCCGCGAGGACACCCAGTTCACTGACGATGATGGAATCGCGGCATTCGTCGTGACCGACACGGTGGCCGAGCAGGTCACCTACACCGCCACCGTCGAGGGCCTGACGCTGGTCCAATCCGCGACGGTCACGTTCACCGCCGGCGCTGTCTCCGCCGTGCGCTCCACGGTCATGGCCACTCCCGAGTCGGTCGTCGCCGACGGCGAAACCTCCTCGACGGTCACGGTCACGGTCACGGATGCGAACGGCAACCCGCTGGCCGGTGCGAATGTGAGCCTGGCCGCCGGTGGTGGCAGCTCGACCATCTCCGCGGCTAGCGGCCCGGCAGGCGGCGATGGTGTGGTCACGTTCACGGTCACCAACACAGTGGCGGAGCAGGTTGCCTACACCGCCTCCGTGGGCGAGGTCGAGATCGCGCAGACCGCGACTGTCACGTTCACCGCCGGGGACGTCTCCGCCTCGGTGTCGACCATGACCGCGTCGCCCACCTCCGTCGTCGCCGACGGCGAGAGCACCTCGACTATCACCGTCACCGTGTTGGACGCGAACCAGAACCCGGTTGTGGGTCACTCGGTGAGTCTTGCGGCCGGCTCCGGCAGCTCAGAGGTCTCCGAACCCGGCGGCCTTTCCGACGCCGATGGTGTGGTCACGTTCACCGTGACGAACACTGTGGCGGAGCAGGTCACCTACACCGCTACCGCCGGGCAGACCGAACTTGCCCAGACGGCCGCGGTGAACTTCACCCCCGGTCCGGTCTCGGCCGAACTGTCCACGGTCACCGCAGAGCCGTCCTCCGTGGTCGCCGACGGCGTCGCTCAAGCGGCGATCATTGTCACCCTCCGCGACGCATTCGACAACCCGATCGTCAACCAACACGTGGCGCTGGCCGCCGACAGCACGACCGTGGTGTTCGCCCCCGGATCGGTGACCTCGGAGGGCGTGACCACCGTCCTGGTGTCCAACACGGTGGCCGAGCAGGTCACCTTCACCGCCAGCGCCGGTGGGGTCGAGGTCGCGCAGACGGCACGAGTGCTGTTCACGCCGGGCGCAGTCTCCGTCAGCGACTCCACGCTGACCGCCGAGCCGAGCACCGTTGTCGCCGACGGCGAGAGCGCCTCAACCATCACCGCTGTGCTCCTGGACAGCCAGGGCAACCCTGTCCCGGAGCAGACGGTGACCCTGGTGGCCGATGGTGGCAACTCGGTGATCTCCCCGGCCGAGGCCACCTCCGCCACCGACGGCACGGTCGCCTTCACCGTGACCGACACGACCGCCGAACAGGTGACCTACAGCGCCCAGGTGCGTACCGCCGTCGCCAACGCCCGGGTGCTCCTGCTCGCCGATGCGGACCTGACCCTCCAGGCGACCGCCACCGTGACCTTCATCGCGGGTGAGGTCTCGGCCAGCGACTCGACGCTGACCGCCCAGCCGACCACTGCGCTGGCTGACGGGACGAGCACCTCGACGATCACGGCCACGCTCCTGGACGCCCAGGGCAACGCCGTCGCCGGCGAGGAGGTGAGCCTGACCGCGGACGGGGGCAGCTCGGAGATCACCGAGACGACCGGTACCTCCGCCGAGGACGGCACGGTCACCTTCGAGGTCACGAACGAGGTGGCCGAGCAGGTCACCTACCGGGCGAGCGTGGGCGAGCTCGAGCTCGAGCCGCGCGTCACGGTGACGTTCGTGTCCGAACCGAGTGCGCCGCTGAACCCGGGCGTGAGCGCCGGTGACGCCCAGGTCGAGCTCACCTGGGACACCCCGGCCAGCGATGGCGAGTCCCCGCTGCTCGGCTACCAGGTCTACCGATCCACCGAGGCAGGCGAACGCGGGACGTTGCTGACGACCGACGGGCCGCTGGAAGCCGCCGCGTACATTGACACCGCCGTGGAGAACCGCACCACGTACTACTACGCGATCACCGCCGTCAACGCGATCGGTGAGGGCCCGGCCGCGGAGCCGGTCGAGGCGACCCCGTTCGCCCCGCTCCTCGTCACCACGGAGCAACTGCCCGGGGGCCAGGAAGGCGTGGCCTACTCCGCGGAGCTGGCGGCCACCGGCGGTCTGGTCGCGGACTACACCTGGACCCTGGTGGCCGGCGCCCTGCCGCCGGGGCTGGAGCTGAGCGGCGACGGGATGATCACCGGGACACCGACCAGCGCCGGCGAGTATGCCTTCACGATCGGCGTGAACAATCCGGCGCAAGCAGATCTGGTGATCGTGGTAGAGCCGGCCGATGTGCTGGCGCCGGTACCGGACGAGCCGCCGGCCGAGCCTGAGGCGCCCGAGGGTGCAGCGGATCTGCCCAGCACCGGAAGTAGCCCGGGCCCGCCGATCGGTCTGGCCGCGCTCGGCATCATGGCAGGTCTCGCCCTGCTCGGGTTGCGCGCCGTGCTCGGCCGGAGGCGTGGGTCGGCAGGCTAGGGCGGAGGTCATGGCCGCACGCGGGAGGGCAAGGTATCGGCTACGCCTGAGGTTTCCGCACCGGTTCGGTGAGCCCCGCCTCCCGCGCCACGATCGCCGCCTGCACCCGGGACCGGCAACCGAGTTTCGCGAGCACCCGGGAGACGTGCGACTTGGTGGTCGCCTCCGTGATGTGCAACGCCCGGCTGATCTCCTGGTTCGACCAGCCGCGGCCGATACAGGCCAGGACCTCGCACTCGCGGGAGGTGAGGTCGCCGAACTGATCGGGCTCGCCGGCCTCGGTCCCCTCACCAGAACCCGGGCGGGAGGCGACGAAGGCGTCCAGGAGAGTGCGGGTGACCTCCGGGGCGATCACGCCCTCACCCGCCCCCACCCGTCGCACCGCATCCACCAGCGACGGGCCGTCGGTTGTCTTGAGCAGGAACCCGGCGGCACCGGCACGCAGCGCGGCCAGCACGTACTCGTCCAGGTCGAAGGTGGTCAGGACGAGCACGTGGGACGAGGCGGCGGCGACGATCGCCTCGGTCGCCTGCACGCCGTCCATCCGGGGCATCCGGATGTCCATCAGCACCACATCGGGTCGCAGGGCACGGGCGTTCGCCACGGCGGCTTCGCCGTCGGCCGCCTCGCCGACCACCTCGATCCCCGGGTCGGTCTCGAGCAGCATCCTTAACCCGGCGCGCACGGCCCCGTGGTCGTCGGCGAGGAGCACGCGAATCGTCATGGAGCCTCCTGTGTCAGCGGGAGCCGCGCCCGCACCGTCCAGGTACCGCCGTCGAGTCCAGCGGTGCAGATACCCCCGACGGCGTGGGCTCGCTCGGTCATGATGTCCAGCCCCAGCCCGGAACCGGTGCGTTCCGCCCTGCCGGCCGTGCTGACGGCGTTGCGCACTTCCAGATTCAGGTGCGCGTCTGTGGTGCTCACCCGTATCTCAGGTGGCTGGTCGCCATGCTTGGTCGCATTGGTGAGGCTCTCCTGGAGGAGGCGGAACGCGGTCTGGTCCACCGCCGTCGGGAGTTCCGGCAGGTCAGCGCAGCGCAACGTGCCGTGATGAGCGGCGACCAGGTCCCGCACGGTCTGGGCGTCGCTGATCCGGGTGGCCGCACGCTCCGGCTCACCACCACGCAGCAACCGGATCATGGTGCGCATCTCGCTCAGCGCCGACAGGCTTGAGGCGCGGGTGGCTTCGAGGGCACGGCGCGTCGGGGGATCAGCGCCGGTGCGCACCAGGGCAGCCTCGGTGTGCAGCGCGATCGCGGACAGGTTCCCGGCGATGGCATCGTGCAGGTCCCGGGCCATGCGCTCCCGCTCGTCCCGCAGCGCTTCCTCCTGCTGCAGCTGGGCGAGCCGGGCCTGGTCGTCCGCCCGTGCGGAGGCGAGCGCGGCGAGCTGAGCCTGCCGGCGCACCGACGTGCCCCACCAGATCGGGGTGGCGAGCACGGCGAACGCCTGCAGCCCGACGAAGAGGCCCACCCGCAGGTCCAGCGCCAGCGCCCAGGTGAGCACGGTGGCCCCGGCGATCACCATGGCCGTGACGGTGAACAACCGCCGGAGCGCGCGCTCGGAACCGACCAGGGCGAGGGTGTAGAGCAGGTCGATCAGCACGAGCATGACGCCGAGACTCCCGCCGATGGCGAGGTCGGCGGTGAAGATCAGTGCACCGAGGGCGAGCATGACCACCGGGTGCCGGCTCTTGCCGAGCATCACCAGGCAGCCGAGCGCGAGCGGCGGCACGTGCCACCATCCGGGTGCGCCGGAGACCGGCGCGTTGCTGAGCACCGGTCCCAGCCCGATGCTCAGCGCGATCAGGCCGACGGCCGCGACGGCTGCCGCGTCGGTGACGGCGCGCCGCAGCGGGGTGCCGCGCAGGTGCCGGCGCCACGTCTCGACCCATCCGTCCACGCGACCATTCTCGCTGCCACCGTCGATCTGCGGATGCGACGAAAGTGTGAGGCACGATGGCGACGCCTGGCCGATGCCTGCGCAGGCGCGTTCGCGCAGGCTGAGGCCATGACGCTCGCCCTGCTCGGCCCTCTGGCCGTCCTCGCCCTGGTGGACTCCACCAGTTTCGGCACGCTGCTCATCCCGATCTGGCTGATGCTGAGCCCAGGACGGTTGCGCCCGGGCCGGGTGCTCGTCTTCCTCGCGACCGTCGCGGTCTTCTACCTCGGCGTCGGGCTGCTCCTGCTCGCCGGTGCGGACTCCCTGATGGCGGCCCTCGACGAGGATTCCCCAGCGCTCACCTACGGCCAGCTGGTGCTCGGTGCCGCCCTGTTCGCCGGGGCGTTCGTCGTCGGCCGAAAGCCGAAGGAGGGGGAGCGCGCGCCCGGTCGGCTCTCCCGATGGCGCGAACGCACCGTCACCGCGGACGGGCGCGGCGGCTGGACGGCCCTGGTGGGTCTTGCGCTGGGCGCGGCCACTCTCGAGGTGGCCACGATGCTGCCGTACCTCGGCGCCGTCGGGATGCTCACCGCCGCCGATCTCACCGCGACCGATCGGGTGCTGCTGCTGGCCGGATACTGCCTGGTGATGGTGCTCCCGGCGCTGGTGCTGCTCGGCGGGCGGATCGCTGCCCGCCGGGTGATGGAGCCGTTGCTGACTCGGGTGTCGGCCTGGATGGCGAAGTCCTCGGGCGAGACGATCAGCTGGGTGATGGGGATTGCCGGGTTCCTGCTGCTGCGGGATGCGGCCGCGCGGATCGGGCTGCTCGAGCAGCTGGGGGTCTCGATCTCCTGAGGTTCACGGACCCAGCAGAGCCAACGGCACCACTTCTCTATGAGGCAGATGGCCGAGCATCTATCAGGCAGATGGCCGGACTCGGTGAGGCAGGTCGACGGCCTTCTGGTAGGCAGACGGACGATGCGCTGGTCTGACCCACGGCCCGCGCACGGCCCGGAATTAGGCCCGCTGACAGGTGAATGAATACCCTGGGGCGCATGGCCGACGATGTCACCGCACCAGAACCCACCACCCCTGCGAAGCCGGCCATCCCGAGCTGGCCGATCGGCCTGACGGTGATGGGGTACGGCGGTGACTACAACCCCGAGCAGTGGCCGATGGAGGTCCGGCTCGAGGACATCGCGATGATGCGTGAGGCCGGGGTGAACCTGGTGAGCCTGGCGATCTTCTCCTGGGCCACGCTCGAGCCGCGCGAGGGGCGCTACGACTGGACCTGGTTGGACAACATCCTGGATCGGCTGCAGGCCGCCGGGGTGAAGGTCGCGCTGGCCACGGCAACCGCCTCACCACCACCGTGGCTGACGGCGAACCACCCGGAGATCCTGCCCCGCACCGCCGAGGGTGTGGAGCTCCACCAGGGCGGCCGGCAGTCCTACGCCCCGTCCTCCCCGGTGTACCGCGAGTACGCGGTGAAGATGGCCAAAGCGATCGCCGAACGGTACGCCGAGCACCCGGCGCTCGCCCTGTGGCACATCGACAACGAGATCGGCTGCCACGTCCCGCACGACTACTCCGAGTCCGCGCAGCGGGCGTTCCGCACCTGGCTGCGCCGCAGGTACCGCACCATCGACCGGTTGAACACTGCCTGGGGCACCGCCTTCTGGTCCCAGCGCTACAGCGCATTCAAGGACGTGCTGCCCCCACTGTCGGCGCCCACCTACGCCAACCCCACCCAGCAGCTCGATTTCGCCCGGTTCTCCTCGGACACCCTGCTGGACTACTACAAGAAGCTGCGCGACGCCGTCCGGCCGATCACTCCACACATCCCGTCCACCACCAACTTCATGGTGAACCTGAGCACCAAGTGGATGGACTACTACCGCTGGGCGCGCGAGGTGGACGTGGTGGCCACCGACCACTACACGATCGCCGCCGATGCCGAGCGGGAGGTCGACCTCGCCCTGGCCGCGGACATGACCCGCGGCGTGGCCGGCGGCAAGCCGTGGATCCTGATGGAGCACTCCACCGGCGCGGTGAACTGGCAGCCCCGCAACCGGGCCAAGGGACCGGGGGAGATGCTGCGCAACTCGCTCGCGCACGTGGCCCGCGGTGCGGACTCGGTGATGTTCTTCCAGTTCCGCCAGTCCCAGGCAGGCGCCGAGAAGTTCCACTCCGCGCTGGTGCCGCACGCCGGGCGGGAGTCAGCCATCTGGCGCGAGAGCGTGCACCTGGGCGAGGTGCTCGCCAACCTGGGGGACGTCGTCGGCTCTCGGGTGCAGGCACGCGTGGCGCTGCTCTTCGACTATCAGGCGTGGTGGGCGTGCGAGCTGGACTCCCACCCCAGCGAGGACGTCACCTACGGCGACCGGCTGCGCGCGCTGTACCGCGAGCTGTGGCGCCGCGGCGTGGCCACGGACGTGGTGCAGCCCGGTGCCGACCTGAGCGAGTACGACCTCATCCTGGTTCCGACGCTGTACCTGATCACTGACGCCGACGCCGCGAACGTGGCGGCTGCTGCCGAGCGCGGCGCCACGGTGCTGATCACCTACTTCTCCGGGATCGTCGACGAGAACGACCACGCCCGACTCGGCGGCTACCCCGGTGCGTTCCGGGAACTGCTGGGCGTGCGTACGGACGAGTTCTTCCCGCTACTCGCCGACGAGCGAGTCACCCTGGATGACGGCACGACGGCGGACGTGTGGACCGAACGGGTCGAGGTCACCACGGCCGAGGTGGTGCGCTCCTTCACCGACGGTCCACTACCGGACGGTCCTGCGGTCACCCGCAACGCCGTCGGCGAGGGCGCTGCCTGGTACGTGGCCACCCGTCAGGACGAGGCCGGGACCGCCGCCGTGATCGAGCAGGTGCTCGCCGAGTCCGGAGTGGCTCCGGCAGCAGCGACGACGCCGGGCGTGGAGGTGGTGCGCCGCGCCGAGCACGGCGAGGACGGTGGCAACCGCAGTTTCCTGTTCGTGCTGAACCACACCGACGCTGCTGCCACCGTGCCAGCCACGGGAACGGACCTGGTCTCCGGTGCTGAGGTCGGTGAATCTGTGGTGGTGCCCGCTCACGGGGTGGCCGTCGTGGCCGAGGGCTGATCGCCCTCGGGACCATCTGCGAACGAGCACCCTCTAGGTCTACCGAGCACCAGCGCGGCGCCGGCCGCGTCGCAGTCCCACGGTGCGGATCCGTGCACGTCACCACAGTCCTGACAGGGGCCTCTGCCGGGACGCTCCTCCCACCACTCAGTGGTGTCCGGTTCGAGTCCGTCGTTCATGGGGCAGCATCCTTGGGGCGTCGCGGAATCCGGTGCCGACGCTCGACACCGCTACCCCTTCAGAGCGTGCGTCGGCCTCCTAGATACACGTCACCCGCGACCGATTGCGGGGCTCACTGCTCCCGGCGGCGCTCCTCCGGCGGAAGACCGGTCTCACGGTGCTCCACGGTGGCCGTATGCGAGCTCCGGTTGCGCTGGGCGTTCACGACGATCGCCAGGATGAGCGCAAGCGCTCCGGCGCCCATGCAGATGTAGCCGACCATAGTCAGATCGACCGCGTCGATGCTGTCCCGGACCGCGAAGGCCAGGATCGCGCCGACAACGAGGAGGAAGATACCTCCGCCGATACCCATGCTGACCATCCTCTCCGGCGCCAGGGGGCGCCTGGGCACCATCGTCTCCGACCGGTCGCCGGGGCGCATCCGCTGCGCTTCTGTGCTCCGACAGGGGCGGACGGCGCCGTCAGCCCTTCACCCCGCTGGCGAAGCCCACGATGAAGGTGCGCTGCATGAAGAAGTAGACGATCAGCAGTGGAATGATCGCGATGGCCATCCCGGCGAACAGCACGCCCCAGTCGGTGGCGTACTCGCCGCGGAAGGCGTAGATCGCCACCGGGAGGGTCTGCTGCGGACTGCCGCCCACGTACAGCAATGGGGTGAGGAAGTCGTTCCAGGTGGTGATCCCGGTGAGGATCACCACGGTGCCGGTGATCGGGCGCAGCAGCGGGAAGACCACGGAACCGAAGGTCCGCAGCGGTCCGGCGCCGTCCACCCGGGCGGCCTCCTCGTACTCGCGCGGCAGGGCGCGCACGAAGCCCGCGTACAGGAACACGGTGAACGGCAGCTGGTGGCCAGCCTCGAACAAGATCACCGCCGTCCAGGTGCCGAGCAGGTTGGCCTCGTTCATCCACTGGTACAGCGGCACCATGGCCAGCTGCAACGGGATCATCAGCCCGAGCAGGAACACCAGGTAGATCACCGTGCTGAGCCGGCTCAGCCTGCGGGCCAGGGTGTACGCGGCCACCGATCCCAGCAGGACCAGCAGCGCCACGGAGAGCACGGCCACCACGATCGAGGAGACGTAGGCGCTGCCGAGCTTCCCGGCCTCCCAGGCCGTCGAGTAGTTGCTCAGGTGCAGTCCGGTGGGGAGCCCGAGCGGGTCGGCCGCCACCTCGGGAGGTGTCTTCAGCGAGACGGTGAAGAACACGTAGAACGGGAACACGAAGCAGGCGGCGAGGGCCACCATGGCCAGTTCGCGGACCACCCGCCCGGGGCGGATCGCTCTCTTCGGCGCCCCTGCGCGGGGGCTCCTCCCACTCATCGATGTCTTCTGGTCTGAGTGGTCCGGTGCCTCGCTGCGGTGCACCTCGTCCCTCGGCGCCCCTGCCTGCGGCTGTATCTGACGGCTCCTCCCACTCATCGATCAACCTCGAACTTGCGCAACGCCCCCAGCTGCACCAGCGCGAAGGCGAACACGATCATCGTCAGCACCAGGGCGATCGCCGTGGAATAGCCGAACCGTCCCGAGACGAACGCCTCCTTGTACATGATCACCGAGAGGGTCTCGGTGGCGTAGCCCGGGCCACCACCGGTCATCGCGAACACCTGGTCGAACACCTTGAGGCTGCTGATCAGGGTGAGCGACATCGCCACCGTGGTGGCCGGGATCAGCAGCGGGATGGTGATCTGCACGAGTCGTTGCCACGCCGACGCCCCGTCCAGCGAGGCAGACTCGACCAGCTCGGCAGGGATCCCCTGCAGGCCGGCCAGGTAGATGACCATCGTGAGCCCGGCGTTCTGCCAGATCATCACCCCGATCACCGTCCCCAGCGCGATGGAGGAGTCGCCCAGCCAGTTCTGCGCCAGAGCCCCGAGCCCGACATCGCGCAGCACCGTGTTCAACGGGCCGGACGGGGTGAGCAGGAACTGCCAGAGGAACGCGATCACCACCGGGGGCAGCAGCGCAGGAGCGAAGAACAACGTGCGCAGCACGTTCTTGGTCAGCAACGCCGAGTGCAGGGCGATCGCCAGCGCCAGACCGACCACCGTCTGTATCGAGGTCACGCTGACGGCGATGATCACCGTGTTCCGCAGTGCCGCCCGGGCGGCCACGTCGGAGAACATCTCGGTGAAGTTGGCCCACCCCAGGAACGTGGTGCCGTCGGCACGGCCGCTCCAGTCGGTGAACGCGTAGGCCGCACCGGACAACGTCGGGTACAGCACCACCAGCCCGTAGAGCGCGAGTGCCGGGAGCAGCAAGGCATAGGGCACCCCGGCAGGGGTGCGCCGGGTGACGCTCGTGGCGGACGACGGCGTCCCTCGCCCGCCACGAGTCAGTGGTGCTGTGGTCACGGGGTACCCAGGTCGTGCTCGGCGTCCATCTGCTCGAGCAGGTCAGGAATCGTGATCTCGTCCGCGTAGAGCTGTGCGCCGGACTGCAGCATGGTCTGCTGCACATCCCCGTTCGGCCACAGGTAATTCGCGTAGGCGACCGTGCGGGCCGAGTCCACCAGCGGCATGACCGGCTCCAGCGCCTCGTTGGTGCTCTGCGCTCCGACGTCCAGACCGGGCAGTGCCGCGATCGTGTTCGCGTACGTCTCCACGTTCTCCGGGCGGGACAGGTACTCCAGGAAGGTCCGCGCAGCGTCGGGGTTGGCAGCCTCGGCGTTCACAGCCAGGAAGTCCGGTGCCGTCGGCAGCAGAGTGGCCTCGGCGTCATCGGTGGCCGGCATCGCGAAGATGGCGATGTCCTCGGCCCCGCCCGGGGCGTACTCCACCAGCTGCGGCAGGCCCGAGTTGGTCAGCAGCACCATCCCTGCCTCGCCGGTGGCCACGTCCTGCAGGGCCTCCTCCGGCGGCACACCCAGCGAGTCGGCGGTGAAGAAGTCGCGGTCGCGCAGCTCGAGATACTTCTCGAACACCTCGGTCCACTCCGGGTGCTCGGAGAACGAGGTCTCCTCGGCGCGCATCCGCTCCTCGATGTCCGGCTCCGGGCCGTAGATCATCGTGCCGGCCAGGGCATAGACGTAGAACTGCAGGTAGATCGCCCCGCCGGCTAATCCCTGGGCGATCGGGGTCTTGCCGGCGTCCTGCAACTCTTGGCAGACCTCCAGCAACTCCGACCACGTGGTCGGCGGGGTGAGGCCGAGCTCGTCGAACAGCGCCACGTTGTAGGCCATCACCAGGGAATTCCTGGCCACCGGGAAGCCATAGGTGACGCCGTCCACTGCGGACAGGGCCGTGGTGCCGGGGTCGATAGAGCTCACCCACGGCTGGTCGGACAGGTCGAGCAGGCCCCCGCTGGAGCCGAGCGCCCCGGCCGCGACACTGCTGGAGTACCCGGGGGAGACGCGGAAGACGTCCGCGGCAGTACCGGAGCCGAGCTGCACCGCGAGCTGCTGGTTCAGGTCGGGGACCGCGGCGGACGTGTGGTCCACGGTGATGCCGGTCTCGTCGGTGAAGCCCTCCAGCAGTGGCTCCAATCCGGTGTTCTGCTCGGTCGAGACATAGGCGGTGACGGTGCCGCCTGCGGCATCGCCGTCACCGGAACCGCCGGGCTCGGGATCGTCGGTGTTCACGAAGCCGCTGCAGGCGGCAAGGGTGAGCGCGAGCGTCGCGACGCTCGCGCCGGTGAGCACGGCTCGACGGGAGTGCGGGTGTGCGGTGCGGGTCATGACCTCTCCTTCGAGGGTGGGGCAGGGGTGTGATGTGGATCGGTGCCCGGCGTGCCGGGGTCGCCCGGGACGATCGCGCCATGCGTGCGGAGCAGGCCGCGGGCCGACTCCAGGGAGACGTCCAACGGGTCGGCGGCGGTGTCGGCGGCGAGGCTCGCCAGTGCTCCGGCCGCCTGGCCCATCGCCATGCAGGAGGCCTGTACCCGGTACGCGGAGCTGGCCTCCTGGTCGCCGGAGATCGGCCGGCCGGCGACGACGAGCCGGTGGCTGCCGCGCGGGATCATCGCCCCGCGAGGCATCGTGGGGAAGGTGCCGAAGCTGAGCGGACGGATGTCGATCCCGTCGCCGTCCACCGAGTGCACATCGATCGGGTAGAAGCTGTAGCTGAGTGCGTCCGGCCACCGTCGCCCGGAGGTGTAGTCGGCCAGCGTCACCCGCTCCACACCCTCGATGGTGAAGGTCTCCCGGACACCCGTCTCGATCGCCCACCGGGCGATGGAGAGGTCCTCGAGACCTGGCTGAGCGCGCAGGAAGGTGTAGACGCGCATCAGCGTGGCCCGGCCGGCGACCTCGGCGACCGTCCGGCTCTCGGAGGTCCCGCCGTCGATGCCTGGGACGTGGATCGCGTTCTCGCCCCGCTTGCGCAGGAACGCGCGGGTGGGCTGGTGGAACTCCTGCAGGTCGCCGCGGCGCAACCGGCCCTCGGCGACGGCCTCCTCGTAGGCGGCGTCCAGGGCCTCATAGTCGAGCGTGGTGGGGTCATAGCCGTCCAGGCGCACCATGATGGTGCCCGGTTGGCGGCCGGTGTTGTGCCGCCGGGGGAGACCGGCCAGCCCGGTCACGTCGGCATCGCCCGTGGTGTCCACCAGCTGGGCGGCCTCGATGCGGCGCAGGCCCTCCTTGCCGCACAGGGTGAGGGACCAGCCGTCCGCCGTGGGCTCTGCCGTGGCCGGCATGGTGTGCAGCAGCAGCTCGGCACCCGAGCCCAGCACGGTCTCGTCGATCACCGATGCGTATATGGCCGGGACCACCGGGATCTGCAGCTTGTAGTGCGGGAGGTCCCAGCGGGAGAAGTCCGGCAGGTCCCGACCGGTCAGTGCCACCGCGCGGGAGACCATCTCCCAGCCGATGCCGGCGATGATCTGCTCACCCCAGGCGTGGAACAGGCCCGGCAGTGCCACCCCGGCCACGGTGGTGGTGCCACCGAGGGCGCCGTTCTTCTCCACCAGCAGCGTGCGTGCGCCCGCGCGGGCGGACTGGACGGCGGCCGGGGCTCCGGCTGGTCCGCCGCCGATCACGACGACGTCGTAGCGCTCGGTCATCGTTCCTCCTCGCCCTGCTGGACGGTGTCGGTTCTGGCGCCGAGCAGGGCAGAGAGGGTGTCCGCAGCGTCCAGCACGGCACTGCGCATCGCCTCCTGATGCGCCGGGGTGCTGCGCACTGACGGGTAGCCGATGCACAGCGCGGCGACGACCGCGCCGCTGTGGTCGCGCACCGGGGCGGCCACCCCGCAGACGCCGGCCGCCTCCTCCTCGACGTTGGTGGCGAAGCCCTGCTGCCGGACGGCGCTGACGAGGGCGGCGAGCTGTGCCTTGGACTCAGACACGTTGGACCGCCAGGGCGCCGATGTGAGCAAGTGGTCGCGTCGCGCATCATCGAGCTCGGCGAAGAGCACCTTGCCCGCTGCGGTGTGGAAGGGCACGGTCGCCGTCGCGGTGTCGAATCGCGCCACCGTCGGATTGATGTTCAGCAACTGCCGGCTCACCAGCACCGCCAGGTCTACGCGATGCCCGTCCTTGAGTACGGACAGGTGCACGGTCTCGTCGGTCTTCTCCCACAGCTCGCGCAGCACCGGCGTGGCCACCGAGGCGAGGTCGGTCTGCTCCACGTAGGCGCGGTTCAGCTCGAAGAAGGTCGGGCCGAGCAGGTAGTGGCGCTCCGGGTCCCGTTGGCGTACCAAGCCGTGGGTGGCCAGGGCGCTCAGCAGTGTGCGGGCCGTGGACGGTCGCAGACCGGCGGACGCCGTCAGTGACTTCAGGGCGAGCCCTCCGGGACCGGCCTGTGCGATGGCGCGCAGCATGGCCACCGACCGGTCGATCACCTGGATCGAGCTGCGGGCTGCCTGCGGGGTGCTCTGCGTATCGGGATCGTCCATGACCTACCTGTCGAACGTCGTCGTTCATCGGACCAGCGCCGTGCGTGCGTTCGACAATATCGAACTACAGGCGACACTATGGCGCAAGTCGACGGTAACGGCTACCGTTCAATCGAGTCAACGTCGACCCGGCGGACCCGTTCCGCCCCTGGAAGGAAGCCGCCATGCGCTCGTCTGCCCCCACTCGCCGCATCGTCATCGGAAGCCTTGCTGCCGGAGCAGCAGGCGTCGCCACGACAGCTCTCGACACCCCCGCACGTGCGGAGGTCTCCCGGCCTGCGAACCAGACCAGTGGGCCGCTCCCACCGGTGTCTGCGCTGCCGGCGGGCGCCCCGGACCGCCAGGCATTCGCCCCCGAGGAACAGCGGCTCGCGTACTACCTGGTGACCCTCGCCGACATCGCGAACGACGTGGACGACTCCGACACCGAGCTACGGGGCTTCATCCACGGCGGCTGGTGGCGCTCCCCGGACGCCCCGTTCAACGCTCGCATCAGTGAGATGGTCTCGGTGTTCGCCTGGTTCGCGGCCAGCGAGCGCAGCTGGAACCCCTACACCGGTGATCCCGCCCTGGTGGCCCGCACCGATGCCGCGATCGGCTACTACCTCACACTGCAACACGAGGATGGCTCGTGGCCGGAGTACTCGGCCACCGAACACTCCCGCGCGGCCACCGCCTTCGCGCTCGGCTACCTGAGCAAGACGCTCGACCTGCTCCGTTCGGCCGACCTGCTGCCCGGCCGGCGGCCACAGATCACCGACGCGCTCCGGGCGGCGATGCGGTGGTTCCTGGACCCCGGCAACGGCGAGATCTGGCAGGACGAGCTGGTCGAGTTCGTGAACCAGCCGCTGGCGGGGGTTTCCGGTGCTGCCCGTGCGCTGAGCCTGGACCCGGACGCCGGGCTCGAGGCATTGCTCACGGACCGGATCGAGTTCATCGCCGACCATGGGCAGAGCCCGGCCGGGTTCCTCTACGAGCCCCGCGGGATGGACATCGCCTATAACCTCAACGTGGCGCTCACCGAGATCATTGAGATCCACCGGGAGACCGGTCGACCATCCCTGCTGCCGATGGTGCACCGGCTGGCCGACTGGTTCGGCTATGTCAACGTGCCCGAACCGGACGGGTCCGGCCTGGTCTCCTTCGCCTCGGGTGCGGCGCGGATCCCCATGTACTACCTGGACGCCGTTACTACCGACTTCCAGCAACGGGACGTTGGCTCGGTGCTGAGCCGGCAGGTGCCGGACCTGGCGTCCTTCTACACCACCGCCGAGGAGCGGGACCGGATCCGCGCCGAGTGGGCGGCATCGCCCGAGCCGGTGCCTCCGTTCGAACCCGGGCGGGCGAACCCGCGCATCCTCGCCAACGTCGCCTACGGCGAGCACTATCCGCGTGAGCAGGTGAAGGCGGCCGCATGGCGCCGGATCCCGGCGGTGCGCTCGCAGCGGTTCACCGAACTACGCACCGACCCGATGGACCAGCACTACCTGTTCGTCCGGCGGCCGGCGAGCTACCTGATGGCGTTCTTCGGCACCCGGCCGAACTCGGTGGTCCGGGCCGGGTTCGGGCTGCTCTGGCATCCGGAGGCCGGGGTGCTGATCCAGGGTGGGCAGAGCTCGAACACCGAGTGCTGGGCCACGGTGCTGCCGAACGGCGGCACCGACGGCGCATCGAATCTCACGCCCACCTGGTACGACGGGCCGGTGGCCGACGGCGGCGTGCTGGCGGATCCGACCGGACTGGAGACCGACCTGGGCGTGCGCTGGACCACCACCGGCGGGAACGTGACCGGCGAGGCCCTGATCAGTGACGCCGAGATCGTGCGGGAGATCTCCGCGACGATGGACGCCGTCGAGCAGGTGCCGCTGGTGCTGCTCCCGACCGACGGCGTGCGCTTCTCCGACGGCAGCACGCTCACCCACGGTGAGCCGGCCGAGGCGACGGCGACGTCTGTGACCATCACCAGGGACGCCGTCGTGCTGACGATCGACTGGGGCGATGCGACAGCGGTGACGGTGCAGCCCACCGCCCGCACCCTGTTCGCCGACGCGCGGCGGCGGGTGCACATGCTGCGCATCCCGCACGGCACGGCGGGAAGGGTCCGCTACACGCTCATGTGATCTGGTCGAGTCCCGCCGTCCGCGCTACTCTCGCTGCCCTCGGAAGGAGGCACGATGGCCCGGTTGGACGAGATCGTCGTGGACTGCCGTGCTGCCCCGGCCCTCGCGCGGTTCTGGGCGGAGGTGCTCGACGGGTATGCGGTGCGCCCCTACGACGACGCGGAGATCGCCCGATTGGCGGGCCTCGGCCTGACGCCCCAGACGGACCCGACGGTGGCCGTTGACGGCCCCGGCCCGACGCTGTTCTTCCAGGAGGTGCCCGAGCCGAAGTCGGGGAAGAACCGGCTCCACCTCGACGTCACGGCAGCGGACCGGCAGGCCGAGGTCACCCGGGTGCAGGTGCTCGGCGCCCGGGTGCTCGCCGAGCACCCGGGCTGGACCGTCCTCGCCGACCCGGAAGGGAACGAGTTCTGCATCTCCTCCCGGGGCGGCTGAGGCTTAGGACCGCACCAGCGAGCGCAGCGCCCGCACCGCCACCGACAGCGGCGCCAAGGTCGCGCGATCGAGTCCGGTGACCGCCGGCAACGCCTGTTCCGCACGTTCCAGCGCTGCTCCGGCGGTGGACTCCCACGCTGCGATCCGCGTCTGCGCGGTGTCCCCGGAGGTCGTGGAGGTCTGCACGGTGCGGGTCAGGTCCCGTAGGGTCGCGGTCAGGTCGTCCCGGAGCGCGGCCCGGGCCAGGGCGTCCCACCGGTCATCCAACCCGAGGGCAGCCACCTTGTTGAGCAGGTCGTCCGCCTCGAAACGCGCAGAGATCGCGAAGTACAAAGACGCCACGTCTTCCAGCGATTCCCCGCTCTCCGCAGCGATCTCCACCACGTCGAGCAGGGCGAGCGAAGGCAGCAGCGTGGCGGTCCGCTCGGCCAGGTCGGCCGGTACCCCGGACTCGGTCAGCTCGGCAGCCATCCGGTGGCACCGCTCGCCCTGTGCGCCCTGGAGCAGCCGGGGCAACTGCCCGACCAAGCGGCGCACCGACTCAGCGAAGGTGTCCACCTCTGCCGCCACGTCCACGGCGTCCGGGCGGCGCAGCACCAGCCAGCGCGAGCTGCGGTCGAGCAATCGCCGGAAGTCGATGTACATCCGCGTCTGGACGGCGGCGGGCACCTCGTGGTCGAGGCGCTCCACCTCGGCCACGTAGGACTCCAGGTCGAAGATCTCCCGGCAGGCCACGAACGCGCGCGCCACCTGTTCGCTCGTGGCTCCGGTCTCGTCGGTGGCGCGGAACGCGAACGTGATGCCGCCGCGGTTCACCATCGAGTTCACCACGTCGTTGACGATGATTTCCCGGCGCAGCGGATGCTCGGCAATCGCGTCCCCGTACTGCTCGCGCAGGGCGCTCGGGAAGTAGGCATCGAGAGTCCGGGAGAACCACGCGCCGTCGGGCAGGTCGGTCGTGGCCAGGTCCGCCTTCAGCGCCAGTTTCGCGTACGCGACCAGGACGGCGAACTCCGGCCTGGTCAGGCCCACGCCCGCGGCATCCCGCTCGGCGATCTGGTTATCGCTGGGCAGGAACTCCAGCGAGCGGTCCAGCTCACCTCGCTCCTCGAGCCAGTGAATCAGCCGCTGGTGCACGGTGAGCATCACATGCGCCTGGTCGCGGCTGTTGCCGAGCAGCACGTTCTGCACGTAGTTGTCCCGCAGCACCTGGGCGG